>NZ_JBNHEX010000004.1:0-387888 GCF_059089685.1 Arthrobacter sp. sptzw42
CAAGCTTTTGGGGGTCGCGGCCGGGCTTTTGATCCGCACGCCAAACACCACCACGAGAACCCTGCACCCCCCCGTTTTCCCACCTTTTTTCCCCTTCTCTTGTGGGCCAGCCCCGCTTTTGTGTCCCTGGGCAGTGTCCCTGGGGCACGGGTCATGAGTCCAGGAACTCCAGGTACCGCCGGGCGGCGCGGGCGAAAGCAGCACGGGCGGTGGCCCCCAGGGGCTTTGTTTCGTCGAACAGCTGAGGCACGACGACGGCTCGCGGGCCTGCGCCTTCCCGCGCCCAGGTGCCTGTCACCTCTCCCCCGGCCACCACGGTCTTCTTGAAGACGCCGTTGCCGCCGGGAACAATCCTGTTCGCGTGCTCGGGTGCCAGGACTAGGCTTCGGTCCGTGTAGCCAAGCACAAACTCGTCGAAGCCAGGCAGCAGGAGAACCGACCGCTGTCCCGGCACGCCGCCGTCGAGCAGTGACGCTGTCTCCGGGGACAGCCAGTAGCCCGTGCCCTCGAAGTCGAGCTCCACCAGCCGGCTCTGGATCTCCTTGAGGGCCGCCCGCACCTCCGTCAGGGGAATCTGCGTCCACCAGGCGAAGTCGCGGATGGTGGCGGGTCCGTGGCTCCGGAAATAGCGCAACAGGAACTCCGCAACGGCCTCCTGCCGCTCCAGCCGGCGGGAGACCGGGATCCAGCTCTCGAAGCCCACGAGCAGTTGCTGGTTCCCGGCCAGCGGCCCCTGCACAAGCCAGCCATGCCGGCACAATGTCCCCAGGATATGGATTCCGCGCTGCCCGTTGGTGGCTTGCCCTGCGGCCTCAAAAGCGGTGAAAAGCTCCGAACGGCTCGCTGCTCCGCCAGCCGCAATCCGTTCCAGCGCAAGGTCGCGGCACTTCTCAATATCCGGCCACGTAATCCCAAGTTCGCGGTGCCTGGCGGCGATACCCCGGGTGAGCCGCTCGGCAGTAAGGTCCAGCATCCACCGCAGGTCCTCGGGCGCCACAAGATGCAAGGTGCCCCGCATTGGCCACGACCGCACCACGGCGCCGGAATCGAGCGCGGACCGCACATCCCCTAATCCAGCTCCGGGAACCCTCACACCCACGGCCCAGAAAGCGGCCTGCAGGTCCTGCGCCTGGATCGCGGTCATCCAGCGGACTGTCCCGGCGACGGAGACGGCCCCATCCGCTAACCCCGGTGCAGGGGCTGGAACCGGCACCAGTCTCTGGGATGCCAGCCGCAGCCTGCCCATGGTCCGGCGGTCAAGTCGTTTACCCACCCTCGCAGCCATGGGCCTATCCTAGGCTCCGGGCGGGTCCGCGGGACATGGGAAGGCACATGGGGAAGCGGGGGCTACAGCTCCAGGCCGATCAGCAGCGGCTCCGGGTGCAGTTTGATTCCAAAACGGCGTTCGACGCCGGCCCGCACTTCGCGGGCCACCGCTACCAGGTCCGCCGCGCTGGCTGAGCCGCGGTTGGTGATGGCCAGAGTGTGCTTGGTGGACAGGGAAGCGCGGCCCCCGCTGACGCTGCCCGGCTCCAGGCCGAAGCCCTTGCTGAAGCCGGCCTGGTCGATCAGCCACGCGGCGGAGAGCTTCACCAGCCCGTCCTTGCCCGCAGGGTAGCGCGGTGCGCCCTCCGGGAGGGCGGCGGCGACGTCGGCCGGGACGATGGGGTTAGTGAAAAATGAACCGGTGGAGTACGTGTCCCGGTCCTCGGAATCCCACACCATCCCCTTGGAAGAGCGCAGCCGCAGCACCTCCCTGCGCACGTCCGTGGAGTAGGCTCGCTTGCCCTGCTCCACGCCCAGCGACCGTGCGAGCTCGGCATACCGGATGGGAGCGCTCATCCGGCCCAACGGGAGCTGGAACTCCACAGTCAGCACCACGTACCGGGGTGAGCCGTTGACGGTGGTCTGTTTAAGGATGGAGTCCCGGTAGCCGAACTTCAGCTCAGAGTTGGTGAAGGTCTTCACGGCGTTACGCTCGCGGTCCCAGGTGCGGACGGCGGCGATGGTTTGGGAAACATCAGAACCGTAGGCGCCCACGTTCTGGACCGGTGTTGCCCCGGTTGAGCCCGGAATACCGGCGAGGGCCTCGATCCCGGACCATGCGTGCAGGACCGCATGCTCCACCAGCTTGTCCCAGTTGTGCCCGGCCTGCACTACCACCGCGACCCCGCCGCAGGAGTCCTCCGCGTTGACGGTGAACCCTTCCGAGGCAATCCTCACGACGGTCCCGGGGAACCCGTCGTCGGAAATGAGCAGGTTGGACCCGCCGCCAAGGATCAGCAGCGGCTCGCCGGCCGCGTCCGCAGTGCGCACGGCGTCGATGATCTCAGCCTCGGTCCGGGCCTCGATGAAGGCGCCGGCCGGGCCCCCGACGGCGGCCGTGGTCAGCTGGGAAAGGAGAGTGGAAGTCACCAAACAACCCTATCGGGAAAGTCAGGCCGCGCCTTCGCGGCTTTAGCTCAGCCGGACCACTGCCTGGGCTTTCATCAGCACTTTCTGGCCCGCCGAGATAACGGTGAGGTCGATGCGCGCCGTGTTGGCCTCGGCGTCGAGTTTGCCGATAAGGCCGCTCACCTCGATGGTGGCGCCGGGCTCTTCCGTTCCGGTGGTGTCCGTGACCAGCACGGGCTTGGTGAAGCGGGTCTGGAAGTCGACAACGGCGGCCGGGTCGCCTGCCCAGTCGCTGACCAGCTGCACGGCAGAGCCCATGGTGAACATGCCGTGTGCGATGACGCCGGGCAGCTCCACGCCGGTGGCGAATGCCTCGTTCCAATGGATGGGGTTGAAGTCCCCGGAAGCACCGGCGTACTTGACCAGGTCAGTACGGGTGACCTCGATGGTACGGCTGCCGATCTCCTGGCCGGGGCTGAGTTCGTGGATGCTGAGGCTCATGGTTACTGTCCCTCTCCGCGGACCAGGATGGATGACGTGGTGGTGGTGACCGGCTCCCGTGATTCGTCCCCGAGGAGCGCGAAGATTTCGGAGCGCGTGGTGATCATGGCTCCCCCGCCCATGGCGCGGACGCCGTCCACGTGAAGTTCCGCCACCAGGCGGTCACCGGCGAGGATGGGGCGGTGGTGGGTGAAACGCTGGTCAGCGTGGACCACCCGGGAAAAGTCGATGCCCGCTTCCGGGTCCTCGATGAGCTGGGCGTCTGCGCGCTGGGCGATGATGATGGCGAACGTCGGCGGGGCAACCAGGTCGGTGTGGCCCAGGGCCTTGGCGGCGTCGACGTCGAAGTGTGCAGGATGGGTGGCCTTCACGGCGCGGGCGAACTCGCGGATCTTTTCGCGGCCGACGTCGTACACCTCTGCGGCAGGGTAGCTTCGGCCCTGCAGGTCCGGATTGATAGTCATGGGCTCAAGCCTATCGTCAGCCTCCGAAGCGGCCCGAAAATTACCGGCGGAGGTTCTTCCGGATGGCTTGGCCGCGGACCACGATTCCGGCGATGTGCAGGACAAGTCCCAGCCCGATCAGCGGCAATGAGGCCACGGCCAGTGCCTGGTTTCCGCTGGTGTTTCCTGCCAGGTTAAGGATGATGCCGACGGCGATCAGTCCCATCGCGCTGAAGACCAGGATTTTGTAGCGGGTTGGCGCAGTGGCCCAGAATTCGTTCAGCACCGTGCCAGTCTACCGGCCTGCCCGGGGCACAAGTCGGACCAGGGCCGGGACGGTCAAAGGCAGTGGCCCTCCGCCCGCACGACAGGGAAGGCCCGCTGCCCGCCCGGAGCTTCAGGGCGCAGACCAGGAAACCCCGTGGACCGGATAGCGGGTACCGGTCACGGGGTTTCCTGAAAACATGCGGGTGCTAGAGCGCGGGCTGCACCCCGAAGGCTACAGCGAGCTTCATGATCTTCTCGGCGCGGCCAAGGCGGGGCAGGTCCGAGCCGTCACGGATGACGCGGCCGTTGGCTTCGAAATCGGCCATGAAGTCCGTGGCCCAGGCGACGTCCGATGGCGTGGGGCTGATGACCTCATTGATGACGGGGGTCTGGTCGATGGCCAGGCACAGTTTGCCGGTCATGCCCATCATCACCGTGATGCCGGTCTGCTCGCGCAGGATGGGGTGGTTGGTGCCCACGGTGGGGCCATCAATGGGGCCAGGGAGGTTGCCGACGCGGCTGGCTACAACGAGCTTGGCGCGCGGGTAGGCCATGGCCTCGGCAGTGGCGGCCATGCCGGTGTCGCGGCGGAAGTCGCCGGAGCCGAAGGCCAGGCGAAAAGCGCCCTGGGCTTTCGCGATGTTGTTGGCTTCCTCGATGCCGATGGCGGACTCCACCAGCGGGATGACGGGGGTCTTGCCGTCCATGCGGTGGAAGCTTTCAGTGACCTGGTCCGCGGATTCGGTCTTGGCTAGCATCACGCCGAGGAGGCCGGGGGTGCCGCGCAGTCCGGCGAGGTCTGCGGCCCAGAAGGGGCTGGTGGCATCGTTGATCCGGACCCAGGCCTTGCCGCCGGCGGTCAGCCAGTTAACCACGTTGTCCCTGGCCTGGTCCTTCTGCGAGGGGTCCACGGCATCTTCAATATCCAGGATGATCGAATCGGCGCGGGACACGGCCGACTGGTCAAAAAGCTCGGTCTTCATGGCATTCACGAGGAGCCAAGAGCGGGCGATTTCTGCTGGGATATTGCGTTCCGGCCTTACGGTCTCGGTGGCGATGGTAGACGTCATGTATCTACCGTATCCGCCCGGCAAGCGGCAAGGCCAAGAAAAGGGCCCCCTTGTGAGGTTCAATACGAACTAAACGGGATATGACTGTAACCGGCGTGAATGCAGGCAGCAGCAAGGGCCGTTGTGCGGCGACATTACGGCCCTTGCTGCCGGCAGGTTGGGGGGGAAGTCAGGGGATGTTGTTGCCCCGTGCCGTCACCCACAGGCGGTACCACTCGGCCCGGCTCATGGCCTGTGCCACTTGGGCAGCATCAGCACAGTTACGGATCCGGGCCGGGTTAACCGTTCCGATCACCGGCGAGATCCCTGCCGGGTGCTTCATCAGCCATCCGAGCAGGACTGCTTCACCCGAACTGCCGTACTGCCCTGCCAGTTCCGCAACCAGTTCTGCGGTGGCGGCTTCTGCCGACGTCAGGCTGTCCGGTTCCGCCCCGGTATAGAGGCCGCGCGCCAGGGAACCGTAGGCCTGCAGGGTGACCGAATGGCGGATGCAGTACTCCAGCGTGCCGTGCGGAAAGCTGTAGTCCAGGTTCTCGGCATGGTTGACCAGCACCTGGCTTTCCAGCCAAGCCCGTTTGAGCAGGCTCATCTCCAGCTGGTTTGCTACCACCGGGGTTTCCAGCCGGTCCTGCAGCGCCTGGATCTGCGCCCCGGACATGTTGGAGACACCCAGTTGCCGGACCTTGCCTTCCGCCATGAGCTGCCCGACGGCGGCGGCCACCTCAGCGGGGTCCGCCAGGGGGTCCGGGCGGTGCAGCAGGAGGATGTCCACGTAATCGGTCCGCAGCCGTTTGAGGCTCTCGTTGACGCGCTCGAGGATGGCCTCCCGGCTGAGGTCGTAGTGCGTCTGCAACCCGCGCTCGTTCAACCTGATGCCGCACTTGGTCTGCAGCCGGACGCGGTCCCGGAGCCCGGGGCTGGCCGCCAGCACCTCCCCGAAGACAGCCTCCGACTTGCCGCTCCGGTAGATGTCTGCGTGGTCAAACAGCGTGATTCCCGCATCCAGTGCGGCCTCGACGGCGGCAGCGGCCTCGTCCACATGCTCGCCGGCATGCGGCTCGTCGGACCAGCTGCCGCCCAGGCCCATGCAGCCGTAAATCAGTTCCTGCATTAGGCCGGCCGCCCCGCCGGACGGCGACGGGGGGTCAGCGCAGCCATGCGGTGGTGTTCGCGGGCAGTTTCCCGTCCTCGAGGGGAGCGCTGCTGACCAGCACCTTGCCGGCCGGAAGGTCGACGGCGCTGTCACCGAAGTTGGTCACTGACTGCCAGCCGTTGGGCCGGCGGAAGTGCAGGACGTCCGGGGTGCCGGTTTCAACCCATTCGAGCTCTTCGTCGGTCTGCAATTCGCGGCGCAGCTTCAGGGCTGCACGATAGAGCTCCAGTGTGGAGCCCGAGGTACCGTCCTGGGCCTCCACCGCGTACTTGCTGAACCAGTCCGGCTGGGGCAGGTGTGCCCCGCCGTCGCCGAAGCCGAAGGAGGTTCCTTCCACCTTCCAGGGCAGCGGCACGCGGCAGCCGTCGCGCCCGATTTCCACGCCCTTGTTGCGGAAGAAGGACGGGTCCTGCCGCTCGGACTCCGGGATGTCGGCGACTTCCTGAAGGCCGAGTTCCTCGCCCTGGTACAGGTAGGCGGAGCCGGGGACGGCCAGCATCAAGAGGGTCGCCGCGCGGGCACGGCGTTCACCGAGCTCCACGTTGAGCTCCTCGGCGGGGCCGCCGGCGAGGAGCCAGTCCTTGCCGTCCTGGCCCTTGGTGCCTGCCTTGCCCCTGGACACCTGGGGCAGTCCGTACCGGGTGGCGTGGCGGACTACGTCGTGGTTGGAGAAGACCCAGGTGGAGGAGGCGCCGGTGGCCGCTGCCTCGGCGAGGTTCCGGGTGATGATTTCCCGGTACTCCCCGGCGTCGAAATCGGCCTGCAGCAGGTCGAAGTTGAAGGCCTGGCCGAGGCCCTGGGGGCTGGCGTAACGGGCGCGGCGGGTGGCGTGGACCCAGGCCTCCGCGACGGCGGTACGGGGCGGGTTGTACTCGTTGAACACCTCACGCCATTCGGCGTAGATCTCGTGGACCTCGTCGCGGTCCCAGAAGGGGTGGGTGCCGTCGTCGAATCCGTCCACGCCGGTGTTGGCCGCGCTCAGTTCCAGCTTGGACAGCAACGGCTCGGTGAGGTCCTTGGTCAGGGCGTGGGCCACGTCCACCCGGAAACCGTCGACGCCCCGGTCGGACCAGAAGCGCAGGGTCTTGAGGAAGTCCTCGCGGATTTCGCGGTTGGACCAGTTCAGGTCCGGCTGCTCCTTGGCGAAGATGTGCATGTACCACTGGCCGGGGGTGCCGTCCGGTTCAGTGATGCGCTCCCAGGCAGGGCCGCCGAACACTGAGTCCCAGTCCGACGGCGGGAACTCGCCGTTCGGGCCCTTGCCGTCACGGAAGATGTAGCGGTCCCGGGCAGCCGACCCCTTGGGTGAGGCAAGCGCCTCCTTGAACCACTGGTGCCGGTCCGAGGAGTGGTTGGGGACGATGTCGGCGATGAGCTTGATGCCGGCCGCGTGCAGCGCGTCGGCCATCTCGTCGAAGTCCGCCAACGTTCCCAGCTTGGGGTCGACGTCGCGGTAGTCGTCCACGTCGTAGCCGCCGTCGGCCAGTGCCGAGGGGTAGAACGGGCTCAGCCAGACGGCGTCGATGCCCAGCGATTTCAGGTACGAAACCTTGGAGGTGATGCCCTTGAGGTCGCCAATGCCATCACCATTGGAGTCCGCGAAGCTCCGCGGGTAGATCTGGTACACGGAGGCCTGGCGCCACCAGTTCGGATCGGCCAGGCGGTCGGAATCGGAAAGGGTTGCCAGGGTGGCGGTGGTGGACAAGGGGTGATCCTTTGCGTCTTGTCGGCTATATTTATTTTGGTTCTAAATTTAGTTTCCTGATCATTATCTGGCGCAATACACGGAAAGGTCAACACCCATGGCCGACACCGCCCCGGCAACTCCCCAGCTGCTGCGCAGGGTCAGCGCCGGCTCGGTGCTCGAGTTCATGCGCTCCTCCTCGGACGTGACCGTTACAGAGGTCATGGAAGCAACAGGCCTGACGCGGGCCACAGCCATTGCAGTGTGTGAAGACCTGAAGGAACGCGGCTGGATCCGGGAGCTGGAAAACCAGCGGGCTTTTGGCGGGTACCAAAAGGGACGGCCCGCCCGGCGCTTCGAGCTCAATGAGCGGGCCGGGGTGGTGCTGGGAATGGACGTTGGCATCTCCAAGGCAACAGTGGTGGTGTCAGATCTCCGGGGAAACACCCTGGGCAGGTCAAGCCTGCCGTTCGCCGAGGCGGAAATAACGGCGGAGGAACGCGTCTCCGTCATTGACCGCGCGGCCTTGGCGGCCCTGGACACAGCAGGCGCCTCCCCCGGGTTCGTCCTTGCCGCGGCCGCCGGCATCGCCGCCCCGGTGGACCGCAACGGGGACGTTCTGGTGGCCCAGCATTTCTGGGGCCTGTTCGACGTTGGCCTGAAGTCGGCACTGCGGGCGCGGCACGGCTGGACGGTGCTGCTGGAGAATGACGCCAACCTTGCTGCCCTTGGTGACCGGTGGCGGGGCGCGGCCGCGGGAGTCCAGGACGTCGTCGTTATTCTTGCCAGCGAACGCTTGGGTGCAGGGATGCTGGACGGCGGGCGGCTGCTGCACGGCAGCCGCGGCGGCGCGGGCGAGCTCGCATTCCTGGAACAGGTCCGGGGCGTGGGTGACACGTTCGGCATCGCAAGCCTTGCCAGGGCCTGGGCTGCCGAGGCTCTGGCTGGAGACGCCAGGACCACCCTTCGCCAACACTTGCAGACAGGTGTCGTGGAGGCCGAGCACGTTTTTGCCGCCGCTGCTGCCGGGGATGCGGTGGCGTTGGAGATCCTTAACCGCCTGGCAGACAGGATGGCCCGGGTTATCGGCGCAGTGGCCACGATGCTCAACCCGGAGCTCGTGGTCATAGGTGGTGCCGTGGCCAATTCCGCCGGCGTGCTGCTGGAACCGATCGCCCGGAAGCTGAAGGACCTTACCGCCACGCCCCCGCGCGTTGCGGTATCACCCCTGGGCGATTCCATCGTGGCCGTGGGCGCGGTCCGGGCCGCCCTCGACTACGTGGAAAAGAATTCCCTGGATCTTGCACTTAGAGGGGCAGTCAGCTAAAGGACTCCAGTGCGGCGGCTACCGGCAGGGACCCGTCGCAGAAGCTGATCATCCAGCCAGCCGTGTCCGGCAGGTCCAGCACGGCAGCTGCCACGATGGCCGTGTTGCTGCGCGACGTTCCCCGGTCTACCTCCTCCGGACCAGGATCCACCGTGATCAGGCCCGTGCCGGGCTTGTCCGTCAACGTGCCCGGCCCGAGGATGGTCCAGGCGAGGTTGGTGCCGCGAAGATAATCATCAGCGGCAGCTTTGGCTTCGGCATAGGCGAAGAAGGCGTTGCCCTCCGGCACGCCGTGGTCCTTGCGGGCTCCCAGGTAGGACACCATCACGTAGCGGTCCACACCGGCCTGTGCTGCGGCGTCCATGGAACGGATGGCAGCGTCCCGGTCCACCGCGTACGTCCGGGCCGGGTTTCCACCACCGGCGCCGGCGGACCAAACCACGGCGTCGTTGCCTTGCAGCGCCTCGGCGATTGCCGCCGTCGTCGAATTCTCGATATCCAGGACCGACGGCGTTGCACCGGTTCGCGCCACGTCGTCCGCATGGTCCGGGTTGCGGAAAAACGACGTGACGCTGTGGCCTTCTTCGGTGAGCAGGGTGGACAGGTGGAGGGCCACTTTGCCGTGGCCGCCGATGATTGCGATTCGGGTCATGGGCCCATTCTGCTCCCCCGGCAGGCCGATGCCGCATCCCGGCGCGTCGGTCCTTGCTGCAGCTGTCCCGTCGCAGCCGCATCAATGACGTCGTCAATTTTGTGCGAGGCTTGTCAGGCAACGACGTGATATGGAGATCAGCATGGCCCTGGTTGGGGAAGACATAAGAAGGCTTTTGCTTTGGGACCTGCCACGTGTTGCTTTTCCGCTGATAGTGGCGGCTTACCTTTTCCAACGGGCCATGAATGATGGGCTGGACCTGACGGTATACCTGGCCGGGGCCAAGGAGTTTATTGCCGGCGGTGACCTGTACGCGGACGGGCTTCCCGGAACGCCTTTCGGGGGAATGGCTTTTACATATCCCCCGTTCGCCGCCGCAATGTTCGCGCCTCTTGCACTGCTGCCGACGGAAGTCGCACTGGCCCTTCAAACAACAATCAATATTGTCTGTGCGTGCATCGTGGGCTGGCACATTGCCCACTACCTCCACCGGAAAGGCATTTTGAATCCGGCAAAAGGGCGGCGATGGTGGATCACCGGAGCCTTCGTGACCGGCCTGATTCTGCTGGCGGGGCCCTGGCGTAATTCCCTTGACCTCGGCCAGATAAACCCGATGCTGATGACGCTGATTGTTGTTGACCTGCTTGGAAGATCCAGACGCTACCCGAACGGCTTTTTGCCGCGCGGCATACTTACCGGCCTCGCTGCCGGCATCAAACTCACTCCCCTAGTGTTCATGCTGTACTTCGTGGTTCGCCGCGATTTCAGGAGCGCGGCCAGAATGGCGGCAGCATTTGCAAGCACAGTGGTGCTGATGGCAGTCCTTACCCCTGCCTTATCGGCACAGTTCTGGCTTGCGTCCCTGGGGGATACCAATCGCGTAGGTGTGCTGTCACGCTTCGAAAACCTTTCCTTGCGTGGACTCGTAGCCCGGCTGGAATTGGAACCAGCTGTCGGCACAGCAGTATGGATTGGTGCCTCGGTTGCCGTTATCGCACTGGGCGCTTTGACTATTCACCGCTCGCGCCACTCCCCCGACCAGTGGGGCCCGGTGGCGGCTACGGCGCTCGTCATGTTGCTCATCTCACCGGTCTCTTGGGCCCATCATTGGGTCTGGGTAGTACTGCTGGTTCCGGCGCTGCTCGGCACGTACCCCCGGGCTGAAGCGGGAGGCTTTACGTGGCATACGTTCGCGCGCTCGCCCGCCCACGTCCTCTGTGTCCTGGTGGTTGCCAGCTTTGCCTTGACGCCCCTGGAGGCTGCTCAACTGGCTGGTTCCCCGAACCCCTACGCGTCGATCACCCCGGTATCTGAAATGCTCGTGCAAAGCGGGCTGTTCGCTGCCGTCATGGTGCTTGCCTGGCTGGCGACCGCCCCCGGCAGGCCGATGCCGCATCCCGGCGCGTCAGTTCCTGGCGGCAGTCAGGAGCTAATGCGGTAGCTGAGGTACACAACTCCATTGCCAAACCGCCGTTCGTCCTGCAGTTCGAACCGCAGTTTCAGGCCGTCGGGAAGGAACCGCAGGCCGCCTCCGACGGCTACGGGGTTAAGGAAGATTCCGCACTCGTCCACCAGTCCGGCCCGGAGCGCAGCGGCGGCCAAGGTTGCGCCGCCAATGCTGATGATGCCGCTGGCACTGGCCTTCAGCTCCCTTACCGCTTCCGGATTGAAAGTCCGCACCACGCGGGTGCGCGTAGTGGCCGCGGTTGCCAGCGACGCTGAATAGACCACCTTCTCTGCCCTCCGCCAAATCCGGGCGTAGTCCTGAATCACCGCCGGATCGTCGGGGCCCCCCATGGTTTCCCAGGCAGACATGACCTCGTACATGCGCCGCCCGTACAGGTGAATGCCGGCGTCGCGCTCGAGGTCGTTGACGAAGGCATGGACTTCTTTGTCGGGGGCGCTCCAGTCGAAGTTGCCGCTGCTGTCCGCCACGTAGCCATCAAGGGAGGCAATGCCGATGTAGATGAGCCGGGCCATGGGCTAATTCTGCCCGGGCTGCGGGCCTCTTGGTAAGGGCCGCAGCTGGCGGGTCCCCCTTTACCTACGTGTTGTTCGGTGCCTGCCGGTCCCGGACAAGGAACGGCTGAACCATGGTCCAGGCGTTGGAGACTGTCCAATAGACCAGGACGCCGATGGGAAAGAGAACACCGCCCACACCAAAAATGAGCGGCAGGATGTACAGCAGCATCTTTTGCTGGCGCATGAAGGGGCTTGCCTCCACGCCTGACTGCACGTTCCGGGCCATGACCAGCTTTTGTGTGATGAACTGCGCCGCCGTCATGGCCAGAATCATCAGGACGGTCAGCACAGCGACGGCCGCGGGATCACCCCCTCCGTGCAGTACGGACGCAGTCAACGGAGCGCCGAAAATGCTCGATTGGTCGAACTGCACCACCTGGTCATGGCCCATCGCACCAATCCCCTCGTCCTGCCTCGCCCGGGCACTGATGCCGGAGAGAACCTGGAACAGCGCGAAAAAGAAAGGCACCTGGATCAGCATGGGCAGGCATGCCGAAAAAGGGTTGGTGCCATGCCTCTTATACAAAGCCATTTGCTCCTGCGCCATCAACTGGCGGGAAAGCGGATCAGCCTTGCCCTGGTACTTATCCTGCAGTGTCTTCAGGTCTGGCTGCAGGAGCCGCATCCGCCGCTGCGCGTCAAGCTGCTTGAGGAACACGGGAATCATGGCAGCGCGGATGACCAGCACCAGCCCGACGATGGACAGCGCCCACGTCCAACCGCTGGCGGGCGGCATGCCAGCGGCGCCCAGTCCTTCATGGAAGCCGACCATAATGGCGGACACAAGCCATCTGAACGGGACCATGACCGCGTCGGAGTCCATGCGCTTCCCCCATCCGTGAGTTGCGGCAAAACTACGGGGAATCACTGGACTTGTCACGCTTCCGTGCGCGGCGGGATCGTGGCGGGCCAGGTGCAGCACTTGTCGGGGGCCGGAGACAGGAACGGGAGCCGGCGGATGAACGCCGGCTTCCGTGAGACCCCCGGTAAGACCCGACATCGGGTGCCCTGTTGCTACTGCTTTACGAGCGCATTTCCGTAGCCCGCATCGCACTTGCCGTCGTGGATGACGCCGGCGCCCGGCGCCACGGCGTAGTTGTTTGCGGGGTTGAAGACGGCGGTGTTGACGTTGGTCACCTTGCTGGCGCAGGCGTTGGCAGCGTCGGCGTTCACACTCTGACCGCCGATCCACATGTCAAGCCAGATGGTGGAGTTCGTGCCGTGGACATTGACGCCCTGGTGGCAGGGGCCGCCCTGCGGCTCTCTGCCGTCCCCGCAGGTGTCCTCGACAATGAAGTAACGGCGGACGTCCGGAAGGTAGATCCGGGTACCGGCCGGGAAGTCCAGCACGTCCTGGCCGGTGGCAAGGGAGTGCCCTACGGCGATCGTGATGGGGTCCTCATAGGTGCCGGTGCCGCCTGCAGTCTTGTGCAGTACCGGGTGGCTGATGGCAGTCGATCCCGCCGGGGTGTTGTCGTACCAGGTGTATGCGGTGGTGTAGGCGGTGGTGACGATGCGCTCGGAGGACGACGCCTGGACCGCAGGTGCCGCAGACGGCTTTGGGGCTGCCGGTGCGGCCGCAGACGGGGCGGGAACGGAGCCAACTGCCGGCACCCGGTTCGCGGCCTGCTCCAGCGCGGCAGCGTCCTTGGCCTTTGCGGCAGCGGCAGCCTCAACCTTTTTAGCAGCGGCGTCGGCCTCGGCCTTTCGCGCCGCCTCGGCTGCCGTAGCCTTTTCGGCTGCGGCGGCTGCGTCGGCTTGTTTGGCCTTCTCCGCAGCGGCCCTTTCCGCTGCGGCACGCTGGGAGGTTCCTACCTCGGAGGACGATGTTCCGGCCAAGGTGCTGGAGCTGGCTTCAAGACCGGCACCGGCCGCAGATGGTTGTGCGGACGTATAGGGTGCGCCGGTTCCGGCACACGCCGAGGTGGCGAGTAGGACGGAGAGCATGCCGGCGGCCAGCAGAGTATTTCTGCGCATGGAAAACTAAGCCTCTTCATGGAAGTGCGGAACGGCAGGTTCCGTGGGATGTCCTGCCAGGAGTTGGTCACGGTCTGTGGAGCACAAAAGGCGCTGCCACCTGGGGACTAGCACACGCAAAAGCATTCAGAACGCTTTCGTCGGGCGTGTGCGCCGACCGGTGACCTAAACGTTACATGGACCGGCAGGGAAGAAGCCAATCGGGTAAGGACAGGCCCTGCTGCGTGAAAATTAGAGGCAATTAACTGAAAAGCCCCCGGATCCTGAGTGGATCCGGGGGCTTGGCCTGTAGCGGTGGGGAGGCTCGATCTCCCGACCTCACGATTATGAGTCGTGCGCTCTAACCAACTGAGCTACACCGCCACGAATGAGAAAAACCTGTGTCAAGCCGGTCAAAACCGCCTTGACACAGGCCCTCATTCAGAGCCCCCCACCGGAATCGATCCGGTGACCTCGTTCTTACCAAGAACGCGCTCTACCACTGAGCTAGGGGGGCAACGAGTAAATACTCTACCGGAAGATTTTCCTCCCAACAAATCGGCGCCTGCAGCGGTTTGGCAGCTGCTCCGCAGCCGCTTTTCACGCCTGGGCAGGCCTGTTTTCCGCGCCATCACTGGGGTTTCTGTTATTCGAGCCGAGTGCGGCCCCGACTGCCACGGGGGTTTTGGACCCGGTGGAAGGCATCAATGTGTTCAGGCACACACCGTCCCATAGGTTTCGGACGGGCGCTACGACCTGAGCTGACCGGAAAGCCTGGTACCTGTCCGCTAACGGGCTGGTTAAACGCCGGTGAGCCGGCTCGAAAGCCGGCCCACCAGGAGAACGCGTCAGACTACCTGACGGGTTACCACTTGCCCTTGCGGTTGAAGTCGCGCTGACCGCCCTCGTTGCCGTGGCGGGGCTTGCGGGAGCCGTCGCCGTGGCCGCCGAAGCGGGAGTCGCTGGCCTGGCCGCGGCTGGAACCGCTGTCAGCCCCGAAGGAACGCTCGGAGTACGAACGGCCGCCGCGGTCAGCGGAGGAACGTTCGCCGTCGTTCTTGCGGAATTCCTTCTTGAACCCGCCGTTGCCCTTGAAGTTGCCGCCACGGTCACCGCCGCGGTTCCCCTGGTACGCGCCACGTTCGCCAGAGGGCTTGCGACCGTTGTCCAGCTCAAGGTGGATCAGCTCGCCGCCGATCCGGGTGCGGGACAGGGCACGCAGCTGCTCTGGGCTCAGGTCCGCCGGAAGCTCCACGAGGGAGTGGTCCGAGCGGATGTCGATGCCGCCGATCTGGGCCGAGGAGATGCCGCCTTCGTTGGCGATGGCGCCCACGATCGAACCGGGCATGACACGCTGGCGGCGTCCCACGGCGATCCGGTAGGTGGCATTGCCTTCAGTAAGCGTGCGGGTCGGTCCACGTGAGCCGAAGCCGTCCTTGGCCCGTTCGCGCTTCTGGAACTCGGGAGCCGCCGGCAGTTCCTTCACCAGCAGCGGCTGGCCGCCCTGCGCCATGACGGCAAGGGCAGCAGCGATTTCCGCAGCCGGTACGTTGTGCTCTTCCTCGTAGGAGGCAATGAGGTCGCGGAAGGCGGCGACATCCTCGGAGGCGAGGGTCTCGGTGATTTTCTCGGCGAACTTGCCCAGGCGCAGCGTGTTCACGGTCTCGGCCGTGGGCAGGTGCATCTGCTCCACCGGCTGGCGGGTGGCCTTCTCGATGGAGCGCAGCAGGTACTTCTCGCGCGGCGTCATAAACAGAATGGCGTCACCGGAACGGCCTGCACGGCCGGTGCGGCCAATGCGGTGCACGTAGGACTCGGTGTCGTGCGGGATGTCGTAGTTGATCACGTGGCTGATCCGCTCGACGTCGAGCCCGCGGGCGGCAACGTCGGTAGCAACGAGGATGTCGATGCGGCCTTCCTTCAGCGCGTCCACAGTGCGCTCACGCTGCTGCTGCGGGATGTCGCCGTTGATCGCTGCTGCCTGGAAGCCGCGGGCCTTCAGCTTGTCAGCCAGGTCCTCGGTAGCCATCTTGGTGCGCACGAAGGCGATGACGCCGTCGAACTCTTCGACCTCGAGGATGCGGGTCATCGCATCGAGCTTGTGCGGGCCCATGACCTGCAGGTAGCGCTGGCGGGTGTTGGCGCCGGTGGTGGTCTTGGACTTGACGGAGATCTCAGCCGGGTTGTTCAGGTACTGCTTGGACATGCGGCGGATCTGGCTCGGCATGGTGGCCGAGAACAGCGCTACCTGGCGGTCCGACGGGGTCTGCTGGAAGATCTGCTCCACGTCCTCGGCGAAGCCCATGCGCAGCATCTCGTCGGCCTCGTCCAGCACCAGGTACTGAAGTTCGGAAAGATCCAGGGAACCCTTGGCGATGTGGTCAATCACGCGGCCCGGGGTACCAACAACAACCTGTGCGCCGCGGCGCAGGCCGGCGAGCTGCGGTCCGTAAGCGGAACCGCCGTACACGGGCAGGACGGTGAAGTCGTCGATGTGCTTGGCGTAGGAGGTGAAGGCTTCCGCCACCTGAAGCGCGAGCTCACGGGTGGGGGCCAGAACCAGTGCCTGCGTCTTGCGGGACGGGCCGTTGAGGTCGTGGAGCTCGGCCAGGCGGGACAGTGCCGGCACTGCGAAAGCTGCAGTCTTACCGGTGCCGGTCTGTGCCAGGCCAACCACGTCGCGGCCTTCCAGCAGCAGCGGGATGGTTGCTGCCTGGATGGGCGAAGGCTTTTCGTAGCCGACGTCCTGCAGTGCTGCGAGGACACGGCCGTCGATGCCGAGGTCGGCGAACTTTACGGCGTCTTCCTCGTCCTCAGGGCCGGCTGCGGCGGCGGCTGGCGCTTCCCCGGAAGCTGCGGGGGCGGCAGGCGCTTCGACGGAAGCTGCGGGGGCGGGCTCTGCTGCGGGAACAGCGGCCTCGGTGAATTCGACGGCGGCGGTTTCGGGTGATGCCGCTTCGAAGGTGGCGTCGTCGTTTTGATTTTCGGGCATAGGAGAATGTTCCTCATCCATAGGGGGCCAGGCGGCGCTACCCGAGGTGAGCGGAGCCGCAGTACGTGTGCCGTGGGTGCCGGGCGTACATTGACCGGCCGGTCACAGAAGTCCGGCGCTTTCGCAATCCCGTGGCAGGACTTCCCGCTGCATCTCTTGGCTGCTATCCCAGCAGTCTGTACAGCGTTTTCTTTAGCCGGCTCTCCCTATGAAAATGCCCGCTTCACATTAGCGGGCCCCAACACTTGCCAGTCCTGCCTCAAAAATTGGGCAGGAATAAGGGATTTCCGGAGTGGGGGATATTTCAAGTGTAGGGCACCGCCAGCCCCAGCGGTAATTAAGGGCACGACGGCGGCGGTGAGCTTGCGCACACCGCCTGCTCCCCAGCCGCGCGGCGGGACAGCTACCGGCCCAGCTGCCGCTCCAGCTGGGCGAACTTCCGCCTGAACTCAGGCTGCTGAAGGCGGATGTCGCCGCCGGCCTCGGCGTCACGGAGCGCTTCCATGGACTCCAGGTCCGGTTCCCGGAACCACTGGCGCACGGTGACCCCGTGCCCGGGGACGTAGAGCCGGTGAATTTGGTCCCCTGCCCGGATGGTGCCCACCCGCAGCACACGCAGGTACGCGCCCACCCGGCCCTCAGCGGTGAACCGTTTGGCGAATCGCGGCTCGGCCAGCCGGCGCTGGAAGGTAGCGCAGGGTGTCCGCGGGGAAGTCACCTCCACTTCCACGTCCAGGCCGATTTTCCACCGTTCGCCGATCACGGCCCCGGTTGCCTCGATCCCTGCAACGCGCAGGTTCTCCCCGAAGATTCCCGGCGGAAGGTCCCGCTGAAGTTCGCGCGCCCAGTAGTCGGCGTCGGCCTGGGAATAGGCATAAAGAGCCTGGTCCGGCCCGCCGTGATGGACGCGGTTCGCCTGGATATCCCCCTGCAGGCCCAGCTTGTGCACCTTCACCGGGCCCTCCACCGAGCGCTTGTCGATCGCGGTCACGCCCACATTCGAGGCATCCGGCAGGAGCTGGTGGACACGGCAGACGGCGAGCACAGCGGCAGTTTCCATGGCACCAGTGTAGGGATCCCTTACCGCCCCGGCTTGGCTTTCCCGCCGTGGGGAGTTCTCCCGTGCCTGCTCGCAGCGGTGGGCTGCAGGGACTACGCTGATTTGAGGATTGCAATTGGGGGTGCAGCGCTGTGCCCAATTCATGTGGACAACTGAGGGGGACGCCATGGACCCGAATAAGGATCCGAAGCACAATCCAGCCCAAGGCGACGGCCGGCAGCCAGGCCCGGCCCGCGGTTCCGGTGCCGCACCGGACGGCAGCCCCGCCTCGGACAGCCCCAAGCCTCCTCCGTGGCAGGTACCCAAACCGGAACTGCGCCCGGAACTCCTCAATGAACCAGTCACTCCGATGGATCCTTTTGCCCGGGACCGGGAGAAGCAGGCAGAGGCGGCAACACGGAAGAAGCGCTCCCAACGGCGGACCGTCGTCGTAGGTCTCGGTGTCACCGCGCTGCTCGCGGGCACCCTCACCGCCGTCGTGGCCAGCAACCAGGACGATCCGGAGTACGCCCAGGTCTGTTTCAACGATGAAACCGGCGAGCGCGTGGAAGACACCAACTGCAACAGCTCCGCTGGGCGTGGCGGCGGCATCTATGCCTGGTACTTCTTTTCACGCGGCGCCTTCGTGCCTGCCATCGGGCAAAACCGGTCCATGGCGCCGAACTACACCCGGACTGTGCCCAGCGGCGCCAAGGCATCCACCGGCTACAGCACCAAGGGCGGTACCGTCAGCCGTGGCGGATTCGGCACCACCGCAAAGAGCGGCACCAGCGGCGGCGGCAGCAAAGTCTCGGGGGGCTGAGCGTGAAAAGGTTGCTGAGCGAGCCCAGGCCCGGATGGAAACGGAAGATTGAAGAACAGGGCCTGGTCTTCTCCACCACCACCATGCCGGACGGCCGCAGGATCGAGTACTGGAACGAGGCCGCTTACTACGAATTCACCATGGACGAGGTGGAGACCCTCGAGGCAACGGCCGAGGACATGCACAAAATGTGCTTGGAGGCTGCGCGGCTCCTGGCCACCGGCGCCATGGGGGACATTGGTATCGGTCCGCAGGCTCTGGAACTGGCTGCTGCATCATTGCAGGCCGGTGATTTTGATGTTTACGGCCGGTTCGACTTCATCTACGACGGCCAGGGCGGACCGGCGAAGATGCTTGAGTACAACGCAGACACCCCCACCGGCCTAATCGAGGCGGCAGTGGCCCAGTGGTTCTGGCTGCAGGACGTCTTTCCGGAAACGGACCAGTGGAACGGCATCCATGAAGCACTGATCCGGCAGTGGAAAAAGATGCAGTTCCGTACCGGCATGAGCACTCTCCACGTAGCGCACTCGGAGGTGGAGGAATCCGGTGAGGACTGGATGACCGCGGCCTACATGCGGGATGTGGCCAGCCAAGCCGGCTGGACGACTATCGGCATCAACATGTCCGACATCGGCTGGGACCCCAACTTAAACCGGTTCGTGGACCTGGACAACTTCATGATCAGCACCATCTTCAAGCTGTATCCGTGGGAGCTGATGATGAAGGAACCGTTCGGGCCCAGACTGCTGGAACGCGCCCACAACCCCCGCTGGGTTGAACCGGCGTGGAAAATGCTGCTCTCCAACAAGGCGCTGCTTGCAGCGCTGTGGCACCTGTTCCCGGACCATCCCAACCTGCTGCCCGCGTACCTGAACGAACCGGGACCGCTGAAGGAATGGGTGGCCAAGCCCCTGCACGGCCGCGAAGGCGACAACATCAAGATCCACGCTCAGGGCATCAGTCTCGAACAGCCCGGCGGGTACGGCCGCGAAGGCTGGTGCTACCAGCAGTATCATCCCCTGCCGGACTTCGAGGGCAACCACCCCGTTCTTGGCCTCTGGGTGGTGGACGGCGAGTCCGTGGGCTGCGGTATCCGGGAATCTGACGGCCCCATCACCGATTACTTCTGCAGGTTTGTGCCCAACACCATTGACGCCGCGGCCCCGCCCCCCGCCCTGACCGATTCAAGCAAAGCAGGTATTGCACTATGAGCCCGGTGACACCATGAGCACAGAAATTACGACGGCGGGGGCACCCGGCAGCGGGCCCGGCGCTTCTGTACCGCCCAAGGGACTTCGCGCCGGCATTTTGGACCTTGGCGACTCCGTCATGCTGGGGCTGGCTTCAACGGCGCCGGTATATTCGCTGGCCGCCACCTTGGGGCTTATTGTCGCCGTAAACGGCAACTACACTCCCCTGATCCTGCTGCTCGGCTTCATCCCCGTCCTGTTCATTGCGTACGCCTTCCGGGAGCTCAACAGCGCCATCCCGGACTGCGGCACCACCTTTACCTGGTCACGGCGGGCCTTCGGACCCTGGGCAGGCTGGCTGGGGGGTTGGGGCGTTGCGCTCGCAGGCATCGTGGTCCTGGCCAACCTCGCCCAGGTGGCGGGCCAGTATCTGTGGCTCCTGGTAGGTGACGGCGCGCTGGCTGAGAACACGGCGCTGGTCACCGCCACGGGCGTGCTGTTCATTGCGGTCATGACGTTGGTGAACTACCGGGGCATCCGGCTGGGCGAGCACGTCCAGCGGGTCCTGACCTACGTGCAGTACGTTGCGCTGGGCATCTTCGCACTGGCCGTTGTAGTGGGTATTGTGGCCGGGTCCTCGGCCGGGGACACCACTATCCAGACATTCGACTTTGAATGGTTTAACCCGGTGGGCGCGTTCGCCGATCCGGGCGCGGTGGTGCACGGCGCCCTGCTGGCACTGTTTATCTACTGGGGCTGGGACACCTGCCTGGCGGTTAACGAGGAGACGGAAAATCCGTCCACCACCCCGGGCCGCGGCGCGGTGATCTCCGCGTTCGTCCTGGTAGCCATCTACGTGTCCGTTGCGCTCCTGGTGATGATGTACGCCACCGTTGGCAGCGACGGCATCGGTTTGGGCAACGAGGCGAACCAGGACGACGTCTTCCTGGCCATGAAGGACGTGGTGCTCGGACCCTGGGGCTGGCTGATCGTCGTCGCGGTCCTGGCTTCGGTGCTGTCCTCCACGCAGACCACCATCCTGCCCACTGCGCGGGGCACCCTGTCCATGGGCGTTCACGGTGCTTTGCCTGCCAAGTTCGGCCAAGTGCACCCCAAGAACCAGACTCCCGGTTTCTCCACGCAGGTCATGGGGGCCGCGGCCATCGCCTACTACGTGGCCATGAGCTTCCTGAGCGAAAACCTGCTCTCCGACTCCATCAGCGCCATCAGCCTGTTCATCGCCTTTTACTACGCCCTCACCGGTTACGCCTGCTTCTGGTACTTCCGGAACACGCTGCGCGGGTCCGCACGGAACCTGTGGTTCCGGGGCATCCTGCCGCTGGTGGGGGCGCTGCTGCTGACCGCTGCGTTCTTCATCTCTGCGGTCCAAATGTGGGACCCGGCGTACGGCGACACCCAGATCTTCGGCGTCGGCGGTGCCTTCGTCAGCGGCGTGGTGCTGCTGGCACTGGGCGTGGTGCTCGCGATTGTCTGCCGCTTCCTCCCCGCAACCCGCGGCTATTTCACCGGTAAGGCGCGCACCGGAGAAACCACCACTCCCCTCCCCAACTAACTGGCAGTAAATGTCGTTTTGGGCGCTCAAAACGACAACAACTGCGAGCTAGTTGGGTGGTGCGGGGGAAGGCGGGCCGGGCGGAACAGGATTCACGCCGAGAAGCCGCCGTCGGACTTGATGAGCTGTCCCGAGACCCAGCGGCCCGCCGGGGAGAGCAGGAACGCGACAGTGCCGGCGACGTCGGCAGGGGTTCCCAGGCGTCCGGTCGGCTGGCGGGCCAGGACGGCTTCCCTGATTCCGTCGTCCATCCAGCCGGTGTCCACCGGGCCCGGATTCAGGACGTTCGCCGAGATGCCCATCGGTCCCAGCTCGCGGGCAGCCGCAATCACGATCCGGTCCAGCGCCCCCTTGGATGCACCGTACGGCAGGTTGAACGCCGTGTGGTCGCTGGTCAACGCCACGATCGCGCCGCCGTCGGCTGTTGCCTGCCGCGCGAACCCGGCGATCAGCTGCCAGCTGGCCCTGGTGTTTACGGCAAAGTGGCGCTCGAAGGACTCCAGGCTGGTGTCCAGGATGCCCGAGTCCACCGATTCGGCGTGGCTCAGGACCATGCCCTGCAGCGGACCGGCCAGCCGTACCGCTTCGGACAGCAGCCGTTCCGGCGCCGCCGGGTCCTCCAGGTTCACGGGCAGCAGGTGCACGCGCGCGCCGATGGCTTCCAGTTCGGCGGTCAAACGGACGACGTCGTCCGGCTCGCTCCCCCAGGGCATCCGGGCGTCGTAGTCCTGCCAGTAAGCCAGCACCAGGTCCCAGCCCTCCGCGGCAAGCTGCCGCGCGATGCCGGCGCCGATGGAGGCCAGCCGTCCTGCCCCGGTTATGAGTGCGGTTTTGCGCGTTGTTGCGGGAGGCTCCATCCGCCCAGCCTAGCGGCGGAGGGCGCTACGGGGCTGGAACCGGCTCAGCTTCCCGGGACGCCGGGTGTTTGCGGATGGTGGCGCTGATGACTGCCGCGATGGTGCACATGGCCGCCGCGCCGAACCAGGCGTAGGTGTATTGGCCGGTGGCGTCCCTGATGGCTCCGGCCCCCAGTGCTGCCGCGGCCGCTCCAAGCTGGTGCGCGGCGAACACCCAGCCGAACACAACGCTGCCGTCCGCGCCGAAGGTTTCGCGGCAGATGGCGGCGGTGGGCGGAACGGTGGCCACCCAGTCAAGGCCGTAGATCACCACAAAAACGATCATGCTGGGCTGGACTTCGGCGCTCAGGAGCAGGGGAAGCACCAGCAGGCCGATCCCGCGGAACTGGTAGTACACGGCAAGCAGGATCCGCGGGTTGTACCGGTCCGTCAGCCAGCCGGAGGCGATAGTGCCCACAATATCGAAGACCCCGACGACGGCGAGCAGGCCGGCGGCGGTGGTTTCCGCCATGCCGTGGTCGTGTGCGGAGGGGATAAAGTGGGTGCCGATCAGGCCGTTGGTGGTGGCGCCGCAGATTGCGAACCCTGCCACGAGCGCCCAAAAGGTCCGGACCTTGCTGGCACGTTGAAGCACCTGCAGCGCCCTGACCGCGGCGTTGTCGCGGGTCCTGTCTGCCGGTGCCGGCGCTTGCGCGGAGGCCCCGGCGGCGGGCGGAGCGGCCCCGTACGGCAGCACGCCGGCGTCGGCCGGTGAGTTTTTGAGGAACTTCAGCACCAGCGGGACCACCGCCAGGGCGCCGGCGGCGATCAGCAGCGACGCCTGCCGCCAGCCCGGGTCCTGGGCCAGCATGGCGATGAACGGCAGGAAGACCAGCTGTCCCGCAGCGCTGCCTGCGGTGAGGATGCCGATCACCAGCCCGCGGCTTTTGACGAACCAGGTGTTGGCGATTGTGGCGGCGAAGACCAGTGCCATGGAGCCGGTGCCGAGCCCGATTAGCAGGCCCCAGGTCAGCAGGATCTGCCAGGACTGGTTCACCAGCACGGTGAGGGCGCTTCCCAGACCGATCAGCACCAGTGCCGTTGCCGTGACTTTCCGGATGCCGAAGCGTTCCATCAGCGCAGCGGCAAAGGGTGCCGTGAGTCCGAAGAGAACCAGGTTGATGCTGACCGCCCCGGACAGAACGGTGGTGGACCAGCCAAACTCCTGCTGGAGCGGCACCATGAGGACACCGGGCGCGGCGCGGAAGCCGGCGGCACCCACCAGGGCGAGGAAGGCGACGGCGGCAACAATCCACGCGGGATGGAAGCGGCGCCCGGGCCACCCCTCCGGCCGGGCTGCGGGCGCTTCCTGTTCATCGGGCACTGCTGCTTCATCGGGGACAGTGCTCACGCCGCGGCTCCTTTCCGGGGTGCAGCGGTGGAAAGCGCGATGGGACGTTCCGACCTCGCCTGGCTGTGCCAGCTCGTGCTGGCCGCCGTCAGCCGCTCACCGCATTCGGTGCAGGTATCGGCTGAGCCGGTCCTTTTGCCGCAGGTTGAGTGAATGACAAAGAGGTGGGCCTTGTCCGAGGGTGCGGCCAGATGCTTTTCTGCCCAGAGCGTCAGCGCATTCAGGACCGGGAGGGCGTCCTCGCCCATGGGGGTGAGGACGTATTCCTGGCGTGTGCGCCCGCCGTCGTCGTACGGCCTTTTCGCCAGCAGCCCTGCCGCGGTCAAGCCTGCCAGGCGCTTGGTGAGCACAGAGTCCGCCACCTTCAGCCGCGACCTGATGGCGTCGAAGCGGCCGTTGCCGAAGAAAAGCTCCCGGAGGACAAGGATGGCCCAGGGGTCGCCCAGGATGTCAACGCCGCGGGCGATGCTGCAGTTTTGCCCGGACCAGTCGGATCGAAGTGCCATGGCAAAACCGTAGCTGGCTTTCTTAAAGATAGCCAGCATCCCGCCGAAGACCCCCTAAGGAAGTGAGGTGAAGGCCTGTTCCAGGTCCGCGATCAGGTCCTCCACGTCCTCAATCCCGCAGGACAGGCGGAGCAGGTTGACCGGAACCGCCAGTTCGGTGCCCTTGACCGAGGCATGGGTCATCTCCGACGGGTAGTTCATCAGCGATTCAATGCCGCCCAGGGACTCCGCGAGCATGAACACTTTGGTGGATTCAGCCACCTTGCGCGCGGCCGCCTCGCCGCCCTTGAACTGTACGGACACCATGCCGCCGAACTGCCGCATCTGCTTCTTCGCCAGCTCGTGCCCAGGGTGGCCGGGCAGGCCCGGATACAGGACGGCTTCCACTTCGGCCCGGTCCAGCAGCCATTCGGCCACGGCCTGGCCGTTCAGGCTGTGCCGGTCCATCCGCACGCCCAGAGTCTTCAGGCCGCGGGTGGTGAGGAAAGCATCCATGGGGCCGGAAACTGCCCCGACGGCGAACTGGACGAAGCCGATCTTCTCGGCCAGTTCGGCATCCTTGACCACCACGGCGCCGCCCACCACGTCGGAGTGCCCGCCGATGTACTTGGTGGTGGAGTGAACGACGACGTCGGCACCCAGGGCGAGCGGGGTCTGCAGGTAGGGGGATGCAAAGGTGTTGTCGACGACCAGGAGGGCCCCGGCGTCGTGCGCGATCCCGGCGAGCGCGGCGATGTCGGTGATCTTCATCAGCGGGTTGGACGGTGTCTCCACCCACAGGAGCCGGGTGTTGTTGGCGGCGACAGCCTGCCGCACGGTGTCCAGGTTCGCCATATCCACCGGGGTGTTGCCGATTCCCCAGGGACCCAGCACACGGCTGATGAGCCGGTAGGTTCCGCCGTAGGCATCGTTGCCGAGCACAATGTGGTCACCCGGGCGGGTCAAGGCGCGGATCAGCCCGTCTTCCGCCGCGAGGCCCGAGCCGAAGCTGTAGGCGTGGGTGCCCAGTTCCAGCGCGGCCAGCTGCTCCTGCAGGGCGTCGCGGGTGGGGTTGCCCCCGCGGCCGTACTCATACCCGTCCCGGAGTCCCCCGATGCCGTCCTGCGCATAGGTGGTGGCGAAATGCACGGGAGGCACCACCGCGCCGGTGCGCGGCTCGAAATCCTGCCCCGCGTGCACGGCGCGGGTATTAAAACCTTGGTTCTGGGAGGCGGACATGATGCTCCTTCTGTTGGGGGAAGCAGGTCAGTTGCTGAGGTAGGCCAGGAGGTCGTGGCGGGTGAGGATGCCCACCGGCGCACCGACGAACGTGACCATGACGGTGTCCACGTCCGAGAGCAGCTCGCGGGCGGCCGAGATGGTTTCGAGTGAACCGATGACAGGCAGTTTGGGGCCCATGTGCTCGGAGATCTTGTCCGTCAGCCTGGCTTCGCCGCGGAAGAGCTTGGCGGTCAGGGTGCGTTCGTCCACCGCGCCCAGGACCTCGCCCATCACGACCGGCGGTTCCTGCGACAGCACCGGGATGTGGCTGACCCCGAACTCGTTCATGATGTTGATGACATCGCGGACGGACTCGTTGGGGTGGATGTGTACCAGGTCCGGCAGTTCGCCGTTCTTGGAACTGATGACCTCGCCCACGGACGTCTCTTCACCGCCGGACAGGAAGCCGTAGGACCGCATCCACTGGTCGTTGAAGATTTTCGCCAGGTAGCCGCGGCCTGAGTCGGGAAGGATGACGACGACGACGGCGGACTCCGGCAGGTCCCGCGCCGCCTGCAGCGCGGCCACCACAGCCATGCCCGAGGATCCGCCCACCAGCAGGCCTTCCTCGCGGGCAAGCCGGCGCGTCATGGCGAACGAGTCGGCGTCGGAGACGGCGATGACCTGGTCCGGGATGGACTTGTCATAGTTCGCCGGCCACATGTCCTCCCCCACGCCTTCAACGAAGTAGGGGCGTCCGGTGCCGCCGGAGTAGACCGAACCCTCGGGGTCGGCACCGATGATCCGGACCAGCCCGCCGTCGGACTCCGGCCGGTCAGCCGAGACCTCCTTGAGGTAGCGGCCCGCACCGGTGATGGTTCCGCCGGTACCGGCGCCGATAACGCAGTGGGTGACCAGGCCGTCCGTATCCCGCCAGATCTCCGGCCCGGTGGTCTGGTAGTGGCTGCCGGGGGCGGCGGGGTTGGAGAACTGGTCCGGCTTGTAGGCGCCAGGTGTCTCCCGGACCAGCCGGTCCGAGACACCGTAGTAGCTTTGCGGGCTGTCCGGCGGGACGGCAGTGGGTGTCACCACCACTTCGGCTCCGTAGGCCTGCAGGACGGCCCGCTTGTCCTCGCCCACCTTGTCCGGCACAACAAAAATGCACTTGTAGCCTTTTTGCTGTGCAACCAGCGCCAAGCCCACGCCGGTGTTGCCGGACGTGGGCTCAACAATGGTTCCGCCAGGCTGCAGCTTGCCCTCCCGCTCGGCGTCTTCAATCATCTTGGCCGCGATGCGGTCCTTGATGGATCCGCCGGGGTTTAGGTACTCCAGCTTGACCAGGACTGTGGCTTTGATGCCCTCAGTAACGTGGTTGAGCTTGATGAGCGGGGTGTTGCCGATGAGGTCCAGGATGGACTGGGCGTACTTCATGAGTACAAAGCTACCGCTTTCACAGGCCCTGTCCCCTACCCGGCAGCCTGCGCCTGCTGGTCCGCGGGAAGGTTTTCCCAAAGGCCCATGACGTTGCCTTCGGTGTCCTTGAAGTATGCGAAGGAGCCCATGCCCGGGATGGTTTCCTTCGGCCTTACCACCGCGCCGCCCAGAGACTCCACCGTCTTCAAGGTAGCCTCAATGTCCTCCACGTCCACGGTAATGACGGGACTGGACAGGTCAGCCTCCCGCGCCATCATGCCGCCGTTGATCGCCCCCGCTTCCGTGGGTTGTCCGGTGGACTCGTCCATGGGCGTGGTGACCACCATGTTGTAATCCATGCCCGGGACGGGGTCGATCCGCCAGCCGAGGGCCTCCTTGTAGAAGCTTCTGGCCCGCTCCTGATCATCCGCGGGAATTTCGAAGTGCACGACTCCACCCATCGTTTCCTCCTGGTTTTTCGAGCTTCCGGTTGCAGTGTTTTCCGCACCACAGGCAGAATTCTAGTCTCCGGATGCGTGCTGGATAAGGGCCCGGAACGTCCGACGCCGTTCCAGCCCTGCGGGTGTTTTGTCACCCCGTCGTGGGACGATTGCTGCATGACAATCGCAGAGGCACCCCCGCGGCTGGCGGCCGCGGCGGACGCCTCGCTCCGGTGGTATCCGGGTGGCCCCTATGACCTGGCGCGGACTCTCAGCCCGCTCCTGCGCGGCAACAGCGATCCATCCTTCAGTGTCCAGGGCAGCGTTATCTGGAATGCCTTCACCACGGAAGAGGGCCCGGCCACCGTGAGGTTCAGCGGGGCGGGCAGCGCCGGGCTGGAGCACCGGGTGGACGTGCAGGCGTGGGGTCCGGGCGCCGGCGCAGCCCTGGCGTCTGTCCCGCGGCTCCTGGGGGCGGAGGACGACTGGCAGGGATTTGACGAGCCGTCATTCCACGCCACACTTCCCCGCATGGTGCGGGAAGCGCGGCGGCGCAGCCTGGCCCTGCGGCTCCCATCCACCGGTCGGATGGTGGACCAGCTCGTGCCGATCATCCTGGAACAAAAAGTGACAGTAATTGAGGCACGCCGGGCCTACCGGTACCTGATACACCGATACGGCTCCCCCGCTCCCACGGCCGGATCGCTGGCTCCTGCCGGGCTCCTGCTGGCACCCACCGCCACCCAATGGCTGCAGGTGCCGAGCTGGGAGTGGCACCGGGCCGGAGTAGGGCCGCAGCGCTCTGCAACCGTGATGCGGGCGCTCCGCTCCGCCGTCGCGCTTGAACGGCTGGCAGCGCTGCCTGCGCTGGAAGCGGCGGCGAAGTTGCAGACCATCCCCGGCATCGGCATCTGGACGGCGGCGGAGGTGGTGCAGCGCACCCACGGCTGCCCTGACTCCATCTCGGTGGGCGACTACCACCTCGCCGCCTATGTAGGGGCCGCGTTGACGGGACGGCGGACGGACGACGCCGGCATGCTCCGCCTCCTCGCCCCGTGGCACGGGCACCGCCAGCGCGTGGTGCGGATGATCCAGAGCAGCGGCTTCCGCAAACCCACCTTCGGACCCAGGATGACCATTCAGGACCACCGCCGGCACTGATCCGGCCAGGACGAACGGCTGATACCGGCAGGAGAATCGATTAGTGGCGCAACAGTCCGGCGGGCCTGCGTCAACAGTAAAGGGCACGCGGGCAGGGGCCGGTATTGTGAAATCCATGAGTTCACCTATTGACCTGCAGGCAACGTTCATCCCCAATGACGGCGAGTTTTACCGTGTGAAGCTGGCTCTGGAAATCGCCATCGACGAGGTGGTGAACGAGCCGGGCTGCATCCGCTACGAGCTTACTGAAGCAACGGAGGAAAAACTGGTCCTCACCGAACAGTGGGCGTCGGAGGAGGACCTGACCAAGCACTCCAACGGCATCGCGGTGCAGGACCTGAACGAGTCCCTGAGCGCGCTCCTGGCCGAGCCCGTCAAGCTGGAACGCCTCTAACTTCTTCTAAACGCGGTTAAAGCGAAGCGGCGCCCTCCTCGTGGAGGGCGCCGCTTCTACGTTGTGGGGGATGTTTACGCTTCCGGAATCTGCGTACCGTCCTGGGGGCCGGCCGCGGCAGCGGCTTCCTCCCGCTGGCGGGCTACATGGGCATGGACCTCGTCCATGTCCAGCGCCTTGACGGCGTCAACCACCTGTTCCAGCTGCTGTGCGTTCAGGGCTCCGGGCTGTGAGAACACCAGCACCTTCTCGCGGAAAGCCATCAGGGTGGGGATTGAGGAAATGCCTGCCTCGGCGGCGAGCTGCTGCTCCGCTTCCGTGTCCACCTTCGTGAAGAGGACGTCCGGGTGCTTCTCGGAAACGGTGGAGTACGTGGGCCCAAACTGCTTGCAGGGGCCGCACCATTCTGCCCAGAAGTCCACCAGGACAATGTCATTGCCCTCGATAATCGACGCGAACTGTTCACCTGTGATGTCAACGGTAGCCATGAGTCAACGGTACGCGCGGCCGCCCGGGATGTCGCGGCCGCGGCCGTTTGTTCGCTCCCCGCGTCATTGGGAATAACCGGGCCTGCACAGCGGACCCGGGGAGACCTTGGAGCTCTGCCCGGGAGGGCTAGCCCCAAACGTGCGGCGCAGGCCTCCGGCTTCCCGGCAGTGCGCTGGAAGCTCGCCACTCGTGTACCCAATCCGGAAGCACCAGGTCCGACGGCGGGCCGCCGAACTCCCGCAGGATCTCCTCCTGGCTGACCGGCCTGCCCTTGTGGACCAGGCGGGTGGCGATGTGGGCACGGGCGTAGATCTCGCCGTCGGCTACCATGCGCTGCTCGAAGTAGATGGCCTTAGCGTCCAGGCCGATGATGCGTGTTTCGATGGTGTACTGCTGCCACAGCTGAAGGGACTTCCGGAAGGCGATGGTTTCTGCGGCCACCACCGGGCCCCACCCGCGGCGGCGCATCCGCTTCCAGACTCCGCTTCGCGCCATCAGGTCAAACCGGCCCAGGTCCAGCAGGGAAAGATACATTCCGTTGTTGACGTGCAGGGCGATGTCGATGTCGGTGGGCAGCACCCTGAGCGGAAGCGAGGAACTGTCCCAAACCGTCAGCGGCGGGCGGCGGGAAGAGGTGAAGAGCAGCAGGAGGGTTCGCAGAAGCAGGTGCATTCGATCATGTTACCTACGGGTAATGTCGGGCGGGATCAAGCACGAAGACGCCCGGCCTGACCCACGTAGGATTTCCTGCATGACCCAACATCGCTACCGGGACCTCGCGGACTGGCCGCTCACGGTGACGGCGCTCATCTTCCTGGCGGCGTATGCATGGCAGGTGCTGGGCCGCATCGAAGGCAGTAGCGCCTTCTGGCTTGAGGCTGTCATGTGGGCGACCTGGGGTATCTTTGCCGTGGACTACTTAGTTAACCTGTGGCTGGCGGATGACCGGGGCAGCTGGTTTCTCCGGAACCTGCATGAACTGCTTATTGTGGTGCTGCCGTTCTTCCGGCCGCTGCGCCTGCTCCGGCTGGTGACGCTGCTGTCCGTATTGCACCGCACGCTCGGGGACACGCTGCGGGGACGCGTGGTCACGTATGTGGCAGGGTCTGCGGCGATGCTGGTGTTTGTGGGCGCACTCGCCGTCCTTGACGTGGAACAGACTGTCCCGGATGCCAGGATCACTACCTTTGGAGACGCGTTGTGGTGGGCCATGACCACCATCACCACCGTGGGCTACGGGGACATGTACCCCGTGACACCGATTGGGCGGATGGTCGCAGCCGCCCTCATGATGAGCGGAATTGCCGTCCTGGGTGTGGTGACGGCCTCCATCGCGTCCTGGCTGGTCCAGCGTGTGGAGGACACTGCTGAGGCCGTGGCCGATGCTGAGGCGCCGGTCCGGGCGGAGCTGGCAGAACTCGTGGCGGAACTGGCTGCGCTTCGCCGGGAAGTCGCTGCGCTGAAGGACCAGCCCAGCCGCTAGCACAGGCTGATGCCCGGTAAGTGGGCGGAATCAGACTGAGTATCCGGGGCTGAACGCCCGAGTACCCGGCAAGGATATTCGGGTAATTCCTACTGGTGCCCGCAGGATGCACACTTCCTAGACTCGGGAATCCTAGGACCGAACATGTGCTGGCCTGTTCACCGGGTGGCTTCCGGATGGCAGTGCCTCCTCGCGGAGCTTCCGTATCTTCTGGGTATGCGGACACTCCATCTTGTGCCGACGGCGGCCAGCCTGGAAGGGGACCGCCCCGGCGCATCACACGCGCTCCGTCCCGCCTTCGCTTCGTGCGCCTGCAGCTGCCTGGCTGGACCGAACCCCGATGGGCTATCCCATGAACCAGCCGAAGTTTCAAACCTCCGAACCACCAGGACGCAGTTTCACCACAAACGCTTTCCGCTCCGGCGTGACGGCTGCCCCGCCCACCGTCATGAACAGGCTGTGGGCCGGGATGGCCGCTGCCGCCGTAGTGGCGGCGGTGGGAGTCGGTGCGCTCGCTGCCCCGGCCACGTCACTGCTGCAGGACTCGACTGCGGCTGCCCCCGTTGCCGGGACGCCGGAACCGGCCGCCCGCGTTGACGCGGCTGGCCAGGCTGCGGCCGAAGGCGATTCCTCCGGGACCTCTTCCGGCGACGGGCAGGAGCAGCCGGCCGTTCCCGCGGCCGCACCTGCGGCGGTGCCCCCTGCAATGGAAGCGCAGGCGCCACCTCCTGTTCCGCCCGCTGTCGCCCCCGCGCCAGCCCCTGAGCCGCCAGATCAGACGTTGATTCTTTCCGGTCCAGCCCCTGCAACACCCGAGGGGGCAGCCGCCGTGGCCAGCGCTCCGGCACTGGCCGTGGCGCCGGCACCCGTTGCTCCTGTTCCGGTGGTTCCGGCTGCTCCGGCAATCCGAACCATTTACGTGGTCGGCGCCGGCGGGCAATCCATGGTGGACGCCTGCATCGGCCCCATCCACTACACCCCGAACGACGGCTACTCGCTTTTCATCACCGAACACGACTTCTGCGGGGGCTGGGGGCGCTTCTCCGGAATTGGGGTGGGTGAGACGGTAGAGATCCCGGGCTACGGAACCTACACAGCAACCGCGAGGGGCCAGGTACCCAACCCGGGAACCACCAATGACGTCATCGCAGTGTTCGGTGGTTTCCCGCGGGCCATCCTGCAGACCTGCATTCCGGGGACCAGCCAGATGCTCCTGATCGCACTGAACTAGCCGGGGTGAACTAGCCGGGTTGAAACTGGGCCGACGTCCGGGCCTTTCCGCGGCTGTTGCTTGTCTGGGCTGCGGCAGGGGCGCATGCATGGACATAAAGTAACGCCACGAAGCGAACTCTGTGGCGTTGGTTCTGCGGGACATTCCCTCAGGGAAGCAGGGCTAGGCGTTCATCCGTTTGCGCTCCGAGATGTGCTCCACGAGCTCACCCACACGCTGTTCGGAGTAGTTGCGGGCGATGTCTCCCTGGCTGATGATGCCCACCAACTTGTGGTCCGCGATAACCGGAAGCCGCCGGACCTGGTACTTTTCCATCATTTCGATGGCGGCATCAACATTCGCGTCGGCATCCACCCAGTAGGGCCGGCCAGTGGCCAGGTCACGGGCCATCATTTCGCGGGGATCGCGCCCGGCGGCTACGCACTTGAGCACGATGTCGCGGTCGGTGATCATGCCCCTCAGCTTGCCGTCGTCACCGCAGATCGGCAGCGACCCGCAGTCCAGATCCAGCATCATGAGGGCGGCGTCGGCGAGGGTCTGGTTTTCCTTAATACACTGTGCGTCCGTCGTCATGAATTCACGTACGGCACTCATTGATCCTCCTTTATCGATTTCCTAATCGACGCAGGGCATCGGGCGCATGCGCCGATGCTGTCAGCCTACGCCCGGGGACGGCCCGTGTCGACGGCGGTCGGCTGGTTGTAAAGGCGTGGATGCAGACTCTTTGCGGGACACGGAAAAGCCTCCGGAACCTGGGGTTCCGGAGGCTTTTCCTTGGGTGGCAGATGAGGGATTCGAACCCCCGTAGGCGTTGCCAGCTGATTTACAGTCAGCCCCCTTTGGCCGCTCGGGTAATCTGCCGAACTTCAAAAGAAGATCACCCCCGGCTGCAGTCCGTGGAACGTCCGTTTCCGGGCCGTTCCGCTTCCAGTAACCGCGGGCAAGACAACTTTACAGAACTTCCGCCGAAGAATCGAATCGGCGCACCACGGCCAAAAAAAGCGCGGTTTTAGCGGGTCCATCCTCGAGGTATGGCGGTGGCCGGACGCGTCAGGCTTCACCCAGAATCCGCCCGGCCAGGCGGGCCTCGAACTTCACCGCCTGCTCCTCGGTGATCTGGTTCAGCTGGACGGCGCGGAGAAGGTCCTCTCTGACACCCTCCATCCGGGATGCGGCGTCCGCCACAGGGCTGAAGATAATGGAGGCTGCCACCGCCGCTGCCGCCACGGACGTTGCTGCGGTGGCCACGGCGCCGGCCGCCGCCGAGCTGGTTCGTGTGACATATTGCGCAGCCTTGCGGTGCATCGTGTTCCTTTCGTGCAGCTTTCCAACCCTTTCAACTGTGCCCGGGCCCCCTTCGTTCCCCCGGGGCGTGCGCTGGGAGGGAACTGTGAATACCGCACCCCCAGCGGGAGCATCCGTATTACGCTTGAATCCAGCCCACCAGGCCCCGTCCGCCGACGGGGCTCCCACCAGTGCAAGGAGAGTCATGGCAGGCGAGTCAACGTTCGACGTCGTAAGCAAAGTGGACAAGCAGGAAGTGGCCAACGCCCTTAACCAGGCACAAAAGGAACTGGCCCAGCGCTACGACTTCAAGGGTGTAGGCGCTGAGGTGGATTTCAGCGGCGAAAAGATCCTCATGAAGGCCAATTCTGAGGAGCGCGTCCTGGCGGTACTGGATGTGCTGCAGTCGAAGCTGATCCGGCGCGGCATCTCCCTGAAGTCGCTGGACACCGGGGAGCCCTACGCCTCCGGCAAGGAGTTCCGCCTTGAGGCTTCCATTAAGGAAGGTATTGCCCAGGACCTGGCGAAGAAGATCAACAAGCTGATCCGTGACGAAGCCCCCAAGTCCGTGAAGTCCCAGATCCAGGGCGACGAACTGCGTGTGACGTCCAAGTCCCGCGATGACCTGCAGGCCACCATGGCGCTGCTGAAGGACTTTGACGAGGCCGACCTGCAGTTCGTTAACTTCCGCAGCTAGCCGCGCCGTCGTTTCCGACGCGCAAAGTACAGCCGCTCCACCAGGAGGCCGGCGCACCCTGAATACGGGTTGCGCCGGCCTCTTTGCGCACCGGGAGGAAGGTTAGCTGAGCCTTATTGTGAGATGTTCATAATAAGTGCTTGAATGGTGTCATGACGGAGAACTTCGACGGCCACGAGGCCTGGGCCAACGCCCTGCGCGCCCATGGCCGCAGGGTGACAAAGCAGCGGCTGGCCGTCCTCGCCGCCGTCGAACGCCACCCGCACTCCCCTGCCGAAAGCATCCTTTCTGCTGCCCGCGCTGAGCTCCCTGAACTGACGGCACAGTCCGTATACGTGGTGCTGGGAGACCTGACGGACCTGCACATGCTTCGCAGGTTCGAACCCCCGCACTCACCCGCGCTCTACGAAACCCGCGTGGGCGACAACCACCACCACGCCATCTGCATCAGCTGCGGCCGCGTGGAGGACGTTGACTGCGCAGTGGGCCACGCTCCCTGCCTCACACCGCACTGGGACGAGAACGCCAAGCCGATGACCATCCAGATCGCCGATGTCATGTACCAGGGCATCTGCCAGGACTGCCAGCAGTCCCAACAACTTCCTTCCAATCGTTTGTCACAAGAAACACAGAAATAGGAGAACAATGACTGCCATTTCAACAACCCAGTCAGGTGCACCCGTAACGTCCGACGCCCACTCGAAGTCGACTGGCGCCGACGGTGCGATCATCCTGACTGACCACTACCTGGTGGAAAAGCTCGCCCAGTTCAACCGCGAGCGGGTTCCGGAGCGCGTAGTGCACGCCAAGGGCGGCGGTGCATTCGGTACGTTCAAGACCACCGAGGACGTGTCCAAGTACACGAAGGCAGCCTTCCTCCAGCCCGGCGCCGAAACCGAGATGCTGATCCGCTTCTCCTCCGTCGCCGGCGAAAACGGCTCCCCGGACACCTGGCGTGATCCCCGCGGTTTCGCCGTGAAGTTCTACACCACCGAGGGCAACTACGACCTCGTGGGCAACAACACCCCGGTGTTCTTCATCCGCGACGGCATCAAGTTCCCGGACTTCATCCACTCCCAGAAGCGCCTTCCGGGTACCCACCTGCGCGACGCCGACATGCAGTGGGACTTCTGGACCCTGTCCCCCGAATCCGCACACCAGGTCACCTGGCTCATGGGCGACCGCGGCCTGCCCGCCTCCTGGCGTGAGATGCAGGGCTACGGCTCCCACACCTACCAGTGGATCAATGCCGAGGGCGAGCGTTTCTGGGTCAAGTACCACTTCAAGTCCAACCAGGGCGTGAACTCCATGAGCAGCGAGCAGGCAGAGCAGCTGGCCGGCTCGGACGCGGACTTCTACATCCGCGACCTGTCCGAAAACATCGAAGCCGGGAACTTCCCGTCCTGGGACCTGCACGTGCAGGTCATGCCGTACGAGGACGCCAAGACCTACCGCTTCAACCCGTTCGACCTGACCAAGGTGTGGCCGCACGGCGACTACCCGCTGATCAAGGTGGGCACCATGGAGCTGAACCGGAACCCGGAGAACTACTTCGCGCAGATCGAGCAGGCCACCTTCGCGCCGTCGAACTTCGTGCCGGGCATTGCGGCTTCCCCGGACAAGATGCTGCAGGCCCGCATCTTCTCCTACGCTGACGCGCACCGCTACCGCGTGGGCACCAACCACGCCCAGATCCCGGTGAACCAGCCGAAGAACCAGGTCAACAACTACAGCCAGGACGGCGCCGGGCGTTACCACTTCAACGCCCCGTCCGTCCCGGTTTACGCCCCCAACTCGGTGGGCGGACCGGCTGCAGTTGAGCCGCAGAACCCGGCAGGCGGCTGGGAGAACGACGGCGAGCTGACCCTTGCCGCGCACTCCCTCCACACCGAGGACAGCGACTTCATCCAGGCCGGCACGCTGTACCGCGAGGTGTACGACGAAGCCAGCAAGGCCCGCTTCCTGGAGACCATCACCGGTGCCGTGGGCGGCGTCAAGAGCCCCGGCATCAAGGAGCGCGCCATCCAGTACTGGACCAACGTTGACGCCGAACTCGGCGCCAAGCTGCGCGCCAACCTCGGCGCCATTGCTGTCGCGTCGGCTCCGTCCTCCGATGCAGAGGCTGCCAACAAGATCGGCTGATCCAGCTGCCTGGTGAGCTTTTTCAAGACCACCCCGTCACGGTTTCCGTGGCGGGGTGGTCTTTTGGCTTTTTCCACAAATCCGGTGCTTTCCACATAGCCGCCCGAGCCGTGGTCACCACTCGCAGCCCTCCCTAGGATCGACGCATGACAACTTTCCAGGGCATACCTGCCGGCGCCTTCGAGTTCTACAAAGAGCTTCAGGACAACAACAACCGCGAGTGGTGGCTGGAGTACAAGGACAGGTACCAGGAGCTGGTCCGGGAACCGCTCACGCTCCTCCTCGCGGAGCTGGAGCCCCGCTTTGGCCCCGGCCGGGTTTTCCGGGCCAACAGGGACGTCCGCTTCTCCCAGGACAAGTCGCCTTACAAAACTGCACAGGGTGCTTTTGCATCCAATCAGGAAGGGATGGGCTACTACCTCCAAATCAGCGCGGACGGGCTCCTGGTCAGCGGAGGCTACCACTCCCACACGCCCGCGCAACTGGCGAGATACCGGAACTCTGTGGATGCGTCAGGAACGGGCGAAGCACTCCGGCACATTGTGGATGCCGTCAGTGCTGCCGGTTTTGTGGTGGAAGGAGAACGGCTCAAAACCGTACCGCGCGGGTATCCCCGGGACCATCCCCGGGGCGCGCTGCTGAAGCAAAAGTCGCTAGCGGCAAGCGTGAACCTCGGACAGCCTGCCTGGCTGGAGACACCGGAAGCAGTGCAGGAAATTGGAGCGTTGTGGGATGAGCTGCGGCCGTTGGTGGAATGGGTGGGCCGGTACGCCGCGCCCTAAGCTTTCACATGGTGCTGGCCAGTTCCACGTTGTAGGAACGGATCCGGACCACCCGCCCGTCCACGAAGTCATAGATGTCGCAGGACGCCACCCGGCTGACGCTGCCATCGCCTGAGACATAGCTCGCGACGCTGTCCACCACCACACTCGATGAAGCCTCTATCACCCTGAACGTGTCGAAGGTGGTCTGGACGCCCCTGAGATCCCGTGCCAGGGATGTGCAGACGTCCATAACGGCGGGCTTTCCGGTAAGGGCTTCACCGCCCACAAGCTCCCAGATGATGTCGTTGTCCAGCTGGGGCACGGCATCTTCGAACCGATGGCTCGAAAAAGCCCTGGCTACCGCTTCCATCGCCACCTGCATACCGCCCACTCCCTTAGTGCCCCCTTGGCCGACCTTCGGTCCACTCATTGAACTCCAAAGTCTCTCCGGCTGCACGTGTAATTCCGGCTTCTGCAAAACGAAAACCGCCCGCTGTCCAAAGATCAGCGGGCGGTTCTGCATTCAGGCAAGCAGTTCGGAGGGTGTCAGGCGCGGGTCAGTTCGTCCTCGTCGTTCCTGCCGGCAGCAACGGAAGCACCATTGACGGCGGTATTCGCTTCCTGGAACCGCTCGTTCAGCCGGGAGTGGCGCTGGCCGTAGGCGAAGTAGATGGCCAAACCGATGGCCAGCCAGATGGCAAAGAAGATCCAGGTCTCCACGGCCAGGTTGGTCATCAGGTAGAGGCACAGCAGGGCGGAAACAATCGGCAGGACCTTGCCGAAGGGGACGCGGAAAGCCGGCTTCAGGTCCGGGCGCTTCTTGCGCAGCACGAGGATGCCAAGGCTCACCACCACAAAGGCGGACAGCGTACCGATGTTGATCATTTCCTCCAGCAGGTCCACATTGGTCAGGCCTGCTACCAGCGCAACAGCGGCGCCGCAGATGATCTGGAGACGCACCGGCGTTGAACGCTTCTCGCTGGTCCTGGACAGTGCACGCGGCAGGAGGCCGTCACGGCTCATGGCAAGCACTACGCGGGACAGGCCCATGAGGAGCACCATGATCACGGTGGTCAGGCCTACCAGGGATCCGAACGCGATGACCTTGGCCGCGGACGTGTCACCCACTGCTTCGAATGCGGTGGTCAGGGTCGGGCTCTCTGCCTCCGCCAGCTGGGTGTAGGAAACCATGCCGGTCAGCGCCAGGGAAACCAGGATGTAGAGCAGCGTCACCAGGGCGAGGCCGCCGAAGATACCGCGCGGCAGGGTCTTCTGCGGGTTCTTGACTTCCTCAGCAGAGGTGGCCACCACGTCGAAGCCGATAAAGGCGAAGAACACCAGGGCAGCGCCGGCGAAGATGCCGAGGGTGCCGTACTGTGCCGGGGCTGCTCCGGTGAGGAAGCCGAAGAACGACTGCTTCAGGACATCGGCGGTGCCGGTGCCGCCGGTTGGCTCAGCTGCCGGGATGAACGGGCTGTAGTTTTCAAACTTCACGTAGGTGAAGCCCACCACGATGACGAAGAGGACCACACCGATCTTGATCAGGGTGAAGATGTTGCCCACACGGGCGGACAGCTTGGTGCCCAGCACCAGCAGCACCGTAAACACGGCAACGATCAGGAAAGCACCCCAGTAAAGGTCCACACCGCCGAGTGAGACTGCCGCGGGGATGTCGGCGCCCATCAGCGCGAAGACCTTGCTGAGGTAGATGCCCCAGTACTTGGCGATGACGGCGGCCGCGGTAAAGAGCTCAAGGATCAGGTTCCAGCCAATGATCCAGGCGAGGAGTTCGCCCATCGTGGCGTAAGTGAATACATACGCGGAGCCTGCCACGGGAATGGCGGTGGCAAATTCGGCGTAGCACATGATGGCAAGGGCGCAGGTAATGGCGGCGATCGCGAAGGACAGCGTGACGGCGGGGCCGGAGAAGTTGGCTGCTGCCTTGGCGCCGACCGAGAAGATACCGGCGCCGACGGCAACGGCGACGCCCATGATCATGAGGTCCCAGGTGCTGAGGGAGCGCTTGAGCTTGCGTCCGGGCTCATCGGCGTCAGCCATGGACTGCTCGATGGATTTGGTCCGGAGGAGGTTCATAAGGGGATCACTATCCTGATTTCTGATGGAAACAGACCTATCAACGATAGTGTCCATCCACTGGCCGGTCCCAATGGTTCCGGATGGTGAGACGCACTCCTGCCGAACCATGTTCTGCCAAGAGCACTTGAGACCCTCCATAGAGAGGGCCTCAAGCGCTTTTAGTCCGAATAGTCAGGCAGGCCAGTCCATCAGCCGGGACCGGATGAGGAACCGCTTGCCTTCCGGCGCTTCCACCGAAAAACCGCTGCCCCGCCCCGGCACGACATCTACTGTCAGATGCGTGTGACTCCAGTAGTTGAACTGCTCCCGGGACATCCAAAACTCCAGGAGTTGGGGCTCGGGCCCAGTGGAAACATCGAACACGCCCAGGAGGACGTCGGAGTCACCGGTCAGGAAGTCGCCCTTCGGGTAACACATGGGCGAAGAACCGTCGCAGCACCCGCCGGACTGGTGGAACATCAGCGGTCCATGCTGAAGCCAAAGCTTTCGCAGAAGCTCCGCGGCCGCCGGCACGAGGGCCACCCGGGAAAAGTCCTCCCCGGGCAACGCCGCCGCGGCTTCGATAACACTTTCCGCAGCCATGGCCTAGAAAAAACCGAGCTTGTTTTCGTTGTAGCTGACCAGCAGATTCTTGGTCTGCTGGTAGTGGTCCAGCATCATCGCGTGGTTCTCACGTCCGATGCCGGAGGACTTGTAGCCGCCGAAGGCGGCGCCGGCCGGGTAGGCGTGGTAGTTGTTGACCCAGACGCGGCCGGCCTGGATTTCGCGGCCGGCGCGGTAGGCAACATTGCCGTTGCGGGACCAGACGCCGGCACCCAGCCCGTAGAGGGTGTCGTTGGCCAGTCCCATGGCGTCGTTGTAATCGCTGAATTTGGTCACGGCCACCACCGGGCCAAAAATCTCCTCCTGGAAAATCCGCATCTTGTTATGGCCTTCGAACACCGTGGGCTGGACGTAGTAGCCGCCTGCCAGGTCGCCTGGCAGTTCTGCCCGGCCGCCGCCGGTCAGCACCTTGGCGCCCTCCTGCTTGCCGATGTCGATGTAGGAGAGGATCTTTTCGAGCTGGTCGTTTGAGGCCTGGGCGCCCACCTGGGTGTCGGTGTCCAGCGGGTTGCCCTGGACCATCTTCTCGACCCGGGCAATCGCGTCGGCCATAAAGGATTCATAGATGTCCTCCTGCACCAGCGCGCGGGACGGGCAGGTGCACACCTCGCCCTGGTTGAAGGCGAACAGCGCGAAGCCCTCCTGGGCCTTGTCGTAAAACGCGTCGTTGTCCTGGGCGACGTCGTTGAAGAAAATGTTCGGGCTCTTGCCACCCAGTTCCAGGGTGACAGGAATCAGGTTCTGGCTGGCGTACTGGCTGATGAGGCGGCCTGTGGTGGTTTCCCCGGTGAATGCGATCTTGCGGATCCGGGGGCTGGATGCCAGCGGCTTGCCGGCCTCCACACCGAAGCCGTTGACCACGTTGACCACACCCGCGGGAAGAAGGTCGCCGATGAGCTCCATCAGGACCAGAATGGACGACGGCGTCTGCTCAGCGGGCTTGAGCACCACGGCGTTGCCGGCGGCGAGCGCCGGAGCCAGCTTCCACACTGCCATCAGGATTGGGAAGTTCCAGGGGATGATCTGCCCTACGACCCCGAGCGGTTCGTGGAAGTGGTAGGCAGTGGTGTCGTCATCAAGCTGGGACAGCCTGCCCTCCTGGGCGCGTACGGCCGAGGCAAAGTAGCGGAAGTGGTCGGCCGCGAGCGGAAGATCGGCGTTGAGGGTCTCGCGGATGGGCTTGCCGTTGTCCCAGGACTCAGCAACGGCGAGCATCTCAAGGTTGCCGTCGATCCTGTCCGCGATCTTGTTCAGGATCGCCGCGCGCTCGGCCACAGAGGTTTTGCCCCACGAGGGTGCTGCCTTATGCGCTGCATCCAGTGCCAGCTCGATGTCCTCGGCCGTGCCGCGGGCCACCTCACAGAAGGCCTTGCCCGTTACCGGTGTGATGTTTTCAAAGTACTGGCCCTTCACCGGGGCCACCCATTCCCCGCCGATCCAGTTCTCGTAGCGGTCCTTGAACGTGACCTTCGAGCCCTCGGTACCGGGCTGTGCGTAAACAGTCATTGCTAGCTCCTTTGCTGTGCAAACCAGGCTTTCGCCGTTGGAGCCAGCGTAGGAGCGGGAAGGTTGCAGCAAGGTTGCATCCAGTGCCATTTAGGCGTGGAGCTCTGCTTCCAGCCGTTCCAGGTCCGCGACGACGGCGGCGCGCTTGGGTGAGCGGGCCGGAAGGAGGCGGAGCGCGGCGCGGCGGATGCCGACGTCGTTCCTTGCCTCCGGGAGCGCTGCGTACCGGAGCAGCGACTCGGCGCTGCCGTCCGTCAGTACTGCTTCCCGCAGCAGCGAGGAAACCTTGTTCCGCAGCTCGATGATGCCGGGCGCCTCAGAGCGGGGCAGAACGGCGCCGCGGTAAATTTCCAGGGCGATGCGGTGGGCGCCGCGCTGCAGGCAGCTCAGCACCTGGGCGCTGTCCGGGACGAGGTCCAGGGGAAGCCGGTAAGGCCGGGAACCCGGAACAGCGTCCGGATCGAGTTGCTGAAGGACCTTCCGCAGGCGCACCATTTCAGCCCTGAGAGTGATGGTGGAGCCGTCCCCGGGATAGAGCAGGAGGTTGAGCTCCCCGGCGCTGAGACCATCGGAGTGGGTGCTCAGCAGTGTGAGGATCTCGCTGTGCCGGGCGGAAAGTGCAACGGTCCTGCCACGCAGACTGAGCAGCGCGTGGTCGCGGCCCAGCAGCTGCAGGCTGTTCCGGTAGAGGCTGCTTATCTTGGCACCGGCCCCCGGTGCGTGGGAGGCGGCATGCTCCGGACGCCGTCGCGCGGGCATGGCGGCACGCTCCGAGGCGCGCTGAAGACGTTCAATGCGCAGCTGTGCCTGCGCGGCAGCCACGGTTGCCTCCACGAGGGACAGCGTGTGGGGTGCCACCGCAGTGGAAGTGCCGGTAATGTCCACGACTCCGAGCAGTGCGCCGGAATCCGGGTCGTGGAAGGGGACGGCCGTGCAGCTCCAGGCATGGACGGCCCGCTGGTAGTGCTCCGGTCCTGAGATCTGGATGCCGCGGCCCAGGGCGAGGGCGGTTCCGGGTGCGCTGGTGCCAACGGTGGCCTCGGACCAGTCGGCGCCGGGAACGAACATCATGCCCTCGGCCCTTCTCTGCAGGGCAGGATCACCATCAACCCAGAGCAACCGGCCCACCTCATCCCCTACCGCCACCAGCAGTCCGCTGTCGTGGCTGGGCTGGACCAGGAGCTTGTTGATGACCGGCATGATGGCGGCCAACGGGTGCTGCCGGCGGTAGTCCTCCAGCTCGTCCCGGTCGATGGCCAGCGGTGCAGCAGGGTTGTCCGGGTTTGCGTTGAAGCCGGCGGAGCGCTGCCAGGATTCGCGGATGAGGGGGCGGAGTCCGCTGGCGGCATCGGACATGCCGCCGCCGTCGAGGTTTTCATGGGCCGCAAGGGCACAGCGCTGCACCGGCTCCGCCTGAATCAGGTTCCTCATCGAACTCCTGTGCTGCCTGCAGGCACGGCGCCACAATGCCGGCCAAGGGTGGTGGCCATTCTAGCGCGGCCCTCCTCCCCCTACCCAACAGTAAGTTTGGGTCAGATGCCAGGGCCAGGAGGGTGATGAGGACCCGGCTTCTCCCTAACTCCGGGGGTCATGCGCGGGAGATGCGGATCATCTCCTCGCGCGGCACCACCTTGATGCGTTCACGCACCACATGGTCGGAGCCCTGCGGGCCGGTCCAGGCTGCACCGAGGCCGGCTTCGTGGGCGTCGAGCTTGTTCCAGCCTTCCCAGGTGGTGTATTCCATTCCGCGCTCTTCCAGCAGATCGATGATTGCCCGCGGGTCGGGGTTCCGGGCGGGAGGCAGGGTGAGCCGGTCCTCGAGCAGGAACCCGATGGTTTCCAGCGCATCACCCTTGGTGTGGCCGATCAGGCCCACCGGCCCGCGCTTGATCCAGCCGGTGGCGTAGATCCCCGGCACGGGTTTGCCCTCCGCGTCCAGCACCCGGCCTCCCTCGTTGGGGATAACGCCGCGCTCGGCGTCGTACTCCAGCTCGTCCAGGGCGGAGCCGTGGTAGCCGATGGCGCGGTAAACCGCCTGCACGGGGTAGTCGATGAACTCGCCCGTTCCCTTGGCGTTGCCCGTGCCGTCCAGCTGCATGCGCTCGAACTTGATCCCGCCCACCTTGCCCGAGCCGCCGTCGTCGTAAATCTCAACGGGGTTATGCAGGAAGTGCAGGTGCAGGCGGCGCGAGGAGGGGTGCTCGGACTCAGCGTGTTCCTCCACCAGCCAGTTGGTGAGGGTGTTCACCATGGTCTTGATCTGGTTGTTGCTGCGGATTGCTTCGTCGGATGCTTCATCGAACTCGAAGTCTTCGGGGTAGAGCACGATGTCCACGTCATGCATGTGGCTGAGCTCGCGAAGTTCCAGTGGCGTGAACTTCACCTGCGCCGGGCCGCGGCGGCCAAAGACGTGCACGTCCGTGACAGGTGACGCCTTCAGGCCCTGGTAGACGTTGTCCGGGATTTCGGTGGTCAGCAGTTCCTCGGGGTGCTTCACCAGCATCCGGGCCACGTCCAGGGCCACGTTGCCATTACCGATGACGGCGATCTCCTTGGCTTCCAGCGGCCACTCCCGCGGGACGTCCGGGTGGCCGTCGTACCAGGAAACGAAATCGGCCCCGCCGAACGATCCCGCCAGATCGATGCCCGGGATGTTCAGGTCCGCGTCTTTGATGGCGCCGGTGGAGAAGATGACGGCGTCGTAGAAGGCGCGGAAATCGTGCAGCGTGAGGTCCCGGCCGTAGGTTACGTTGCCCAGGAACCGGATGTCGCCGCGGTCCAGGACCTTGTGGAGCGCGTTGACGATCCCCTTGATCCGGGGGTGGTCCGGGGCGACGCCGTAGCGGATCAGCCCGTAGGGGGCAGGGTAGGCCTCGAAAAGGTCGATGCTGACCTCGAAGTCACCGTCCGCCACTCCCCTTGACTTGGTAAGGATGTCCGCAGCGTAGACGCCGGCCGGTCCCGCGCCCACAATTGCTACGCGGAGGGGACGTGCGGGGGTGGTTTCGCCGTGGTTGGACACCTGGGACCCTTCTGACCGATGACGTTGCGCAGCAGGAGCAGCGCACAATCACTTATTCTAATTGGCCGCTTCCGCGGCCCGCTGCTGCCTGCAGCGCAGGGGCCCTAGCCGCTTTGGGCCAACGGAACCACGTTGCCTTCACGGTAAAGCAGGGCACGGAGTTCCGTTTCGGCAGAGTCAGGCCGCTTGGGGTCGATGGTCTCGCCCTCGTGGTAATGGTCCAGGACGCGCGGGTCCACATAGCTCTTGCGGGCAATCGAGGGAGTGTTGCCCAGCACCTCGGATGCTTCAATCATGGCGCGGCTGATGGCCCTCTTGCGTTTCGCCGCCGTTCGTTGCGCCCCGGTCCGGGCCAGGCTGGCGGCAGCGGCCACGGTGCCGCGGAGGGTGCGGAAATCCTTGGCGGTGAAGTCCGATCCGGTGCGCTCCTTGACGTAGGCATTGATGTCAGCGCTGGTGACAGGACGCCAGTGGCGGCCTTCCTTGTATGCCATGAGGCGGGCATTGGGACCGCGGCGCTTGAGCAGGCGCAGGAGGGCCGCAAGGTCAGCGTCACGGATCTCCGATTCCCAGTCCTTGCCGCTCTTGCCCGGGAACCTCAGGAGGATCCGGTCCTTCCGCACCTGGACGTGAGCACAGAGCAGGGTGGCGAGCCCATGGCTGCCGTTTTCGTTGGTATACCGTTCGGATCCGACCCGCAGCGAACCGCTGTCCAGCATCCTGAACGCCCCGGCCAGGACGCGTTCGCGGGAAAAACCTTCGCCGCGGAGGTCCATGGTGACCCGCCGGCGGGCGGCAGGGAGCGACTCAGCCAACTGCAGGGCACGGTTGAACTTGACCCGGTCCTTACGTTCCCGCCATTCAGGATGGTAGATGTACTGCCGCCGGCCCACGGCGTCCACCCCTGTGGCCTGGATGTGGCCGTTTTCAAACGGGGCGATCCACACGTCCGTCCACGCCGGCGGGATGCCGATGCTCTCCAGTCGGTCCCGCACAGGGCCAGCCGGCAGGGTTGAACCGTTGAGGTCCCGGTAGCTGAAGCCCTTGCCTGCCGGGACACGGCGGTATCCGCGGCCCGATGCGTTGCTTCGCCGGAGCCTCATCAGGCGGCCTCCGGCCCTTCGGCAAATATCATAAAGCAAGCCTACTGACTATTTGCCGGAATACCTGCCCTGGGACTGATGTTATGGATGTCGTGCCTTCTCCCGATGGATCTTCCACTTCCCATGTCCCTGCCCAAGCCGCTCCAGCAGCGCCGCCCTCCGAAACGGCGCCGGCAGGCACCAGGGGGGCGCTGCCCAAGGCAGTGGACAAGGAGACGACGGCGGGAATCCTCTTTGGCATCGGAGCTTACGGGCTGTGGGGGCTGCTCCCCCTCTACTTCTTCGTCCTGATGCCGGCGGGCGCCGTCGAAATTGTGGCGAACCGCGTAGTGTGGTCGCTGCTGTTCTGCGCGCTCCTCATTACCGTTACCCGTTCCTGGTCCAACCTTGCCCGCGCCCTCCGGGACCGCACAGTGTTTGGTTCCCTGGCACTGGCCGCCTTCCTGATCGCCGTCAACTGGTTGACCTACACCTACGGAGTGACCACCGGCCAGGCGGTGGAGGCATCGCTTGGCTACTTCATCAACCCGCTTGTCTCGGTCCTGCTGGGCGTCTTCGTGCTCAAGGAAAAGCTTCGCCCGCTTCAGTGGACGGCGGTGGGCATCGGATTCATTGCAGTGGGCGTCCTGACGTACTCCTACGGCAAGCTGCCGTGGATCGCCCTGACCCTGGCATTCAGCTTCGGCCTTTACGGCTTCGTCAAGAAGCGCGTCGGCCCCAAGGTGGACGCCGCCACCAGCCTCAGCGTGGAGACCATGGTGCTGGCCCCGTTCGCGGCGGTCACTATGATCTACCTTGCAGCGTCCGGAACAGCCACCCTGACCACTCAGGGCCCGGGCCATTTCTGGCTCCTGCTGGCCTCAGGTGTGATTACCGCCGTTCCGCTGCTGTTCTTCGGAGCTTCGGCCCGGCGGTTGCCCATGACCACCATCGGGCTGCTCCAGTACTTCGCACCCCTGCTCCAGTTCATCCTCGCCCTCGTGGTTTTCCGCGAAGCGATGACTTTGGACCGCTGGATCGGGTTCGGTGTGGTCTGGGTGGCGCTGCTGGTCCTCACCGTGGATATGCTGCGGACCGCCGGTAAAGCGTCGGCAGCACGGCGGCGCAGCAAAGCTTCGCTGAAATCCTCCTGACCCCCCTGTTGCCCGGAACCTCCGTTGGAGTAGGTTGCTCGAATGGAGGACTCATATCAGGTCATCGTGGTCGGGGCCGGGTTCGCCGGCCTGACAGCAGCGAAGGAACTCGGCCGCAAAGGCGTGCAGGTACTGCTCGTCGACTCAAACAGCTACCACCAGTTCCAGCCCCTGCTGTACCAGGTGGCAACGTCACAGATCGGCGTCTCAGCAATCGCCCGGCCTATCCGGTCAGTCTTCCGGCGGCTTCGAAACGTGCGGGTCCTGACTGCAGAGGTGACGGGGGTCGATGCCGGGAACCACACCGTCACCACAGCCGACGGCAATACGTTCCGGGCCCAAATCCTGGTTCTCGCCGTCGGCGCCGTCCCGAACTTCTTCGATACCCCCGGTGCCGAGGAGCATGCTTTCCCTCTGTATTCGGTATCGGACGCCAGCAGGCTCGGTACCAGCGTGACCCACCTGCTGGACCAGGCGGACCGGGAGCCGGGCACCGCGGTGGACATGGTGGTGGTGGGCGGCGGCCCCACCGGCGTGGAGACGGCCGGGGCGTTGGCCGAAAACATCAATTTCGTTGTGACCAAATACTTCTCCCCCGATCTCGCGTCCCGGTGCCGCGTACACCTGGTGGACATGGTCCCGACAGTGCTCAACATGTTTTCCAGCAAGTCCCAGGAATACACCCGAAAACGCCTGACAAAAATCGGGGTTCAGCTCCACATGGGAGTGGGCGTCACTGAGGTCCGGGCGGACGGCGTGACGCTGGCTGACGGGACGGAGATCCCCGGGGACGTCGTGGTTTGGGCCGGCGGGCTGAAGGGCGGGAACCTGATCTCCGGCTCGGGCCTGCCGCAGGGGAAGGGCGGACGGGTGGACGTCCGCCCGGATCTGACTGCCGCGGATGCCGAAGGCGTGTACGTGATCGGTGACGCCGCCAACATCACTGATTCCACCGGCGCGAAGCTCCCGCAGCTCGGGTCCGTGGCGCAGCAGGCCGGTAAATGGGCTGCCCGCAACATCCACGCGGACCTCAACGGCGGTACCCGGCAGCCTTTCCGCTACGTCGACAAGGGGTACATGGCCATGATCGGGCGGGGCGCCGCCGTCGCTGAACTGGGCCGCAAGCGAGTCCAGCTTCAAGGCTCACTGGCTTTCCTGTCCTGGCTCCTGGTCCACCTTGCCCTCCTGTCCGGATTCCAGCAGAAGGTCCGCGCCTTGTTTTCCTGGCTCAACGGTTACGTCCTGCACAGCCCGGCCCAGGTGGTTATCGGAGAACCGAAATGAAACTTCAGTGTTAAAGCCCTGGGACCCCGGAACTGATGTTCCGGGGTCCCAGGGTTTGTTCGCGCCGTTGCGAGGAGACGCTAACTCTATTTAAGCGTTGGCCTTGATCGCCGCTGCAAGGACGTCCAGTCCGTCGTTCAGCAGTTCGTCGGTGATCACGAGCGGCGGCAGGAGACGGATAACGTTGCCGTACGTGCCGCAGGTGAGGATGATGACGCCTTCCTTGAGGCAGGCGGCGGCAACAGCCTTGGTGAGCTCCGGGTTTGGTTCCTTGGAGCCGGCCTGGACCAGTTCGATGGCCAACATGGCGCCGCGGCCGCGGACGTCGCCGATCACGGCAGAGCCGGCACCGCCCAGCTCGGTCTGCAGCTCACGCAGGCGGGTGGTGGCCACCGCCTCGATATGGCGGGCGCGGCCGGCAAGGTCGTATTCCTCCATGGTGCCGATGGACGCCAGCGCGGCAGCACACGCCACCGGGTTGCCGCCGTAGGTGCCGCCCAGGCCGCCCGGGTGGACGGCGTCGAGCAGGTCTGCCCGGCCGGTGATGGCGGACAGCGGCATGCCGCCGGCGATACCCTTGGCGAGGGTCATGATGTCCGGGATGACGCCTTCGTGGTTGACGGCGAACCATTCGCCAGTGCGGCAGAAGCCGGACTGGACCTCGTCGGCGATGAAGACGATGCCCTTTTCCTTGGCCCACGCGGCCAGCGCGGGGAGGAAGCCCTCGGCCGGGACGATGAACCCGCCCTCGCCCTGGATGGGCTCGATGATGATCGCGGCTACCTGGTCCCCGCCGATCTGCTTCTCGATCATGGTGATGGCGCGCCTGGCGGCCTCGGCGCCGGTGATCTCCGGGTTTTCCTCGCGGTACGGGTAGCTCATGGGCATGCGGTAGACCTCGGGCGCAAACGGGCCGAAGTTGGTCTTGTAGGGCATGGCCTTGGCGGTCAGCGCCATGGTGAGGTTGGTGCGGCCGTGGTAGGCGTGGTCGAAAGCGACGACGGCGTCACGGCCGGTGGCCAGGCGCGCCACCTTGACGGCGTTCTCCACTGCCTCCGCGCCGGAGTTGAAGAGGACCGTGCGCTTTTCGTGGTCGCCCGGGGTGAGGCGGTTCAGCTGCTCGGCGACGGCGACGTAGCCTTCGTACGGGGTGACCATGAAGCAGGTGTGGGTGAAGTGCTCGACGGCTTCCTTTACGGCGCCGACGACGGCGGGATCGGACGCGCCGACGCTGGTCACGGCGATGCCTGAGCCGAGGTCGATGAAGGAGTTGCCGTCCACGTCGTGGATGATGCCGCCGTCGGCGTCTGCGACATAGACGGGGACGCCAGAGGCAACGCCGGCTGCAACCACGGCCTTGCGCCGCTCGGCCAGGGCGAGGGACTTGGGGCCCGGGAAGTCGGCCTGGACGCGCCGCTTCTGCTCAAGGCGGAAGGTGATGTCTGATGCGGTGGTGGTCATGGGGTTTCTTTCTTAGTTAGGGCGCCGGTAGGACTAGGAGAGTGGGTTATGCATCAAGTGCGCTCATGACGTGCTTGATGCGCGTGTAGTCTTCGACGCCGTACATGGAGAGGTCCTTGCCGTAGCCGGACTGTTTGAAGCCGCCGTGGGGCATTTCGGCGGTAAGCAGGATGTGGGTGTTGATCCAGACGGCGCCAAAGTCCAGGTCGCGGCTCAAGCGCATCGCGGTGCCGTGGTTGGACGTCCACACGCTGGAGGCGAGGGCGTAGTCGACGTCGTTGGCCAGCTCCACGGCTTCTGCCTCCGTGCTGAACTTCTGCACGGTGATAACGGGCCCGAAGGTTTCCTGCTGGACGATGTTGTCCGACTGCCTGGCGCCGGTGATGATGGTCGGTTCGAAGAAAAAGCCCTTCTCCCCTGCACGGTGTCCGCCGGTTTCGATCCGGCAGTGCGCGGGCAGGTTCTCCACCACCGAGGTGACCTGGTTGAAGTGGTTCACGTTGTTCAAGGGGCCAAAGTAGTTGTCTTCGTCGTTCTGCGAACCGGTGCGCAGGGTTCGGGTGTGCTCCACCATGGCGGCCACGACGTCGTCGTGCACGGAATCCTCCACCAGGACCCGGGTGATGGCGGTGCAGTCCTGGCCTGCGTTGAAGAAGGCGAACTCGGCGATCGCCGCGGCGCTCTTCTTGATGTCCGCGTCCTTGAAAACGATGGCAGGAGCCTTGCCGCCGAGCTCCAGGTGCGCGCGCTTGAGGCTCTTGGCAGCACCGGAGGCGACGGCAATGCCGGCACGCACGGAGCCGGTGATGGAAACGAGCCCCGGGACCTTGTGGTCCACCATCATGGCTCCGGTTCTGCCCGTGCCGAGCACCACGTTGAGCACGCCGGCGGGAAGGATGTCACCGGCAAGGCGGGCCAGGACCAGGGTGGATTCGGGGGTGGTGTCCGAGGGCTTCAGCACCACGGTGTTGCCGGCCGCGAGCGCGGGGCCGATCTTCCAGATGGCCATCAGGAACGGGTAGTTCCAGGGAGCAACCTGTGCCACCACGCCGATAGGCTCGCGGCGCACATAGGAGGTGTGGCCCTCGAAGTACTCGCCGGCGGACTTCCCTTCAAGGATGCGTGCGGCCCCTGCGAAGAAGCGCAACTGGTCAGCGCCGGTCGCGATTTCCTCCGAAGCGATCAGGGAACGGACCTGCCCGGTGTTGCGGTGCTGCGCCTCCACCAATTCTTCGCTGTTGGCCTCGATGGCGTCCGCGAGCTTAAGCAGCATCAGTTGCCGCTGTCCCGGGGTGACGTGCTTCCAGGTCTTGAAGGCTTCCTTGGCGGCTGCCATGGCCGCGTCAACGTCTTCCTGCACGGAGATGGGCGCGCGCGCCACAACGTCACCGTTGGTGGGGTTGACGATGTCCAGCGTGCCGGTTCCGGCAGGCGTAACGAACGTCCCGTTGATGAAGTTCTGCAAGGTCTGGACCACGGTGTGCAACCTCTTTCCTGGGGGCCACCCGCACCTGAGCGGTAATCAGGGCGGACGGATTTGACTGCCTTGAGCCTATGCCAGCACTCCTGCGCGGTGAATAGCCACCTGCACACCCTTTCTGCTGCTTGTTAGTGCGGTTGACTAGCGCCCGCTTATCCTTGGTTCATGGCCATTTCCCTCGCTGCCCTTCTGGGTGTCAAGTCCCTGAACCTGTCCAAAGCAGGGCTTGCCGAGACCACGTGGCACCAGGACATCAACTGGGTGGCAGTGACCGAGCTGGAGGACCCGCAGAGGTTCATCAACGGCGGGGAACTGATCCTCACCACCGGCCTGCGGCTGAAGTCCGCGCCGGAGCAGCGGCGCTTCGTGCGGCAGGTGCAGCGGGCCGGCGCCGTAGGTATCGGCTTCGGTGTGGGACTCTCGCATGAGGCCGTGCCGCCGGCACTGCTCGCGGAGGCGAACCGGTGGGGCCTGCCCGTGGTGGAAGTCCCCTACGCCACACCGTTCATCGCCATCGGCAAGCTGGTTGCTGACGCCCAGTCCGCGGACCACTACGCCAAACTTGAGCGCCTGATCGCCGGGCACCAGGTCCTGGCGCGCGCCCTGCTGACAGGCGGCGGCCTGGCCGAGCTCCTCAAGAACCTGGGTGGCATGCTGCGGGCGGACATTGCCCTCACCCAGTTCACTGCCCAGTTGTACAACAGCAGCAAGGACACTCCGCAGGCGGACACCTGGTCCTCGTACCCCATCCCAACTGGCCGGCGTGATGCCTGCACGCTGTGGGTGCACAAGCCTTTCGAGGACTCGGGCATCATCGGTTACGCCCAGAACCTGATCAGCGTGGAACTGAATAACATGGTCAAACAGCGCCAGTCCGAGCGCGCGCTGTGCGGGCAGGTGCTGGAGGACGTGATCCACGGGGCCCTGGAAACCAGTGAGGCCCAGCGCCGGCTCGCCGGCATCGGCGTGAACAGCACCCGCAAGAATGTTGTGCTGCTGGCAGTCTCCGCCGCCCACCACAAAGCCCTGTTGAGCACCTCAGTACCGCGGGAGCTGGAGAACGCCGTTGCCGCCGTCGTGGGCAAGGATCTCGTGCTGGTGATGAACGACGACGGCGGCACGGCGCCGTCTTTGGCGCGCAAGTTGAGTGACCACCTCGCTGAGGCGGGCATCCATGCGACGATCGGCATCGGCGGGGCGTACACCAAGCCCAACGGTCTGCGCTGGAGCTACTTTGAGGGGCGTGACGCCGCCAGCCACGGGTTGCCCGTAAACGAGCCGGAGCGGCTGAGCCTGACGTCCCTGCTGCTGGCAAGCGAAGACGTGCCGTTGGCCGACATGGCCCACGAGTCTCTCAACCCGCTCCGGACCTTCGACGCCGCCCACGGCGCCGAACTGATGACCACGCTTGAGAGCTACCTGAACAACAACGGTTCCGTGGCCGCGGTGGCCGAGGAACTCACCCTGCACCGGAACACCGTCAGGTACCGGCTGGCGCAGATCACCGAGCTCACCGGCTACGATCCCGCCGTCACCGCTGACCGGGTGCAGCTGTGGCTGGCGCTGGCAGTGGCCAGGCTGTCCGCCAGGCAGGGAAAGTAAGGAAACCCGACGTCGTCAGATGACCCGGGGCTTCAGCAGCCTCCGGGACTTCTTGCGGGCCTTGCGGTACTTGGCCTCGGCCGAATCCATCAATTCCGCCTGCCGGGTCCCGAGTGCGGCCAGTGCCTCAGCCGTGGTCCCCGACAGTTCCTGGCCTGTTTGGAGGGCCTGCAACAGGTTCCGTGCAATGACGGCGTCATGGTAGTCCCCCAGCATCTTTTGCTGCCGGTGTGCGGCCTTGGCCACTTTCCCGGCGCGTTTGCCCCGCACCAGCGCAGCGGATTCCGCAACGTGGCGGAGCCGTTTGGCGTCCTTGCGCGCCTGGTGGAGGGCATTTTCGTGGGCCGTTCCCCGCCTTGCATGGGCCGCGGCCTTGTGCGAGCGCCGCAGGCGGCGGGCCGACTTCTCCACCACCTTTGCGGCAACGGTCCGTCCTGAAGCAGCCGCCCGGGACAGCACCGGCGGCCGGTTGCAAAAACCTTCCAGGTCATCCAGCAATTTGAAATAGCGCTCCGACTGCAATGCCTCCTGAAGTTGGCGGTACCCGGCGTCGAAAGCTGCCCCGGCCTTGCGTTCGACCTGGGCCCTTGCCGCGTCGGCCCCCTCACCGGGCGGCAGCTCAGCGATGTGCGCCCGTAAGTGGTTCAGCAGGACTTCAGCGTCCCGGGGTTCGCCCAGCAGGCGGCCCAGCCAGTGGAGCTCGTCCCGGAGGCGCCGCACCGGGACGGCCCGGTAGAGCTTCCGGTAGGCGGCCAGCACCGAACGGATCCGCCGGGTCGCGGACCTCATGTCGTGGACGCCCTCGGGCTCCTCCAGCCGGACGGCGGCGTCCGCGGCGAAAATCTGGCCCAACTCCTCCCCTACATAGGCCGTGACGACGGAAGTGGCCGTGGCCTTCTTTCCCGTCCTGGGCGCGGCGGGGCTTTCCTTCTCCCCTGAGATGCTGCCAAGTGCCCGCGCGAGCTTGGAGGCATGGGCTGCGGGGCGGGCGCCGGCGGCAGCGAGGAGTGCACCGGCAGGGCCGAACAGCTCCGGTCCGCCGTCGACAAGTTCAAGTTCCCACTCCCGCCAGCGCTGCGGCTGTTCGTCCGCGGGCGGGTGCAGACGCGTCGCCGCCACCTGGTCGTCCGCTAAGTCCGCCAGGTGACCTCCGTCCTCCCCGTAGAGCGCGTGCGTGGTGCGCACTGTCTCCAGGCGGACAACCGGCACCAGTTGCGCGCCGCGGAGGTACGCCTGGACGTGGGCCAGCAGGATGTCGGGTACGACGTCGGGCTGGCCAAGCGGTGCATGCAGCTCCCTGCGCTGCTGGGGTTCCCCTTCGGATGCTGCGGCGGCTTCCGGCGGCAGCTTGAGGTGCCAGCCCGCATCCACTCCCCCGGTGCGGCGGCGGAGAGTGATGCGGCGGGATGACAGCGTGTGGCGGTCTGTATCGAAATAGACAGCTTCAAGATGGGCGGTGTGGGGGGTCCCCACCCGGGCAACGCCCGGCAGGCCTTTCAGCGCGGGTACTGCGGCGTCGTCGCCGACGTCGTACTTCTTTTCAATCTCAATCCCCTGGGAAGCCTTCACAGCTGTCCTTCCGCTTGGTCCTTCCTGCGGGCCGGAACTCTGCGTTCCGGAACCCCGCTGGAAGTCTATTGTGCAGATGCAATGCGAGGGGAGAGGTTGGCCACAGAACTGGAGACATCAAACGTCTAACCTTTAGCCTTGAACCATGCCCGCCGCTCCCCCCGCTCCTGCCGCCGCGCCCTCCAAGCCATTATCCAAGCCGCCGGCCGCACGCGTGCCTGCGCCTGCCGCGTCCACTGCCGGGGCCCAGGTCACCAGGCCGCGTTCGGCCGTCGTGTTCGGGGTTATTGCGCTGGTGCTGATCGGGCTGAATCTGCGGGCGGGCATCACCGGGGCGTCCGCGCTGCTGCATGACCTGCAGAATGTGCTGGGGTATGGGCCGCTGGTGGCAGCGTTCATCCCGTCGATCCCCACGCTGTGCTTCGCCCTGGCGGGGGCGGGCACGTCCTGGTTGACGGGCAGGCTGGGGGTGGAAAAGGCGATCCTGCTGTCCCTGGCCATGCTTGCGGGCGGCCTGCTGCTGCGCGGGATTCCCGCTACCGGGATGCTGGTGGCCGGAAGCGTTGTGGGAATGTCCGGGCTGGCGGTCTGCAACGTGGCCATGCCGTCCTTCATCCGGGAGCACTTCGCCCACCGGACCTCCCTTATGACGGCCCTGTATACGGTCACCATGACCACCGGGGCCACCGTCACCTCCGTTGCCGTCGTCCCCCTGGCGCAGGCCCTCGGATCCCCGTCCGCCGCCGTCGGGGCAATCGGCATCACCGCGGTGGCCGCATTCCTGGGCTTCCTCCCTGTTGCACTTCATGCGCACCGGCACAGCGGCCGCCCAGCGGAAAAGCACGTGTCGCCCTGGCCACTGCTGCAAACCCGGAAAGGGCTGCTGCTGACCGCAATTTTCGCGCTCCAATCCCTCATGGCTTACTCGCTGCTGAGCTGGCTTCCCTACATGCTCACCACCATGGGACTTGGCGCCTCCGGCAGCGGGCTGATGTTCGGACTGATGCAGCTGGTATCCGTTCCCGCGGGCATGCTGCTGATCGCCATCGGTTCCCGGCCCAGGATGTTGCGGCCGGCGTTCTACCTGGTCAGCATCACCATGGCGGCGGGCCTTGCCCTGCTCCTGGTCCTGCCCGTTGGCCTGGCCATCCTTCCGGTGATCCTGCTGGGTTTCGGACTGGGCATTTTCCCGCTGGTGATGGTGATGATCAGCCGCAGCGGTGCAAGCACAACCGAAACCACTGCGCTGTCCACGCTGGCCCAGTCCACCGGCTACCTGCTCGCCACTACCGGCCCGTTCGGGATGGGGCTCCTGCACAGCACCACGGGCGGCTGGACCCTCCCCCTCGCTTTGCTGCTGGGCCTGGCGGTGGTGCAGATTGTGGTGGCCCACCTGATCACGGGCGGCGCGATGACCCGAAGCGTTGCCGGCACCCAGGCCAAAAACCCCATCGGCATCCCTGCCGGCAGCACCGCGGCCACCGGGAAGTAGCACGCCATGGCCCTGAGCACTTCCCACCGCCCGCCGCTCGCCGACGAAGTCACGGCAAAGCTGCGGACCATGATCCAGTCCGGCGAGTGGCCCCTTAACCAGCGCATCCCGTCCGAGACGGGACTGATGGCTGACCTGGGCGTCTCACGCGGTACGCTCCGCGAGGCCATCAAGGCGCTTGCCCACAGCGGGATGCTGGAAGTCCGGCGTGGTGACGGCACCTATGTGCGCGCCACCAGCGAGATCTCCGGCGCCGCCCGCCGCATGTACCAGGACCACACAGAGGCCCACATCTTGGAGGTCCGGCGCGGACTGGACACGCAGGCTGCCAGGCTGGCGGCGCGGAACGCGACGGCGGACGACACCGCCTCCCTGCGAGCCCTCCTCGCGGACCGGAACGAGGCCTGGATCTCGGAGGACTTCGAGGCATGGGCGAGGGCTGACTGGGGCTTCCACGAGCGGGTGGCGCAGGCATCGGCAAATCCCCTGCTGCACGCGCTTTACGTCAGCTTCGGCGCCGTTGTCCACGGGGATCTGCTGAAACAACTCCGCCGGCCCGGATTCGACGGGCTCCAGCATGAAGGCCACGACCTTCTGCTGGCCGCCATCGAGCAGCGGGACGAAGACGCGGCAGTTGCAACGGTCAACGCCAACCTGAACTCATGCGCCGAGTGGTTGGCCGGATAATCTGTTCCTCGGGGTTTCGCCCCTCCTCAATCAGTCAGTAGGCTTACTATCTGAGACAGGTAGTAGGCCTGCGGCGCATACCCGCGCCCAGGCACCCGCCGATGATGAGGAGTCCCCCATGGCGCGAGCAATACGCGTGACCGACCAGGGGCCGGCCACGGACACCCCGCAGCCCGTGCCGGCGGCCGGGTCAGCACCGCAGCAACACACCCCCGCCCCCGCTGCACGGAAGAAGGAACCAAAGCCGGCCGGCGCGCTGTGGGCGGACGGGCTGGGCAGGGTGGGCATCCGTTCGGCGCAGGTCCTGCTGATCCTGACAGTCGCCGCGGTCTCCGTTTACGCGCTGCTGCAGATCAAGCTGCTCGTGATTCCGATCCTGATCGCGCTCATCCTGGCCGCCGCCATCGGCCCGTTCGTCAACATGCTCCGGCGCCGCGGGATGCGGGGCGGCCTGGCCACCGGCATCGCCTTCATTGGGCTGCTGTTGGTACTCGGCGGCGTCTCCACTGTGATTTACCACTCGGTGCGGAACCAGTGGGGCGAATTGGCGCAGCAGGCTGCATCAGGGCTGGATGAGCTCGAGCAGTTCCTGCTGACCGGCCCCATCCCCCTCGAACAGGCACAGTTGGACCAGGCCCGCGAGGGCATTATCCAGTTCGCCACCAGCAGCCAGGTCCGGTCGGGGGCTCTTACCGGGCTGTCCGTGGTCACCGAGTTCCTGGCAGGGGCAAGCCTGGTAATCATCATCCTGTTCTTCTTCCTGAAGGACGGCGCCAAAATCTGGAACTTCTTCCTCCGTCCCTTCAAGGGGGAACGCGAAGCCAAGCTGCGCCGGGTCGGCAGCCGCACCCTTGAGGTACTGGGCGGTTACGTCCGCGGTACGGCAATCGTTGCGCTGGTGGACACTGTAGCCATCGGGGCCGCGCTGTTGATCATGCAGGTTCCGCTGGCCATCCCCCTGGCCATCATCGTTTTCATTGGAGCCTTTGTCCCGCTGGTGGGCGCAACCGTGGCCGGCATTCTGGCCGCACTGGTGGCCCTGGTGGCCAATGGCCCCGTGGTTGCGCTGATCGTGGTGGCCGTGGTCATCGCCGTCAACCAGCTCGAGGGCGACCTGCTGCAGCCGATTGTGATGGGCAAGTCCCTGCAGCTTCACGCCCTGGTGATCCTGATGGCATTGACCGCCGGCACCATCCTGGCCGGCATCGTCGGCGCGGTGCTCTCCGTCCCGCTGGCCGCCGTTGCCTGGGCCATCATCCAGGTCTGGACGGCCGAGGATCCGAACATGGAGGACATGAACCCGGACCTTCCGCCGCCCAACAGCCAGCCAATCTAAAGCGCTCCGGGAACCTCTTGGCCCAATCACGACGACGGTCCGGCACCTGGGTGCCGGACCGTCGCTGCGTTTGCTGCGTCAGCGCCGCGGGAGTTAGCTGCGCAGTCCCTTGAACACGTTCTTGGGCCGCTGCATCTCGCCATGCTTGGCTCCAAGGATCACTACGAGTCCGGCGAAAGCGGGGATGACCCACTGCAGCATTTTGAGCTGCTGCTGCGCGGCCTGGAGTTCGTCGGAAGCGTCAGGCCGCGGCTCGGTGGCGCCTTCGGCGCCCTCCGCTGCGAGCTTTTCGACCTTCTTGCCAAGGATGCCGGAGTACAGGGTTACCGCTGCGCCAACCAGCGTCACGGCCGTCTTGATGACGGTGTCCCTTGCCACGCCGTCCTGCTGGGCGATGCGCTCCTTGTTCTCCAAGGCGATGGCGAGGTCCGCTACGAGGTGCGAGGCAAATGCTGCCGTCTGGAACGGCGCCCATTTCATCCAGCCGGCGCTGGAGAGCCGGGTGCGCTCAGCGGGGTCCTTGGCTTGCGCTGTTGCGCCGTTCAGGCCGATGGCCCCCATCAGGGACCCACCAAACCATGCTGCTGCCGTCAGGTCGTGAACTGACCGGGCAATGAGATTTCCTGCCATGATGTGCATTCCTAACGTTGAACTGGTTGAGATGCCGTGCCTGCGGACTTCACTTGCCGTGTCCCATCGAGGTCATGGTCCGCCTATGGTAAGCACACTTACTAATGTTACGAAAGCCCGTCTTGCCCATGCCGACCGCGTAATATCGTGCTCATGGGAACTACTGGGAGTTTGTTCGGCTGGGCCTTCGGAGACCCGGCCCGCGAAAATGAAGACAGCTACGTGGACGGGCTTCAACGCGAAGCATTCGGAAATGCGCAGGACACCGCCAAAGCCAAGGGCCTCGCTGTTGTCCCAGGCTCCGAGGTGTTCACCGTGTTGAGTGCGGACGATACCCTGGTGGAGCTGGACAACGCACCCGGAAAGCTCGTGGTGCGCTGCACCGTTCACGTGGAGGGACCCGGTGCGGAGAAGATCCGTGCCGAAGGGCCCATGAACGGCTGACCTGTGTCAGAGAGCGAATCCACCATCAGCCAGGCCGCGGATGCCGTTGAGGAGGCCTCCAACCACCCCGCCCTGGACGTTCTGGCCCGGACCGGGTTCGCCGTAATGGCCCTGCTGCATGTCATCATCGGAGCTATCGCCGTCGCCGTGGCTTTCGGCCAACCGGGGGAAGCGGAACCCACCGGAGCCATTGAGCAACTGGCCGCAAACCCGTGGGGCCCGGCAGTCATGTGGGCGTGCGTGCTGGCATGCATCGGCCTGGGGTTGTGGCAGGCGAGCGAAGCGACGCTGCGGGCCCGCCACCTGCCCCGCAAGGAACGCGTATCCAAGCTGATCTCCTCGGGCTTCCTGGCCGTCGCCTACACCAGTGTGGGCTTCAGTTTTGCCGGTTTTGCCGTGGGGATGCGGGGGGATTCCAGCGAGAGCACCCGGGACTTCAGCGCCTCGCTCATGGCTACGTCCTGGGGCCGGTGGGGGCTGGTGGCGCTGGGCCTGACCATCATCGGGATCGGCATTTACTTCGTGTTCAAGGGCGTCCGGCGGGGCTTCAAGGAGGAGCTGTTCCATTTTGACGGCACCCGGCGCGGCCGGCTCATCGACACCCTCGGCGTCACCGGCCATGTCTCAAAAGGCGCCGCCCTTGGCCTCACCGGCCTGCTCTTTGTCATTGCCGCTGCCAAGCACACCCCGGAGGAGTCCACCGGGTTGGACGGCGGCCTCAAAGCCCTCCGGGACCACCCCTTCGGCCCGTACCTGCTCGTGGTCATTGGGGCAGGGTTCATCGCCTACGGGATTTTCGCCCTGATCCGGTCGAGGTTCGGGCGCATGTAGTTCCACCTTTTGTGGGTAGGAAGGAAGCATGACGCATTTGTTGAGGGAGCAACCAGCCGGCGGCGGCGCGGCGCGGGACGTGGTGCCCGGTGCCACGGAGACGGCGGGCCGGGCTTTTGCTGCCCTGTTCCGGCTCCTGAAGGTGGCCCGCCCCGACCGGCCAATCCACCCCAAGGGCATCCGCCTGGATTGCGAACTTACCAGGACCGGCAACCCGGGCGAGCCGAGCGGCCTGGACTGGCTCGACGTTCCCGGGGAGGACCCCGTTGCAGCGCGGTTTTCGCGCTCGGCCGGGCTCCCCGAACGGCTTCCGGACGTCCTGGGGCTTGCGCTCCGGATTAACGACACCGCTGACGTCCTGTTTGCCTCCACCGGCTGGCAGGTGCCCGGAAGGTTCCTGCTCCAGCCCAAGCTCGACGTTCCCTCCGCCACCTTCACCACAATAATGCCTTACCAGGGCCGGAAGGGTCCGGTACTCCTGGGGCTCCGCACCGTAACCCTGCCGGCTGGATCCGTCACCGCCGGCGAGTGGGTGCTCGGGCTGTATTGGGCCAAGCCGGCCGGGCAGTGGCGGCAGTGCGGGGAACTGCGGCTGCGGGCGGCCCCGGAACAGGCTGACACGGCCCTCCGCTTCAACCCCATACGGAACGCACCGCCCGGCGCCGGGATATACGGGTGGACCCGCCGCCTGCGGGAGCGCTCCTACCGGACGGCGCAGCTGCCCGCTCCGCCCGCCGTCGCCCGATCTGCTCCTGCTCCCGCCGGAGAACGCACCAGCCCAGCCGCCCCAGGAAGGAAACCCATGTCCACCGTGTCCCAGTTGTTCAATACTCCTGCCGCCGATGTCTGGCGGGTCATCGCCGATGGCTGGCTGTACTCCGGCTGGGTTGTCGGCGCCTCCCGCATCCGTGCCGTGGATGACACCTGGCCGCAAACCGGTTCCCGCCTTCATCACTCAGTGGGCGCCTGGCCGCTGGTCATCAACGACAGCACCCGGGTGACCGCCGTCGACCCCGGAAAGTCCCTGGAACTGGTGGCGCGCGGCTGGCCCATGGGTGAGGCCAAGATAGTCATCACACTCCAGGACCAGGGCGGGCAATGCCTTGTGACCATCGCCGAGGACGCCATCCGCGGCCCCGGTCAGAAGGTGCCCAAAATCATGCGGGACCCGATGATCACGGTACGGAACCGTGAAACCCTCAAGCGCCTGGAGCTCATGGCTGTCGGCGGAGCAGGCAGGTAAGGGCGACGGGACAGCCCGTCCGTGCTTAAAGCAGGCGGTCCCTTCCCGCCACACCCATAAACGGGCGGGCGGAAAGGGACCGCGCAGTTCTTGTTTTTGCGTTAGACCTGCGCCGCGACGCCGTCGCGGGAGATGGCGACCATGTCCTCGCGCGGCACCACCTTGATACGCTCACGCTTGACTTCAACACCGTGTGAACCGCCGGCTTCCGTTGCTGCTGCCCCCAGCGCCAGCTCGTGCGCGTCCAGGGCAAGCCAGCCTTCCCAGCTGGTGAACTTCACGCCGCGGGCGTCCAGCAGGTCGACGACGGACTCCGCCTCCGGGACGGCGGCCACCGGCAGGTTTTCGCGGTCCTCCAGGAGGTAGGTGACGGTTTCGAGGGCATCGCCCTTGGTGTGGCCGATCAGGCCAACCGGTCCGCGCTTGATCCAGCCAGTGGCGTAGATACCCGGCACATGCTTGCCGTCAGCGTCAAGGACGCGGCCGCCGTCGTTCGGAACAACACCCTTCTTGTGGTCGAACTCAACCTCCGGCAGGGCCGAACCGAAGTATCCGATGGCGCGGTAGACGGCCTGGACCGGGTAGTCCACGAACTCGCCGGTGCCGCGGGCGTTGCCGGTGCCGTCCAGTTCAGTGCGCTCGAACTTGATGCCGGCAACCTTGCCCGGCGTCTCGGCGTCGTCGTAGATTTCCACCGGGCTGTGCAGGAAGTGCAGGTGCAGGCGGCGGGAGGCCTTCAGCTCGGAGAGGTCCTCGGGCTGCTCGGCGATCCAGTTGGTGAGCGTGCCCACCATGGTCTTGGTCTGGTTGTTGGACTGGATCTGGCGGTCGGATTCCTCGTCGAACTCAAAGTCCTCCGGGTACAGGATGATGTCCACGTCCTTGGAGTGGGACAGCTCGCGCAGCTCCAGCGGGGTGAACTTGACCTGGGCGGGACCGCGGCGGCCGAAGACGTGGACGTCCGTGACGGGCGAAGCCTTGAGGCCGGCGTAGACGTTGTCCGGAATTTCGGAGACCAGCAGGTCGTCGGCGTGCTTGGACAAGACGCGGGCCACGTCAAGGGCCACATTGCCGTTGCCGATGACAGCGATTTCCTTTGCCTCCAGCGGCCACTCGCGCGGCACGTCGGGGTGGCCGTCGTACCACGAGACGAAGTCCGCGCCGCCGTAGGAGCCGTCCAGCTCAATGCCGGGGATGTTCAGGTCCGCGTCCTTGACGGCACCGGTGGCGAAGATGACGGCGTCGTAGTGGGTGCGGAGATCCTCGATGGTGAGGTCGGTGCCGTAGTCCACGTTGCCGAAGAAGCGGATGTCGCCGCGGTCCAGCACCTTGTGCAGGGCGTTGACGATGCCCTTGATGCGGGGGTGGTCCGGGGCCACGCCGTAGCGGATCAGTCCGTAGGGTGCCGGGTAGCGGTCAAAGAGGTCAATGCTCACAGTCAGCTCGCCGCTTTTGACGGCTTCGCTCTTGGTGAGGATGTCCGCGGCGTAGACGCCGGCCGGGCCGGAGCCCACGACGGCGACGCGCAGCGGACGTTCGGCAGAACCTACGGTGGTGCTTGATGACACGGCTGTGTTCCTTTTGTTCGTTCCGGCCCAACCAGGTAGCACTAACTGTCGTTTTGAGGGCTCATAACGACAGTTACTGCTACCTGGTTGGGTTGTGGGCTAGGAGGTGAGGATTCGGGGCTTGGTGGTGCGGGGCTGGTTCGGCGTGATGGTGCTGTAGTCAGCGGTTTTGAAGTGCGACGGCGCGAAGGGACTGACGCGCACCACATCACCGATGACTATCACTGCGGGATTTGCGACTCCGGCGGCTTCGGCCTGGTCCGCGATGGAACCGAGGGTGCCGATGGTGACGCGCTGGTTCGGCAAATAGCCGTTTTCAACAATACCAACCGGGGTGTTGCCGGGCAGACCGGCTTTGCCCAGGGCGGACACCGATTCGCGCAGCTGGCCCACACCCATCAGCAGGACAACCGTGTGGTCCGGGCGGGCCGGTACTTCGGTGAGTTCTTCGTGCCCGGTCACCACGCTGAAGCCCTTGGCCAGGCCGCGGTGCGTGACCGGGATGCCGGCGGCGGCGGGAACGGAAATGGCGGACGTGACGCCGGAAACCACTTCAACCTCAACGCCGTGCTGCCGGCAGTACTCGGCTTCCTCGCCGCCGCGGCCCAGGACGTAGGGGTCGCCGCCTTTGAGCCGGACCACGCGGTGGCCGTTGCGGGCCTCCTCAACGAGGATCCGGTTGATGTCTGTCTGCGGGACGGGGTGGTGGCCGGGGGTCTTGCCCACCTCGATGATGCGGACGTCGGGCGCCAGTTCGTTCAGTAGTTCACGGGGGCCCAGGCGGTCAGCGACGACGACGTCGGCCTGGCCCAGGAGCCGGCGGCCGCGGACGGTAATGAGGCCGGTATCTCCGGGACCGCCACCGACGAGGGCGACACTTCCGGCGGACGCGCGGCGGCGGCGCAGCGGCAGGTCACCGGTTTCCAGGGCTGTGGCTACAGCATCGCGGACGGCCATGGCACGGCGTGGGTCGCCGCCGGCGTTCACGGCGATTTTGACGTCGTCCACTTCTGCCACGGCGGGAGTCCAGGCGGCGGAGGCTTCGTGGTCGGAGGCGTTGACGCACCAGATCCGCTGCGCCTCGGCGTCGGCGGAAACCCGGGCGTCCACCGCAGCGTCCCCGGTGGCCGTCTGAACGAACCAGACGCCGTCGACGTCGGAGGAAGAGTAGGTGCGCGGCTCCCAGGCGAGCAGGCCGGAGCGGGCCATTTCCTGGAGCGCGTCAGAGGCAACCGGAGCCACGACGGTGACCCGGGCACCGGCGTCGAGCAGACCCTTGGCGCGCCGGGCAGCCACGGGGCCGCCGCCCACCACCAGCACCGGGCGGCCGAGCAACCGCAACGCTGTGGGGTAAATATCCTGAATTGCCATGAATCAACGGTAGGGCCGCGTCACAATCGCCAACAAAGGCCGAGCAACACCAGTTCACGCAAGGTAACGCTGCGTCATACAAGGCCCTGCCGGGCCGTTCGGACTCCCCGCTCGCACGCTGTCACGCCACGGCTCCTGCCGGGCATGCACGGTTACGGCAGTTCGCGTGTGAGCGTGTCCTGGAGCAACCAGTTCGGCTCCCCGGGTGGACCCGTGCCGGTGAGATAGAGGCCCATGTGGTCGTTGTGGTACTGCCAGTAGCCGAAACTGAGATCGTTGTCCTCAAGGAGGGAGAGTACATCGGCCACCCACCGGTCTCCGCCCTTGCCTTCCATTTCGAAGGCCTGCCGTACCAGTCCGAACTCCATGACGGACATGGGGACGTTGTGGCGGGCGCCGAAGTCCAGGTGCTTTGCGAGCTCGTTGGCCAGGTACTCCTTGCCGAGCTCCACGAAACCGTTTCCTGCCGCACCCGGTGTTCCGGCGTAAACGTCCAGCTGCAGGCTGATGCGCGGGGCTGACCCGGCCAGGGCTGCGATGTCCTGCCCCCGCATGTAGCCCTGGATGCGGTATTTGTTGCCCGGTACCACTCTGAACAGGTGTGAATCGCTGCTCCAGCCTGCCGTGGCACCGGCGGCAACGTTGGTGATGGAGAGGCTGCCGTTGTCCTGGTACCCGGCAGCCTCCCGCGCAAACCCCGCCGGCGCTGCATCATCCCCGCCATACTGCCATTCGTGCCAGTCCCGCGTCCCGTCGCCGTCCAGCAGGTCCTCGGTGACTTTCCGGATTTCCGCTCCGTCCGGGCCATATTCGGTCACCGCGATGGCATCGAACCGGACGGTTCCCTTCATCCCGCCCTGTACCGTGACCAACGGCGCAGCGGCCATGGCCCGGTCGTTGTCGATGGGAATGACGCCGCTGTCATAGGGCGCCCAGTCCGATGTCCCGGGCGGCAGGGACGGAGTGGTGATCCGGTTTTCCGGAAGCAGGACCCTGTCGCCAGTTGAGATGACGACGTTTGGGTCCGGGTAGCGGCCCCCGTCCCTGAGCGGACCGCCGATCCATGAGGCGTACTGGTGGGTGTACTCCATGGGCTCGTAAAAATGGAAGTCGTACACCACGTTGTCATCGTCCACCAGGAAATGGGGGTCGATTCCGGTGGTTCCGTAATGCCCGTTGACGCCGTAGATTCCACCCACCACCAGCAGGTGGTTCCGGTCAACAGCACGCACCGCAGCCACCATGTCCCCTGCCAGCCGCTGCCACTGCTCGCCTGTAGCGTCAGCTGTCACCGGCTCGTTCAGCAGGTCGTAGGCGGCGATGGCCTTCTCATCCTTGTACCTCCCGGCGATGTCACGCCACAGGTCCAGGTTGCGCTGCTGCAGTTCCGGACTGGACCAGAGGTCGAAGCTCACCGCATCACTGGCGCGGTCCAGCCAGAAGCCCCCGATGGGGGTATGGAGGTCCAGGACCAGGCGCATGTCATGCTCCTTCGCCCACGCCACGTTCCGGTCCAGCCACTGGAAGAAGAAGTCCGGCGAATCCACGTACCAGTCTCCGTCAAAGGCGAAGCGGACGCTGTTGAATCCCATTTCCCTGGCCCGCGCAAAGTCGGCTGCCGAGTGGTGCTGGGAGTCCAGGAGCTCATTTCCCTTGAGGTTCCGGTGGTAGAAGTTCGAGAAGTTTACGGCTTTGAGCCTGGTGGGTTCACCGTTGACGAACAGGCCACGGCCGTACGCTGTGACAAACTCGGAGTCCGGCTTCCGGTCTGCGCCGCTGTTGAGGAACACGGTGCATCCCGCCACGATCAGCACAGGAACGGCAACCAGCAGGACCACCAACCACCGCGCCTGCACCCAGGGTTTGCCTGCGCCGCCCAAAATGCGGCGCCACCCATGGGACGGCTCGGAAGTACCGGTACCGGGCACCGCTGTCTCCCCTCGGTCGACGCTTGAAAGCCCAGCTTATTCGCAGCGGTATCAGCTGCCCAGAGAAACGGTAATGCCCGACGGCGGAAGTCGCCGTCGGGCATTACCGCAGGTTTTGTCCGGGCCGCCGCCGCCCGGTCAGCGGGTGCTGCCGGCCAGCAGGCCGCGGCTGCGCAGGAGGCGCTTTTCTATCGGGGCGAACACCAGCAGTTCGATCAGGATGCCGACGGCGAGGATGAGCAGGATTGCCGCCATGACCACGGACATGTCGGACAGTTGCCGGCCCTGGTCCAGCAGTGAGCCCAGGCCGAAGCCGATGGTGCCGCCGACCGCGATGATTTCCGCGGCCATGAGCGAACGCCAGGAAAATGCCCAACCCTGCTTAAGTCCGCTGAGGTACCCGGGAAGCGCTGCGGGGAGGATGATCTGCAGTGACATCTGGAGCCGGGAAGCACCGAGGACGGTGCCCACGCTGCGATACTGCGGCGGAATCTGGTCGACTCCGGAGATAAGCCCGTTGATGATGGACGGGATGGCGCCCATGAAGATCACAAAGTACACGGTGGCGTCGGTCAGGCCGAACCAGATGATGGCTGCCGGTACCCAGGCCACGGACGGCAGCACCTGCAGGCCGGAGATCAGCGGACCGAAGGCGCGGCGGAGCGGAGCCACCTGGGCCAGCAGCAAACCCACGGGAGTCGCGATGGCCACGCTGATGACGAAGCCGACCAGTCCCCGCTGCATGGAGGTCCACAGGGATTCCTGCAGTTTGCCCTCGTTCCAGAGGACACCCATCTGGGCCACCACGTCCAGTGGACCGGGCACCAGGTCCCGGCGCTTGACCCCGAGCGAGACGTAGAACTGCCAGATCAGGACCAGGGCAACCAGGGCGGCGATCGGCAGGAGCACCCGGCTCCAGTCGATCCGATGTTTACGGTCGGCGTCGGACTGCAGGGAGTCCAGCCCGGACTCCAGCTCCCGCAGGTCTTCGTTCCCGGTCGATGTCCTCGTCAAAGCAGCATGGACGTGCCGGGCGGGTACAGCGCCGGATGCCGCCCAGGGAGTGGCATCGGGCCTGTCGGAGCCGGACGCTTCGTCCGAAGGACGAAAGCCGTCCGGCGAAGGGGCGGGGGCGGCATCCGGCGCGGAACTGGAAAGGGACTTACTTGGCATGGCGGCGAATCTCCTCACGCAGCCGGGCCGTAATGACTCCGGTCAGCTGGCCGGCAAGCCCGGCGTCGGTTCGATGTTCCTCGGTGACGGCCCATTCCTGGACAACGCGGCCGGGACGGGAGGACAGCAGCAGTACCCGCTGGCCCAGGCGCACGGCCTCGCGGACGTTGTGGGTCACGAAGACAATGGTGCGCCCGGTTTCCTTCCAGATGCGCTCCAGTTCATCGTGCAGCAGGTCGCGCGTGATGGCGTCGAGGGCAGCGAAGGGCTCGTCCATGAGGAGCAGCTGCCGGTCCTGCGCGAGCGACCGGGCCAGGGACACCCGCTGGCGCATGCCGCCGGACAGTTCGTGCGGGCGCTTGTCCCCCGCGGCGCCGAGGTGCACCAGTTCGAGGAGCTCCTGGGCCTTGGCCTTGCGTTCGGCTTTGCCCACGCCGCGGAGCTTGAGGGCCAGTTCGATGTTCTCCCGGGCGGTGAGCCAGGGGAACAGCGCGGCGTCCTGGAACATAAAGGCGGCGCCGTCACTGGGAACTTCGAGGGCGCCCGATGACGGGGCCTCCAGTCCGGCCATGATGTTCAGCAGGGTGGACTTGCCGCAGCCGGAGGCACCGAGGAGGGCAACGAACTCGCCCTTGCCGATGTTGGCGTTGACGTCGTCCAGTACCGGGGCGCCATCGCCGAAGCTCTTGCCCAGGTGTTCCAGTACGACTGGCATGGTGCCGTCCTTAGGTAGTTACGGAAGTGAGGGTGTCAGTCCTGGCCGAGGCCGGCTGCTGAAACAGGTGCGGTGGCGCCGCTGGTGGCGGTGACTTCGTTGAGCGGACGGAGGTCGAACAACCCGTTGATGTCCGCCTGCCTGGTGGTTCCGGCCGCCACCCCGTCCTCCAGCAGCCGGGGGTAGCTTCCGGCCAGCGGGTCAAGGGTGAACGTGATGTTGGCCAGTGACCGTGCGAGGACGTCCCCGGCCAGGGCTGCTCCGGCAGATTCCTGCAGGGCCGCGTTGATGACGCTTGCCTTTTGGGCGGCAGGAGCCTCGTTCAACCAGGCCACCGACTTCGCATGGCCGGCCAGGAGGGCCTTCACCGTGTCCGGGTGGTCAGCGGCGAACTTCTGGTTCACGATCAGGACCGTTGTGGGGAACTCTCCCGGTTTGCCGGTGCCGCTTCCGTCCCACAGGTCCTTTTCATCCACCAGTACCTTTGCGCCGGCCTGGAGCACCAGCCGGGACGCCCACGGCTCGGGCAACCACGCGCCGTCGAGCTTTCCGTCCTGGAACAGCTTCAGCGTCTGGGCGTTCTCGGTGGGGTTGATGGCGACGTCGCCGCTGCCGTCAACGTTGGTTTTGTAGCCCTGGTCTGAAAGCCAGGCGCGGAGGGCAACGTCCTGCGTGCCGCCAAGCTGGGGCGAGGCGAGCGTTTTGCCCTTGAGGTCCGCAGCGGACTCGATGCCCGGCCTGACCACCAGTTGGGCGCCGCCGGCAGCAGCGCCGGCCACGATCCGGACTGACTCACCCTGGCTTTTGACGAAGGAGTTGATGGCCGGGTTGGGGCCAATGTAGGCGGCGTCAATGGCGCCTGCATTTAAGGCTTCGATGGCCGCGGGTCCGGCGTTGAAAGTTTCAGTGCTGAGGGCAGTATCACCGAGGGCGCCTGCCAGGAAGCCTTGGCTGATGCCCACAAGAGCGGGGGCGTGGGTCACGTTCCCGAAGTAGCCCAGCTTCAAGTCGGCGGCGGGTGTGGGCTCGACTGCCCGGGCCTCAGTGTTACGCGAGACAGTGGAGGCAACCACAGCGCCCACCACGATCAGCAGGACCAGCCCGACAGCCAGGGCCGCCTCGATGGCACGGCTGCGCTTGGGAACCGCGCTTTCGCCTGCCACGATGCGGGTCATCCCGGGCTTGGAACTAGTCATTGTTTCACCATAGGGAGTGGCATAAGGCCGTTCAATGAAGCGGAAACGGGGGGTCACGCGGGTTCATCTAGCGTCATAATTGACGGTCGGCGGTCCCACCACTTGGAAGCGCCGGCTTTCCCGCAATGGGAAAGACGAGTACTCCCTACTCGTGCCTGGCCCTCCCCTGCCCCGTAGCGTCCATGGAAAGTCCTGCTGGGAGGCACAAAGGAGTTTTGACTTTCAGGGGCGTTATGGCTAACAGGCTGTTCAGGCATCGGTTGTGTCATGGGGCTGTACTTAGCGCGGAGGTTCACCGGTGGGAGCAACCGTGACCCAGAACGACGGCTACTTACCCCTCCTGGATCCGGCCGTGCTGGTGAGGCTGCGCGAGGAGCTGGACGACGACGAGGGAGTCTGGAAAGTGTTTGTCCAGAACTTCATCGCGCACCTGCCTGAAAGGACGGAGCGGCTGCGTCAGACCCTCACGACCGGTGACCTTAAGGGGGCCATTGACGCTGTCCTCAGCCTCAAAACCTCCAGCCAGATGGTGGGGGCGGAACGGCTGGCGGGGCTTGCCATGGACCTGGAACAGGATATTCGACGCGATACCCGTGACACCGACCCCGCCGTCGCCCTGCCCCAGCTGGCAGCAGCCCACCTCCGGCGGATCAAGCAGTGCAGCCGGCAGACCACCTATCTCCTGCAGGCTGCCCTCAAACAGAAACCGGACCTCAGCTGATGCGCCGTGGGCCCCTTGATTAACCGCAGGGCGGCCGCACTTTTGACCGGAAGTTTTTGCCCCGTTAAGGTCCCTCCACCTGGCAGTTGACCTTGCCTCCATAGGTTCTGGTTGTGACCAACCACCAGGTGCTTCCCGCTCTGCAGTTTCCCACTGACTCTCTGAACCACAACGTCGGGCCGGGCTCCCGGAAGGCCCGCTTCGCTCTCGTCGGCCACCGCGGGGCCATGGCCCTGGCACCCGAGAACAGCGCGGCGTCGTTCCGGCTGGCCGAGGCAGCCGGTGTTGACGACATCGAACTTGACGTGCGCATCACGGCCGACGGCATCCCGATCGTCCTCCACGATCCAACCCTTGAGCGGCTGGCAGCAGGAAGGGGGAACGCCACGGCGCCTGTCACCGGGCTGACGCTGGCCGAGGTGCATGCGGTTCAGCTGGCGCCAGGGCACGAGGTTCTGACTTTTGCCGAGGTCCTCCGGCTGACCACCGCCACGCTTCAGGTGGAGATTAAGGACCCGTCGGCGGTGCCCGCCCTGGCCGCGCTGCTGGCTCAGGACCCGTCCAACACCCGGCGCATCAAGTTCTCCAGCTTCCTCCCGCAGGCACTGTTCCTCCTCACGCTGCACCTGCCGGGAGTACCCCGCGGCCTCATCGTCAGCAGTTTTCCCGCTACGCGCCGGCAGCAGGAAGAACTCGAGGATGTCCTCATCGTTACCGGTGCCGGGGCACTGTATACGGGGTTCGAGCACCTCACTTCCCTGCACGTGGAACAGCTGCAGGCCGCGGGCCTGGAGGTCCACGTCTGGCCCCTGAGGAGCGGCGAAGACCTGGACCGGGCACTGGAGCTCAACGCCGACGGCGGCACGGCCGATGACCCCGGCCAGGCCCGGGCATGGCTCGAGTCCGCACGGGCGCGGAGGGCAGCAGCCGCGCCGGCCTGACCCGGCCAACAGTCCGCTCCTGCCGCTCAGTTGCCCTTGACGTTGATGAGTTGCCGCAGCTTGTGCCGGACCGTGACGAGGTCTGCGGCGTCCTGCATTACCTGGTCGATTGATTTGTAGGCGGCGGGAATCTCGTCGATGAAGGCCTCGGATGCCCGGAACTCGATGCCCCTCATGGCTTTCTTCAGCTCCTCCAGGGAAAACGTTCTGCGGGCGGCGTTGCGTGAGTATTCCCTGCCTGCCCCGTGCGGCGAGGAGTTCAGGGATGCCGGGTTGCCCCTTCCTTCCACCACGTACGACGCCGTCCCCATGGAGCCGGGAATGAGTCCGGGATCGCCCGGCGCGGCTTTGATGGCCCCCTTCCGCGACACCCAGAGGGACTTGCCGTAGTGCTTCTCCTGCTGGGTGAAGTTGTGGTGGCAGTTGATCCGCTCCCGTTCGTGGACCGGGCCGCCCACCCACTTGCCGAACTGGGTGCTGACGCGGTCCATCATTTCTTCCCGGTTCAGCAAGGCGAAGTGCTGGGCCCAGCGCAGCTCCGCGATGTACCGGTCGAACTGCGGCGTGCCCTCATCGAGGTAGGCAAGGTCCGGGTGCGGCAGCCGGATCTGGTTTTTCCGGGACACATGCTGGGCAACGCCGATATGGTGCTGGGCGATCTTGTTGCCGATGCCGCGCGAGCCTGAGTGCAGGAACAGCCAGACGTCATCGTTTTCGTCGGCGCAGACTTCGATGAAGTGGTTGCCCGAGCCCAGCGACCCCAGCTGCAGCTCCCATTTCGCCACGTACTGGGCAGGGTTGAAGCCTGCCATCGCTGCCTGCTGCTTCAGTTCAGCCACCCGGGGTTCGGCCGTTGGCAGCACCTTTTTATTGTTGTGCCCCGCGGACAGCGGAACCACCCGTTCGATGTCCTCGCGGAGCCGTCTCCGGTCCTTCGGCAGGTCCTTCAGAGAGTACTGGGTCCGCACGGCGATCATTCCACAGCCGATGTCCACGCCCACCGCCGCCGGGATGATGGCGTTCAAAGTGGGAATGACTGAGCCTACGGTGGCGCCCTTGCCCAGGTGGGCATCGGGCATCAGCGCCAAGTGCGGATAGATGAACGGCAGCTCGGCGGTCATCACGGCCTGTTCCCGGGTTTGGGGGTCAAGGATCGAAGCCCAGTTGAGCAGCTTGCTGTTGATGGTCTCCATGCCCGGCCCTTACCCGCATTCGGATGAGGACTAACTTGGGTCCGTCAGGCTTAGATGCTGTAGCGCTCGTCCTCGTGGTCGCCCGGGTGGTCCTTGACCAGGCCTGCGGCCAGCGTGTTGCCGTCCAGCGGGTCGATCACCAGGAACGCGCCGGTGCGGCGGTGGTGCAGGTAGTTCTCCAGCGGGAGCGGTGCGGCGAGCCGGAGCTGAGCGTGGCCGATGTCGTTCAGTTCGAGCGTTGACGCCGGCTCCAGCTTGAACGAGGCCAGGTCCAGCTTGCCGGAGACATTGCGCACCAGGGCCTGCACGGTGTGGGTGCCGTGCTTCACCAGCACCTTCTGCCCCTCACGCAGCGGCTTGGGAGAAAGCCAGCAGAGCGAAGCGTACAGGTCTGCCGAGGCTTCGCGGACGGTGCCGGCGGCGGCGATGGTGTCACCGCGGGCGACGTCGAATTCCTCAGCGAGGCGGATGGCGACGGACTGCGGGGCGGCGGCCTCTTCCAGCGAGGCGCCGGCGAAGTCGATGCCCGCCACGGTGGTGGTGCGGGGGTCCTGGCCGGGAGTCAGCACGGACACCTTGTCCCCCACCTTGACCGAACCTTCGGTGATCTGGCCGGCGTACGCGCGGTAGTCGCGGTAGGCCTCCACGTCCAGGCCGGCGGCAACGGCGTCGGGAGCCAGGGCGCCCTGGGGCCGGATGACCAGCTGAACCGGAAAGCGGAAGCTTTCCAGGTGGCTCTCCAGCTCGTCTGCAGCCGGGAGGGTTTCGAGGACCTCCAGCAGTGCCGGGCCGGTGTACCAGGGGGTCCGCTCGGAGCGGTCCACCACGTTGTCGCCGTCGAGCGCGGACACGGGCACCACCAACAGGTCACTGATGCCGTCAGCACCCAGGCCGAGCTCGCGGCCCACCTGCTGCACATCGGCTTCGATCTCACGGAACACGGATTCGCTGAAGTCCACCAGGTCGATCTTGTTCACCGCCACGATCACGTGCGCCACGCGGAGCAGCTGCAGCACGGACAGGTGCCGGCGGGTTTGCTCCAGGACGCCCTTGCGGGCGTCGATGAGTACGACGACGGCGTCCGCGGTGGACGCGCCGGTTACGGTGTTCTTGGTGTACTGGACGTGCCCGGGGCAGTCGGCCAGGATGAAGCTGCGGCGGTCGGTGGCGAAGTAGCGGTAGGCGACGTCGATGGTGATGCCTTGTTCGCGCTCGGCACGCAGGCCGTCGGTCAGCAGGGCGAGGTCGATGCCGCCCTTCTCGCCGCCGAAGCCGCGGTCTGCGGAGGTGCGGGCAACTGCGTCCAGCGTGTCAGCGAGGATTGCCTTGGAATCGTGAAGGAGGCGGCCCACGAGGGTGGACTTGCCGTCGTCGACAGATCCCGCGGTGGCGAACCGGAAGAGCGTCGTGGGCAGGGCTGTCACCAGCGCGTCGGCGCCGGACAAAACGGTGTCGGTGCTCATTAGAAATACCCGTCCTTTTTGCGGTCTTCCATGGCTGCCTCGGAGATGCGGTCATCTGCACGGGTGGCGCCACGTTCGGTCAGGGTGGAGGCAGCGACTTCAACAACGACGTCGGCAACGGTGTACGCGTCCGACTCAACAGCGCCGGTGCAGGACATGTCCCCCACGGTGCGGTAGCGCACGGTTTTGGTGATGACTTCCTCGGTAGGCAGCGGCTGGGATACCTCACCGACCGCACGCCACATGCCGTCGCGGGCGAAGACCTCGCGCTCGTGGGCGTAGTACAGGCCGGGTAGCTCGATGTTCTCGCGTTCGATGTAGCGCCAGATGTCCAGCTCGGTCCAGTTGCTGATGGGGAACGCGCGCACGTGCTGGCCCACGGTGTGGCGGCCGTTGTACAGGTTCCACAGCTCGGGACGCTGGTTGCGCGGGTCCCACTGGCCGAACTCGTCGCGCAGGCTCAGGATGCGTTCCTTGGCTCGAGCCTTGTCCTCGTCCCGGCGGCCGCCGCCGAAGACGGCGTCGAACTTGTTCTGCTGGATGGCGTCCAGCAGCGGGACGGTCTGCAGCGGGTTGCGGGTACCGTCGGCACGCTCGGCGAGCTCGCCGCGGTCAATGAACTCCTGGACGGAGCCAACGACGAGCTTGAGGCCAAGCCGCTCCACGGTGCGGTCCCGGAAGTCGATGACCTCGGGAAAGTTGTGGCCGGTGTCCACGTGCAGCACGGGGAACGGAACCTTGCCGGGCCAGAATGCCTTCGTGGCCAAGTGCAGCATCACCACAGAGTCCTTGCCGCCGGAGAACAGCAGTGCAGGCTTCTCGAACTCGGCAACAACCTCGCGGATGATGTGGATGGCCTCGGATTCGAGGGTGTCGAGGCTGCTCAACCGGGTCGAGACTCCAGCTTCACTCACCTGGGTGGTCTCCTCGGATAGATAGGTGCTCATACGTGTAGTCCGCATTCTGTCTTGTCGGAGCCTGCCCAACGGCCGGCGCGGGGGTCATCGCCCGGCGCCACCTTCCGCGTGCAGGGCTGGCAGCCAATGGAGGGGTAACCCTGGGAAAGCAGCGGGTTGACGGGCAGGAGGTTATCGTCCGAGTACTGCACCAGCTGCTCGAACGTCCACGCGGCCACCGGGTTGACCTTGACCAGGCCGTTGGCCTCGTCCCAGGTCACCAGCGGGGTGTTGGTGCGGGTGGGGGCTTCGTCGCGGCGGACGCCGGTGAACCACAGCTCGTAGCCGGACAGGGTGCGGCGGAGGGGGGCCACCTTGCGGAGGGCGCAGCACTGGGCGGCGTCGCGGGCGAAGAGGTTTTTGCCCAAAAGCCGGTCCTGCTGTTCCACGGTGGTTTCGGGGAGCACGTCCACCACGTTGACGCGGAGGTTCGCGGCCACCTCGTCGCGCGTGGCGTAGGTTTCCGGGAAGTGGTAGCCGGTCTCCAGGAACAGGACGTCGACGCCGGGCAGCTGGTCCGCGACCAGGGCAGGCAGGACGGCGTCAGCCATGGAGCAGGCCACGGCCACCGCGGGCAGGTCGAAGTTGCGTTCCACCCAGGCGATAACGTCGCGGGCGGGGGCGTCCCAGCCGAGCTCGGCAGCGCCGGCCGCGGCAAGGGCTTTCAGTTCTTCCTTGGAGCGGAGCTTGGGAGCAGCGGTTGCCACCGCGGCGTCGACCTGGGCTGAAGCCTCAGCCGGCGCTACAACAGGGTCGACTCCGAGGGCGTGCTTGCTCACTGGAGTGCCTCCTCGTCTGCGGCGTGTGCCCACTCGGCGAAGGTCTGGCCTTCGGCGCGCTGGGCCACGAAGGTGCGGACGACGCGCTCCACGTAATCGGGCAGGTCGTCCACGTAGACCTTGAGTCCGCGGACGGTGCGTCCCAGCCCTGCTTCCTCACGCTCGTTGGACGCCAGCCCGCCGCCCAGGTGAACCTGGAAACCCGGGGAGGGGTCGCCGTCGGGCGTGGGAAGCATCATGCCCTTGAGGCCGATGTCCGCTGTCTGGATGCGGGCGCAGGAGTTGGGGCAGCCGTTGATGTGCAGCGACAAGGCGTGCGGCAATTTCCCGGAGGCGGCGAGATCGGCCAGGCGGCGTTCCAGTTCGGCGACGGCGGTGGCCGCGGTGTGCTTGGTCTCCACGATGGCGAGCTTGCAGTATTCGATGCCGGTGCAGGCGATGGTGCCGCGGCGGAACACGGACGGGCGGGCGGACAGGCCCAGCGCGTCCAGCTCGGCCACCAGTGGCTCCACCTGCTCCTTCTCGACATCCAGGACAACGAGCTTCTGGTGCGGCGTGGTGCGCAGGCGGTAGGAGCCGCGGGCCTCGAGGGTGTCCGCGAGCTTCACCAGGGCAGCACCGGACAGGCGGCCGGCCAGCGGGGTGGCACCGATAAAGAACTTTCCGTCCTTCTGCTCGTGCACCCCGATGTGGTCTCCCGGGGAGGTGGGCTTGGGCGCTGCCGGTCCGTCGGCCAGCTTGTAGCCCAGGTATTCGTCCTCGAGGATCTGCCGGAACTTTTCCGGACCCCAGTCGGCCATCAGGAACTTCAGGCGCGCCTTGGTGCGCATGCGGCGGTAGCCGTAGTCGCGGAAGATGCTGGTGACGCCTAGCCAGACGTCCGCGGCCTGCTCCGGAGTTACGAACGCGCCGAGGCGCTTGCCCAGCATCGGGTTGGTGGACAGCGCGCCCCCGGCCCAGAGGTCGTAGCCGATGCCGAGTTCGGGGTGCCGGACACCCACCAGGGCGAAGTCGTTGATCTCGTGGACCACGTCCTGGCTGGGGTGGCCGGTAATGGCGGTCTTGTACTTGCGCGGCAGGTTGGACAGCAACGGGTTGCCGATGAACCGCTCCCCCAGCTCCTCGATGAGCGGGGTGGGATCGATGATCTCGTCCTTGGCGATACCGGCCACAGGCGAACCGAGGATAACGCGGGGAACATCGCCGCACGCCTCGGTGGTGGACAGGCCAACGGCTTCCAGGCGGGTCCAGATCTCGGGAATGTCCTCCACCCGGATCCAGTGCAGCTGGATGTTCTGGCGGTCAGTGAGGTCCGCCGAGTCCCGGGCAAAGTCCACGGAGATCTGGCCGATGACCCGCAGTTGCTCGGTGGTGAGGGCGCCGCCGTCGATCCTTACACGGAGCATGAAGTACTTGTCCTCGAGCTCGTGCGGCTCAAGGGTTGCGGTCTTGCCGCCGTCGATCCCGGGCTTGCGCTGGGTGTACAGGCCCCACCAGCGGAACCTGCCGTGCAGGTCCTGGCCGGGGATGGCGTCGAAGCCTTCCTTGGAGTAGATGGTCTCGATACGCTCGCGCACGTTCAGGCCGTCGTCTTCCTGTTTCCAGGTTTCGTTGGCGTTCAGGGGTGTTTTGCCGTCCACTTTCCACTGACCGTGCGGCTTCGCGGCGGGTCGGGACGTGCGGGCCGGGCGCTTGGAGGCGGCGGTGTCCGCGGACGCTCCGGCCAGAGCTGTATCAGTCATGCATCGACTGTAGGTCCCGCCCGAATTGCGTCACAAAGGCCCGGAAACGTTGAGTCACCTAGGGAAATATTTCGTCACGAAACGCCGGACCGCCTTGAAGAAGCCACCCTCCTGTGCATCCGGCACGACTTCGGGGCGGGCTGCGGCGGGCCCGTGGGCCGGGCTTTGGGCGGGTACTGCCGCTGGTGTTTCTGCACCTGTTGTGGCGGAGGTGTGAGCGGCCTTTTCGACGGCGGCGTCGTACCTTGCCAGTGCGATTTCGGCCAGCACCGGAGACGGCAGCAGCGGTTCGGTCACCAGGTCGGCACCGGCCTTGGCCAGCTGGTCGTGGAAGTACCCCGGCGCCAGGAGGTAGGAGGCGATCACCACCCGCCCGCCGACGTCGACGGCTCCGGCGGACTCTCCCGCCCCGGCACCTCCTTCCAGTTCCTCACGAAGCATCGAGACGGCGTCGGGCACGGAAGGCTTCGCGGAGGCACCATAGGCGGCCATTATCCGGTTGGGCCGCAGCTCCTGGAGCTGGCCCAGCAGCTCCTCGACGCTCACCGCCGCCTTGGGGTTGGACGAGCCCGCTGCGGCCAGGACGATCACGTCGCGATCCGTCACCCCGGCCTCGTGCAGCCGCTGGTCCAGCAGGGCAGCGAGCCGCGGATCCGGCCCCAGGGGCGCGGCGGCCACACTTCCGGGACGGCTCTTGACCGCCCTGGCGATGTCAACCTTTACGTGATAGCCAACACTCAGCAGCAACGGCACCACGACGGCGGACTCCCCCTCCGGCAGGCCCGCCACCACGTCCACCAGGTCCGGCTGCTGGACATCCACGTAGGCCTCGCGGACATCCAGCCCGGGACGCAGGGCGGCGATGGCGTCCCGCAGCGCATTGACCTCTGCGGCGCCCTGTGTGCTGGACGTCCCATGGGCGCAGGCGATCATGATGGGGCTGTTCATAGGGGCTAGCGTAACGTTGGAGCCGCCCTGTCCGCCCTCAATGAATTGCCGGGACGCTCCATGACTTTCCCTTTTGACATCGCCCTGGTGTGGCTGGACCTGGCCGGTGTCTTCTTCTTTGCCGTCTCCGGATCATTGCTGGCGGCCCGGAAGCAGTTCGACATTGTGGGCTCCCTCCTGCTGGCCTCCCTCGTGTCCCTTGGCGGCGGCGTTATCCGCGACATCATCCTTGCCGTGATCCCGGCGGCCTTCACCAACCCGGCCTACCTCGTCCCGCCGCTTCTTGCCACGGTCCTGGTGTACTTCCTGTTTTCCAGCGTGGAACGCTTCACGTCCTTGCTGGTCCTGTTCGACGCCGGCGGACTGGCCCTGTTCTCCATTACCGGCACGCTCAAGGCGCTCTCGTTCGGCGTCAACCCCGTTGCTGCCGTGCTCCTGGGTGTGACGACCGCGGTGGGCGGCGGGCTGCTGCGGGACATTACCGCCAACGAGGTGCCGCAGCTGTTCAACTCCCGGGACCTCTATGCCGTGCCGGCCTTCAGCGGCGCGGCCCTGACCACGGTGCTGTGGGTCACGGGGGCCTTTAACGCGGTCACGGCGTGCTTGGTGGCGGGCCTTGTTTTTGCCTTCCGGGTGGTGGGCTGGCGGCGGTCCTGGTACATCCCGCTGGCCGTCAACGGGTGGCACCGCAGCGGTTCCGGAGGCGGCGAATTGCGGGGCGGCGATTAGCTAGGATATTTGCATGACTGACATGTTCCTCGAGAAATTCCGTGCGCTTGTTCCGAAGTATCTCGAAGACGAATGGCAGGAAGAAGACGGGCTGTCCGCCGAGGAGCTGGACAAGGCCCTGGCCGACCACCAATTCCAGATTCCCCTGGTCCTCCGCGAGTTTTACCTGGCCATCGGTGGCTGCGAGGACCTGATGGAGGCCTACCACTACTTCTGGGACCCGGATGAGCTCGAAGTCGACGACGAAGGCTTCCTCATGTTCCTCGAGGATGAGGAAGAGGAGTACACCTGGGGCTTCCGCGTAGGCGACCTCGGCGTCCCGGACCCCATTGTGTACCGCCGCAACAACACCCGCGGCCAGTGGAAGTCCGAAGAGGGCACCTTCTCGGAGTTCGTGTTCGATATGTTCGAGTGGGCCTTCGGGGACGACGAAGACTAAGTCCTGTTGACCACCAGGCGGTCGCCCACCAGGAAATCCACCTCGCCTAAGACTTTGACACCGGAAGTAACAAGCTGCTTGCGCTTTGTGACAAACCTGTCATAGACTGTTCACGGATCCGCTAAACGCCTCCGGCGGGTCTGATGCGAACGGAGAGACAGCCCCGGTTCACAGCAACGTATGACTCGTACCGTTGCTGCGGACCGGGGCTGTCCCGTTTAAAGGACAGTGCAGGAACGTCAGCGGCCGCCAAAAGCAGAAGCCCGGCGCCACCAGGGGGCCGGGCCTCGACACACAACACAAAAGGGCTAGCTCGCGCGGTCCACCACAGCCACCGCAAAGTTGGACAGCGATTCCTTGACCACGCCTTCCGGCAGCGGGGCAAGCGCAGCAATGGCCTCATTTGCCCATTCGCGCGCAACCACCCAGGACTCAGCAGTAACCGGGTGCTCGCGCAAACCCGCAACAGCCTCGGCCAGGGCTTCATCGGAGGTCAGGTCCCCGTCAATGAGCTTGAGAAGCCCGATGGCGCTCTGGTCACCATCGGCAGCGGCCTTGCGCAGGAGCAGCACCGGCAGCGTGGGAACACCTTCGCGCAGGTCCGTGCCCGGTGACTTGCCCGACTTGACCTTGATGCCCGTGACGTCGATGACGTCGTCGGCGAGCTGGAAGGCAACGCCTACCTTCTCGCCGTACTCCACCAGAACGTCTTCGTATGCCTCGTCGGCACCGGAGAAGATGGCGCCGAACTGTCCGGACGCCGCAACCAGGGAGCCCGTCTTGTCCGCAATCACCGACAGGTAATGCTCCACCGGATCCTCGTCGGGCCGCGGTCCCACCGTCTCGTGCAGCTGGCCCAGGCACAGCCGCTCGAAGGTCCGGGCCTGGATGCCGAGCGCGCGGCCGCCCAGCTCGGACACCAGGATGGAGGCGCGGGCGAAAATCAGGTCACCGGTGAGGACAGCCACTGAGTTGCCCCACACCTCGTGGGCGGTGGGCGCACCGCGGCGCAACGGCGCCGAGTCCATCACGTCGTCGTGATACAGGGTGGCGAGGTGCGTCAGTTCAACCACGACGGCGGCCTGCACCACTGCGGGCAGCGACGCGTCACCGAGATGGGCGCAGAGGAGCGTCAGCAGCGGCCGGATGCGCTTGCCGCCGGCTTCCACGAGGTGGCGGGACGTGGCGTCCGCGAGCGGATCGGAGTTGGCAATGGCTTCGCGGAGCTTCTTCTCAACCCGGGCCAGGTTGGTGGTGATGGCGGGTCCCAGCTCGGCGTCACCGGCGATGGCGGCGAACCCCGCGGGCAGCTGCAGGCCGGTGGCGATGGCGGTGGTGTTGAGGCTGGGTTCGGAGTCCGTCAGGCCGTGTCCGGCATGCGTCCAGCTGTGGTTCGCGGGGTTGGTCACGGGTTAACCCTAACTTTTTGTTGCGGATACCGCTGATTGGAGACTGCCGGGGTGGGCAATGTATTCGTTGTGGCCGGAACCAGCGATTCCAGGACCCGGATCACCCGGTCCTCGAAGCCCTTGGCAGCGGGGTCTGTGAGGTTGGCCAGGAGCCGGACCACGAACCGCATCAGCACCGGGATGGGCATGCCGGTGCGCAGCGCGAGCTTCATGACCGCCGGCTTGCCGATCAGCGCGGCGAACGCCCGCCCCAGCGTAAAGTGCGACCCCCACTGGTCCCGCACATAGTCCGCGTACCGCGAGAGGTGGGCGTCGGCGTTGTACGTTCCGCCAGCAGTCAGGCTTCGGGAGGAGGCGTCGATGATGAACCCGGCGGCGAAGCGCGCTGACTCCATGGCGTAGGAAATGCCTTCGCCGTTGAATGGCGAAACCATGCCGCCGGCGTCACCCAAAAGGAGCAGGCCGGCAGAGTAATGCGGGGTGCGGTTGAAGCCCATGGGCAGCGCGGCACCGCGGATCTCACCCACCTGGTTCTCGGGCGTGAAGCCCCAATCGGCGGGCATCCCGGCAGTCCATTCGCGCAGGACCTGCTTGTAGTCGAGCTTGCCGAATTCCTTGGAGGAGTTCAGGATGCCGAGACCGACGTTGGAGGTGCCGTCGCCTACTCCGAACACCCAACCGTAGCCGGGCAGCAGCTTGCCGTCACGGCCGGGGAGCTCAAGCCAGCCTTCCATCCAGTCATCGTCCTGACGCGGCGAGGTGAAGTAAGTACGGACGGCCACGCCGAGGGGGCGGTCGTCGCGCTTCTGGATGCCGAGCGACACGGCTGTGCGGGTGGAGTTCCCGTCGGCGGCGAGTACGACGTCGGCACTGAACTTCCGCGTTTCCCCCGTCTTGCGTCCTGCCTCGTCGAGGACTGCGGCGCGGACGCCGGTGACCCGGCCGTCGTCGTCCCGGAGGGCTTCTGTCACGCTGTGCCGCTCGAGGATGGTGGCACCGGCGGCCTGGGCATGGCGGGCCAGTTCCTCGTCAAAGCCCAGCCGAGTGCGGATCAGGCCGTACTCCGGGAAGTCGGACACCTCGGGCCAGGGCAGTTCGATGGTGCGGCCGCCGGCAATGAGGCGCAGGCCTTTGTTGCGGCGCCAGCCGTCTTCCTCCGGGTGGGGCAGTCCAAGCTTTTGGATTTCGCGGACGGCGCGCGGCGTAAGTCCGTCGCCGCAGACTTTCTCGCGCGGAAAGCTGGTCTTTTCCAGAACCGTGACGTCGATGCCCGCCCTGGTGAGGTAGTACGCGGCGGTGGAACCGGCCGGTCCCGCACCGACTATCAGTACCCTCACGGGTCAGCGGATGTTGCGGCGCAGCTTGGCCACGGGGCCCTTGTGCGCAGCGATGGCGGCAGCAGATCCGCCGGGGGTGCCGGCTGTAGCCTCGGGGGCCTTGAGCGCACGGTGGACTGCAACGATCCCGCCCGTGAGGTTGCGGTAGGTAACCTTTTCCCAACCCGTCTCCTCCAGCCAGGCGGCCAGGTGGTCCTGGTCCGGCCAGGCGCGAATGGACTCGGCGAGGTAGACGTAGGCGTCCGGGTTGGAAGCCACCTTGACGGCGATGGCCGGCAGTGCGCGCATGAGGTATTCGGTGTACATGGTGCGCCACAGCGGAACCACGGGCTGCGAAAACTCGGCAATGACCAGGCGGCCGCCGGGCTTGGTGACGCGGAGCATCTCCTGCAGGGCCTTCTTGGGTTCGTTCACGTTCCGCAGGCCAAAGGAGATGGTGGTGGCGTCAAAGGTGTTGTCGGCGAACGGCAGATTGGTGGCGTCCCCGGCCACGAAGTTGATGTCCGGGCGGCGGCGCTTGCCGACCTTGAGCATTCCGAGCGAGAAGTCGCAGGCCACTACATCGATGCCTGCATCCGCGTAGGGCTCGCTGGAGGTGCCCGTTCCTGCGGCGAGATCCAGGACGAGTTGACCCTTGGTGGCTTCCATGGCTTCCACCACTACCTTGCGCCAGCGGCGGGTCTGCCCCAGGGACAGGACGTCGTTGACGACGTCGTATTTGGGGGCGACGTCGTCAAACATCGTGGCTACTTCGTCCGGACGCTTTTCCAAGGATGCTCGGTTCACCCAGACATTGTCTCAAATGTTCCGGAGCGTCCGGACCAAGGCCTTGATGCGGACGTCCGGGTCAGTAGCGGAAGGCTGCGCCCCGCGGAGCTTGTGGGCCACCCCGGCCTGGATGGCGGCACGCTGCTGCCGTTTACTGAGGGGTAGTGTTGATCCATCATGACCAGCACGTTCCGCTCCTTGACAGTCCCCCTTGACGGCCAAAAATTCCCCGGGGGCCTGCCGTCGTTTCTGGTGCGGGATGACGTCCTGTGTTGGACGCGCCGCGAGGCCGGCCTGGTGGGCTTCGGCGAGATCACCCGTTTCACCGCCACCGGCCCTGACCGCTTTCTTGAGGCCGACATCTGGTGGCGCCACCTGGTGCTCGAAGCCGACATCTCGGATGCCGTGGATCTGCCGGGCACCGGTCCCGTGGCCTTCGGCTCCTTCGCTTTCTCCAAGACTTCCGCGCATGAATCCCGGCTGATCGTGCCTGAGGTAGTGGTGGGTGTACGGGACGGACAGGTCTGGCTCACCCAGTTAACGCTCGACGACGGCCCCCTCACAGAGGACAGTGCCCTCGCCGCGCTGGACCGCTGGCTAATCAGCAATGCACCAGGCGCTGGAATCACGACGGCGGCGGCGGACTCCGGCGGGGACGGCACCTCCGGCGCGGCTACCGCCCGGGCGGGCGGCGCCGTCGTACGTCCCCTGCCTCTTGCCGCCGGCGCAACCCTGCATACGGGGTCGCTGAGTGAGGAAGACTGGATGGCCGCCGTGGAAGCGGGTGTGGCCGAGATCCGGACCGGCGCGCTGGAGAAACTGGTGCTCGCCCGCGACGTCGTGGCTACCGTTCCCTCCGGTGTGAACGCCGCTCAGGTGCTGCGGGAGCTCGCCGGGCGGTACCGCGAATGCTGGACGTACGGGGTGGACGGCCTGGTGGGGGCCACGCCGGAGATGTTGATCCAGGTGGAGGGGCGCACTGCCCAGGCACGCGTGCTGGCCGGAACCCTTGACCGGCGTGATGCCCACGGCGAGGACGGCCTTCCCATGGATTACGCCACGCGGGTGCTGGCGGGGTCGGAAAAGCAGCGGCACGAACACGAGATCGCGATCCAGTCGCTCACCTCCCAGCTGGCGCCGTTCTCCGAGGCGATGAACGCCCATGACGAACCGTTCATCCTTGAGCTGCCCAACGTCTGGCACCTGGCCTCGGATGTGAAAGCGGAACTCACGGAGGTGGAAGGGCATGTGCCCACCTGCCTGGCCTTGATCAACGCCCTGCATCCCACGGCGGCCGTGTGCGGAACGCCCACTCAGGTGGCCGGGGCCCTGATCCGCAAGCTGGAGCACCTGGACCGCGGACCGTACGCCGGACCGGTGGGGTGGCTGGATGCTGCAGGTAACGGAGAATGGGGCATCGCCCTGCGGGGGGCTGTCATCGAGTCGCACGACACGGTGCGCCTCTATGCCGGCTGCGGGATCGTGGACGGATCACAGCCGGAAGCCGAACTGGCGGAAACCTGGGCGAAGTTCCGGCCCATGCTGGAGTCGCTCGGAATCAGCAGCTAGGCCGGAAAGTCCGGGATCCGGAACATCACCCCTTCACCTAGGCTTGAAACAACGGTAACTTGGTTATCCAATAGTAAATCTAAGTTTCCTGTGATGCACATCTCGTAATCGGCGCTACACTATGAACCGATTTAGTACCGCATACTCCTGCAACAAAAGGTAAGAAACATGCAGCTCAAGTCCCTGGCCACGGCCAAGATCACCGCCAAGGCAGCAGCACTGTTCGCCGTCGGCGCCCTCTCCCTCACGGCCTGCGGCGGCGGGGGCTCCACTCCGGCAGCCTCCGAAGGCGGCATCCAGCTCATCAACGCCGGCAAGCTCACCGTGTGCTCCGACATTCCCTACGAGCCGTTTGAATTCGAAAAGGACGGCCAGACGGTCGGTTTCGACGTTGACATCGCCAAGGAGCTCGCCAAGGACTTCGGTGCTGAACTGAGCATCGTGGACAGCTCCTTCGAGGCCATCGAGACCGGCACCGCACTGACCCAGTGCGACCTCGGCATCTCCTCCATCTCCATCACGGACACCCGCAAGTCCGTCATGGACTTCTCCACCCCGTATCTGGATGACGACCTCGCCCTGGTAGCCAGCGAGGACTCCGGCATCACCAACCTTGACGGCGCCAAGGGCAAGAAGGTGGGCGTCCAGCAGGCCACCACCGGCGCCGACTACGCCCAGGAACAGGGCATCGACGCCCAGCAGTTCGAGGACTCCGGCCTCCTGGTACAGGCCCTGGAAGCCGGCACCATCGACGCCGCCCTGGGCAACCAGTCCGTCCTCGGCTACGCCATCAAGGACCAGCCCAAGTTCAAGAGCGTTGAGGAGTTCGCCACCGGCGAGCAGCTGGGCATCTCCATCAAGAAGGGCAACACCGCCATGGCGGAAAAGGTCAACGGCACGCTCAAGCGCCTGACCGACGACGGCTCCCTCGAGAAGTTCAAGACCACCTGGTTCGGCGAAACCGCCAAGTAGCCAAAGACCGCAAAGTAGTGGCCATGCAGGCCTGAGGCTCCCCCGCCCAGGTCTGTGCACGGCTTAGAGAACTACGCAGCCGGGGCCCCGGACGAGCTGTACCGCAGTGAGTCCGGGGCCTCTGCCACGCACAACGAATGTGAGTAACTTATGGCAATGACCGCACGTCAACGAGCCAGAGTAAGCCTGTATGTCCAGGCCGGGATCTTTGTTGTGGCCATCGCCGCGCTGGTCCTGGCCACCGACTGGGAAACCATCGGCAACAGCGTCTTCAACTTCGCCAAGATCGGCCCCATGTTCCCGGGCATCTTCATGACCGGCCTGACGAACACCCTGATCTACACCTTCCTCGGCTTCATTGTGGGTCTCTCCGGCGGTCTCCTGCTGGCCCTGATGAAGCTTTCCAGCTTCCCGCTGTACCGCTGGATCGCCACCGGGTACATCGAGTTCTTCCGCGGCATTCCCGCGCTGCTGGTCTTCATCGCCTTCGGCTACGGCGTTCCGCTGGCGTTCGGCGTCTCCTGGAACATCACCGTGATCGTGATGGTTTCGCTCGGCATGGTGGCCTCGGCCTACATCGCCGAAACCCTCCGCGCAGGCCTGCAGGCAGTACCGAAGGGCCAGTTGGAGGCCGCGCGCTCCCTTGGCATGCCGCAGTGGCGGGCCATGGTCACCATCGTCATCCCGCAGGCGTTCAAGATCGTCCTGCCGCCGCTGACCAACGAGGTCATCCTGCTCACCAAGGACTCATCGCTGATCTACGTCCTGGGCCTCACCGCATCCCAGTACGAGCTGACCAAGTTTGGCCGCGACGGCATCTCCAGCCTCGGCGCGGGCCTTACTCCACTCCTGGTGGCCGGCGCCTTCTACCTGGTGATCACCATCCCCCTGAGCTTCCTGGCCCGGAAGTTCGAAAGCCGCACCGCGCGGAACAATCGATAGGCAGGGAAGACAATGAACGACGTCGTACATTCCTCCGCCGGCAGCACCGGCACCATCCACGCTGCCGGCGTGGAAATCAAGGACCTGCGCAAGTCCTACGGATCCAACGAGGTCCTGAAGGGCATCAACCTGGCCGTGGCGCCGGGTGAAGTGGTGTGCCTGATCGGGCCGTCGGGTTCCGGCAAGTCCACCCTGCTGCGGTGCGTGAACCTGCTGGAGCAGCCCAACCAGGGCAGCATCCACGTGGGCGGCTTTGAGGCCACCGATCCCGACGTGGACATCGACAGGATGCGCCGCAAGGTGGGCATGGTGTTCCAGCAGTTCAACCTGTTCCCGCACCTGGACGCCAAGCGCAACTGCTCCATCGCCCAAACGAAGGTTCTCAAGCGCTCTCAGGCCGAGGCGGACAAGGTGTCCATGCACAACCTGGAGCGCGTGGGACTCGGACACCTCGCGGACCGTTTCCCGGACCAGCTCTCCGGCGGCCAGCAGCAGCGCGTGGCCATCGCCCGCGCGCTGAGCATGGACCCTGAGCTGATGCTCTTCGACGAACCAACCTCTGCACTGGACCCTGAGACGGTAGGCGATGTCCTCTCCGTCATGCGGAACCTCGCCCAGGAGGGCATGACCATGCTGGTGGTGACCCACGAGATGGGCTTCGCCCGCGAAGTTGCCGACCGTGTGGTGTTTATGGACGGCGGCGTTGTGGTGGAGGAAGGCGTGGCCGAGCAGGTCATTTCCGCCCCCACCCAGCCTCGCACCAAGGAGTTCCTCCGCCGCGTGCTCGATCCCACACACATCGACATCGAGGAATAAGCGCTCCGCCTCTTTAGGACCGTCTGGCGAATTCCCCGGCGCTGTGGTTATCCATGGCGGCGGGGAATTTTTGCGTCCCCGCGCTTTTGCGTCGCAGCTGGGCCTTTGCGCGCTGACGCCCGCGTAATTCGTGCGGCGGCGGGGCGCCCCACTGCCGGCCGGTTTTCGTTTCGGCGGGGTCCTTTACTTCTGTGGCTGGTGCATTCGACAATGGTCCCTCTACAGCCTCCACTGGCTCAGCAGCGCGCTGCCAACCCACACAGCAGGCCCCGGCCGGCAACCACAGGAGCGCTGACATGAGAGAGTCGACAACCACAACCCAGGCCACCCCGGCAGTATCGGCGCGTGCCGCCCGGCTGGCATCCATCCCCTCTTTCCAGCGGGTCGATGCTTTCTTCACGGCGGCCAAGTTGCGCCGGCACGGCCAGCCGGACATTTCTGATTTCACCTTCGGCAACCCGCACCAGATGCCGCCCGACCGCTACGTCAATACGCTGCGGGATGCCCTTACTCCGCAGCATGACCAATGGTTCGCGTACCAGAGCAATGGAGAGGAGGCCCGGGAGGCTGCTGCAGAATCCCTTCAGCGGCTGCTGGACGTACCGTTTCGGCCGGAGGATATCTACCTCACCACCGGCGGCTTCGCGGCCATCGCGCTGGCCCTGAAGACCGTGGGCGATCCGGGTGACGAAGTCATTTACAGCCTGCCGCCATGGTTCCTGTACGAGCCGCTGATCCTCGAAGCCGGACTGGTCCCCGTGAAGGTGAAGGTGGACATCTCCACGTTCGATCTGGATCTGGCCGCAATCGAAGCTGCCATTACCGAGCGCACCCGGGTAGTGATCGTCAACTCGCCCAACAATCCCACCGGACGGATTTATCCTCCGGACCTGCTGCTCCGGCTGGCGGACCTGCTGGAGGCGGCTTCCGCCCGGATCGGCCGGCGGATCTACCTGGTCTCGGACGAGGCCTATAACCGGATCGTGTATGACGGCCTGCGCTTCCATAGTCCCGTGGAGTTCTACGCCCACACGCTTCTGGCATACTCCTATGGCAAAACGCACCTCTCCCCCGGCCAGCGGGTGGGTTACCTGGCCCTGCCGCCCACACTGCCGGACCGGGACGCGATGCGGCCCGCCATCACCGGCCTGCAGGTGGCTATGGGCTGGGTGTACCCCAATGCCCTGCTCCAGCACGCGCTTCCCGAACTGGAGAAGTTCTCCATCGACGTGGGGCAGTTACAACGGCGCCGGGACCGTCTCGTAGATGCCCTGGGCGGTATGGGCTACCGTCTTCGGCCGCCGGAAGGCTCGTTCTACCTTTACGTCACCACCCCCATCCCGGATGACGAGGCCTTCACCGAGTCGCTCGTCCGCCAAAATGTGTTTGTTTTTCCGGGCGTGCTTTTCGAGACGCCGGGCTTCTTCCGTATTTCCCTGACTGCCAACGAGGACATGATCGAACGCAGCCTGCCTGCCTTCGAAGCGGTGATGAAGGAGAGCATGAACGGCCGCGAAGGATGAACCGGCGCACCTGCTCGTAACCGGGGCTACCCGGCCAGGACTCCCCCGACCGCTGCAGCAACGGCATCCTTGATCCGCCCATGCAGGTCGCGCAGCCCGTGCCGGTCCGTGCGGACTTCCACGATGCTGCGGCCCGCGATGGGTTGGCTCAGCGCTTCGGCGAGTGCCGCCGTCGTACTTACTGAGCAGTGCCCGACGCCGTACGCTGCGGCAAGGGCCGCGAGGTCCACTGCGTGCGGGGTGCCGAAAAGCCGTTCGACAGTATCTCCATAGTCCCCGGCTTCCCGCACCGCACCATGTTCCAGCAGGTCAAAGATGGCCCCGCCGGCGTCGTTGAGTACCACGATCCGCAAGTCCGGCAGTTCCTCTCCGGAATTGAGGAGCAGCCCTCCGGCATCATGGAGGAAGGTGACATCGCCCAGCAGGACTGTGGTTTCCTGCCTGCCGCCGAGCGCAATGCCGGTGGCCGTGGAGATGGTGCCGTCGATTCCGGCGAGGCCGCGGTTGGCGTAAATGGTGGCGGCAGGTTCGGGGGCGGGCAGGCCTGCAAGATCGACATCGCGGATGCCGTTGGAGGAGCCCAGCAGCAGCTGGCCGCTGGCATGTTTCCACACCAGCGATCCGACGCCCGGGCCGGTGGCGGCTGCGTCCTCGGCCAGGATCCGGTCCAGTGCGTGCTGGGCGGCTGAACCGGCGAGCAGCCACGTGTCCAGCCAGGCTGACGGGCCGCGGCCGGCGAAGTCGGCCAGGTCCGCGAGGTTTTCCAGGGGCAGTTCGGTGCGCCGGCCGGGTTCGTACCACGCCACGGGCACCGGCTGGTAGAGCGCGGATGGGACCTCTGCGCGGGCAAGCAGGGCTGCAACAGGGCGGGACAGCGTGGGGCGGCCGAACAAGATAACCCGCTCGATCGGCGTTGCTGACTCGGGCCCGAAATGCTCCAGCAGCAGCCGGTACGGCCCCACGGCGTTGGGCCCGAAGCGGGCGTTGGAGGAGGGCTCGGCCAGCAGCGGCAGGCCGTGGGCGCGGGCGAAGGCCTCGGCCACCGGGCCGGCGTCGTGTCCGGCCAGGACGACGGTGCGCCGTTCGGGCAGGTCCGGCGATGCGGGGGGCAGGTTCATCACGAGGGGCTCGGTGGCCACCCGGTATCGGGGGCGGTCAGCGGGCTCCGGCAGCTTCTCTTCCGGTGCGGGGACCAGCGGATCACGGAAGGCCAGGTTGAGCTGGACGGGTCCGGGGGGAAGATCGGGGAACGCGCCGGTGGCCGCGGACAGGCCGGTCCGAATGCCGCGTTCAGGGTCTGTTCCTGCCGGAATGTCGACGGCGAAGCGCACCTGCTCGCCGAAGATATCAGGCTGGATGGTGGTCTGGTTGGCCCCGGTGCCGCGCAGCTCGTCGGGCCGGTCAGCGGACAGGACGATCAGCGGAACGGCTGCGTGGTTGGCCTCCATCACTGCCGGCAGCAGGTTCCCAACGGCGGTCCCGGAGGTAGTCAGCACCGCGGCCGGCGAACCGGTGGAGAGAGCCAGCCCCAGGGCGGTGAAGCCGGCGGAGCGCTCGTCAATGCGGACCAGCAACTCGAGGTGTCCCAGTGCGGACGCTTCAGCCAGCGCATATGCCATGGGCGCGGACCGGGAACCGGGGGATACCACCACGTGCTGCACACCGCCGTCGACCAGTACCCCGACGGCGATCCGTGCCGCGGCGAGCGCGCTCAGCGGCGGCCCGGCATCGGGAAAACCTGCGCGGGAAGAGGGAATCCCGGAAGAGTCCGGGGAAGCGTCGGGGGCGGAGTCGTTGGACGAAGTCACCAAACCAGTCTGCCACCCCCAACGCTCTCTCACCTCCTGCACCAAAACGGGAAACGCTCTCTCACCACCTGCACCAAAACGGGAAACGCTCTCTCACCACACGCCCGCATTGGGCCATGTGGTGAGAGAGCGTTTCGTTAAAACGTGCGGAAGGTGAGAGAGCGTTTGTCCGCGGGCAGGAGTTAGGCGCGGAACACCTGGATCACGGACGGGCGTGCCGCGCGCGCCTGGCCGGGGGCGGGGGTCGATCCTGCCGGAACGTAGTCCGGGAAGAAGGAGACCTGCTTCTCAAACGTGCCGTCCTCGCCCGGGTGCTGCACGGCGACGAACACCGTGCGCTCGTCGTCGTGGATGATGGGGCCGCAGGTTTCGGCGTCGCGGGGGACGGCGAGGAACTGCTCCACCTTGCCGCGTTCGGCGCCGTCCAGGGTGACCTTGAACAGGCCGTCGGCGCGGCCGATACCGGAGGGGGCACCGTCCGTGGAGATCCAAAGGTTGCCCACCGAGTCAAAGGCGAGGTTGTCGGGGCAGGAGATGGGCGAGACCTTGTCCACGGGGAAGCCGGAGAAGTAGGTGACGTCGCCCTGCGCCGGATCGCCGCAGACCATCAGCAGGTTCCAAGTGAACTTGGTGGAGGTTTGGCCGCCGGTTTCGGTGATTTCCACGATGTGGCCGTCGCGGTTCTGGTTGCGGGGGTTCACTTCTGTGGCGCCTTCGTTTGTGCCCGTGCCGCGGTTGGAGTTGTTCGTGCAGGCCACGTACACCTTGCCGGTGAAGAGGCTCGGCTCCACGTCCTCGCAGCGGTCCATCTTCGTGGGGCCCACCTTGTCCGCAGCCAGCCGGGTGTACACCAGAACTTCTTCCACCGACATGCCGGGCACCGCTGACCTGCCGTCCACCACCAGCGGCAGCCACTCGCCGGTGCCGTCAAAGGCGCCGTCCGAGGGCACAGCCCCGGTGCCGGTGATTTCCGTTGCCGGCGAGTTGCCGGTGAACTTGGCTACGTAGAGGCTGCCCGCGGACAGGAGAGTCATGTTGTGCTTGCGGTTGCCCTCAATGTACTTGTCCTTTGAAACAAACTTGTACAGGTAGTCGAACCGCTCATCGTCACCCGAGTAGGCAACGACGTGTCCGGACTCGGCGATGATGACGTTCGCGCCCTCGTGCTTGAAGCGGCCCAGCATGGAGTGCTTCTTAGGCATGGAGGTGGGGTCGAACGGGTCGACTTCGACAATCCAGCCGAAGCGGTTGGCTTCGTTTTCGTAACCGGCCTTACGGGTATCCCAGCGCGGCTCGTCCAGTTCCCAGCTGCGTGCGGTGGGCTTGTTGGTGATGCCGTACCGCTTGTCACCTGCTGAGGTGCCGTTGCCAACGAAATAGCCCTGGAAGTTTTCCTCGCCGGAGAGGATGGTGCCCCACGGGGTGGTGCCGCCGGCGCAGTTGCCCAGGGTGCCCTTGATGAAGCGGCCTGAAGGGTCTTCCACTGTCTTGACCAGGGAGGAGCCGGCGGCCGGACCCGTCAGTTCATACTCCGTGTTGTTCAGGAACCGGCGGTTCCGTTCCGCGCCTTTGACGTAGCTCCACGGCTTGTTCTTGTTCTGCCGCTCGAGCTCCACCACGCTGAGGCCGTGTGCGGCCGCCCCCACAGCGCGCATCTGATCCGCGGGCATGGTGGCCGGGAACATGATGTTCTCGTTGGTGTACTCGTGGTTGGCGAACAGCACCGCGCGGCGGCCCTTGCTGCCCGGGATCTCCAGGATGTCCGTGTAGTCGTTGTTGTAGCCGAACTGCTTCTCCTGGGCGGCTGCTGTCTGGTTGTGCAGGTCAAACTCCGGCGCGTCGTTGAAGATCGGGTCGCCCCAGCGGATGACCGGCCGCCAGGTGAAACCTTCCGGAACGGTGACGGCGTCCACGGAGGCGTCAATCGAAGGGATCGCGGTGAACTGCAGCTTGGACTTGCCGAAGCCTTCCTTGGCGGCCTTGGACAGGCCCGCGGCGTTGGCGGAATCGGGTGAAGTGACGGCGCTGCCCAGTACGACGGCGAGCGCACCGGCGGCCCCGAACCCCAGTGCGGCGCGGCGGGACATGGTGGCGGAGGCGATGTCGCGGAAGTAGCTGTTGGAGCTGGTGTTGCAGACGTCGCCGGCGCACGCGTTGTCACACTTCAGCGCGCAGGTGACGGCGCTGCGCTTGCCCTTCGTGTGGCCGAGCATCGGCAGCAGGGTGAACTTGCGGGCAGTCGTTTCAGACATGGGTGCCTTCCAAAAATTTGATGCGGTTCGCCCACCCTGTCAGGCGGTTTCTACGCGCAGTAGTCCCCGAGGTGAAGTTCCGGTTAACCGCGCGTGACCTGCGGGAACGCGCGAGAGGGTCGCGGAAAAGGGCGCATTAAGTGATAGAGCGTCAGGAGAATTCGTGCGGAAAGTGAGAGAGCGTCAGGCCGGAAGGAGGGCGTGGACGCGGCGGAGCCGGGCCAGCCACCAGTCCCGGCGCGCAGGTGTTGCGGCATACTGCTCCAGCAGCCCGGCGTCGGCGGCGACGTCGCGGAGGCGGATGGCGCCGTCGTCGGCCACCAGCGGATCCGAGGTAATGTCCGATTCGAACAGGGACACGGTACCCAGCCCGCACGCGTACGGCAGTTCCGGCAGCGCCGCGGCCAGGGCCAAGCCCGCACGGATCCCCACCGAGGTGTCCAGCGCTGAACTGACGACGGCGGGAAGTCCGGCCTGGGCCACAAGGTCCAGCGCGCGCCGCACTCCCCCGAGCGGCGCCACCTTAACCACGATGAGATCGGCGGCACCTGCACGGGCCACGCGCAGGGGGTCGCTTTCCTTGCGGACGCTTTCATCAGCCGCGATCAGCACGGGCGTTCCGGCAGTCCGCAGCCGGGACCGCACCTCCGCCAGCCCGTCAATGGTTGGAACCGGCTGCTCCGCGTACTCAAGGCCGACGCCGGCCAGCCGGGTGAGTGCCTCGACGGCGGCGGGAACATCCCAGCCGCCGTTGGCATCCACCCTGATGGCGGCATCAGGCAGGGCGGAACGGACGGCGGTGAGCCGGGCGGCGTCGTCGTCGAGCGTCTGGCCCTGCTCGGCAACCTTGACCTTCACCGCGTCCACCCGGCCGAAGCGGGCAAGGACCTCGGGCACCCGCCCGGCAGCAACAGCTGGAACGGTGGCGTTGACGGGGATTACGCCACGCAACGGAGCAGGAAAACCCTGCCACGCTGCCTCAACAGCAGAAGCCAGCCACCGGGACGCTTCGGCATCGCCGTACTCCGGGAAGGGGCAGAACTCCCCCCAGCCCGCCGGGCCCTGCAGGAGCAGTGACTCCCGCTCCATGATGCCGCGGAACTTTACCCGCATGGGCAGGTTCACCACGTGCGCGCCGGCCAGCAGTTCCTCGAGATCGGGCACTGGCGCGGTAGGCATGGACCCACTGTACAAGCGGTGACAGAGATACCTTGGCGGGGCGCCCCGCGGTCAGGGAGCATGCAGCAGGATCCCAGCTTTTTGTGACAACCTTGAAGTGATGGCTTTTCAACGGCAGGCACAGACCAGGACCCCAGCACGCCCCGCTCCCGGGTCGGGCTTCCTGTTTGTGCTTGCCACCCTGGCGTGCGTCGCCGGGCTGATGGCCACCTATTACTACTTCGTCCAGACCACCACGGGCCAGTTCATTGACGAGTCCGCGCTCGTGGAAGCCGTCGATATCCACGGGCCGGCAGGCAAGGCGAGCACCAGGTTCCTGGACCTGCTGCCCACCATCTCTCTGGTGATGGCCGCCGTCGTGGTGCTGTTTGTCACGGTGATCCGGAAGCGGTGGACCGAAGCCGGCATCGCGGTGGCAGCGTGTATCGCCGCGAACATCGCCACGCAGGTCCTCAAGGATGTGCTGCCGGCCAGGCCTGACAAAGGCGTGGTGACACTGGAGTTGAATTCGCTGCCGTCCGGGCACACGACGCTGGCGGCATCGGCGGCGGCTGCCGTGTTCCTGATGGCTTCCCCGCGCTGGCGCCCGATGGCCGGGTTCGTGGGCGGAACGTTCGCCATCGCCTCCGGGGTGTCCACGCTGATCAATCAGTGGCACCGCCCCGCCGACGTGGTGGCCGCGTTCCTGCTGGTAGGCGCCTTTATGGTTCCTGCGGGCTGGCTCATTATCCGCCGCGGAGTCTGGAACGTGTGGGACGGCTTTGGCGCGCATGTGGGCTCGGCGCGGATCTGGCTGACGCTGCCGGTGCTGATCGGGCTGGCCTCGGCTGCGGTGGCAATGTTCTCGCTGGCCCGGATTGCACCCACCCCTTGGCAGGAAGTGAGCACCACCAACTATTTTTGGGCCGGGATCTCGCTCATTGTTATCGCCGGGTACCTGGCCACGGTAGCCACCACCGCCCTGTTCGCGTACGCCGCACGACGCCGGGACTCGCCTCGGCGCTGACGGTCACCCCGGCTTTAGCCCACCCCGTGGTGCTGGAGCCACATTTCCAGCAGCGCCAACTGCCAGAGAACATTGCTGTTGACCGGGGTCCGCCGGGTGTTGGGGTCCGCCAAAAGTCCGTCGATGAAGGTGGGTTGGAACAGTCCGCGCTGCTTTGCCTCAGGCGAGTGAAGGGCCTCCCGCACGATGGACATGTACGGTTCCTCCAGGTGCTGAAGTGCAGGGACAGGGAAATAACCCTTGGGACGGTCCACCACAGCCCTGGGAAGCAGCTGCCGGCCCAGGTCCTTCAGGATGCCTTTCCCGCCCTGGGACGCCTTGAGCTCAGGTGGGCAGGCCGCGGCGAGTTCCACCAGTTCGTGGTCCAGGAACGGAACCCGCGCTTCGATGCCCCAGGCCATGGTCATGTTGTCCAGGCGCTTTACCGGGTCGTCCACCATCAGCAGGTGCGTGTCCAGCCGAAGCACTGCGTCCAGGGCGGTGTCCGCCCCCGAAGCTTCAAGGTTTGCAGCCAGGACCTGGCTGCTGGCATCGGATCCGCAGTACCACTCGGGCTCCACAATGTTCAGGAGCTCCCCGTGACTATGGTCGACGAAGCTTGAGGTGAACACCTGGTGTGCTTCGGAACGGCCTGCCCCCGCCAGCGGCTGATGGTAGGCGTACCCGCCGAACACCTCATCTGCGCCCTGGCCGCACTGCACCACCTTCAGGTGTTGAGCAACAGTTTTCGAGAGCAGGTGGAATGCCGTCACGTCATGGCTGGCCATGGGTTCGGACATGGCACCCACCGCGGCATCAACCGACGGCGCAAAGTCGGCGGTGCTGATGTGGAGGCGCTCGTGCCGTGTGCCGAACTCCCGCGCCACCAGGTCCGAATACGCAAACTCATTCCCGGAGTCCCCGCCCGCGCCGTCAAAGCCGATGCTGAAGGTGGACAGCCCCTGCTGGCCCTCCTCGGCAAGCAGCGCAACCAGGAGGCTCGAATCCAGCCCGCCGGACAGAAGGACGCCCACTGGCACGTCGGCCACCATCCGCCGTCGTATTGCCGTCTTGAGGGATTCGCGGACAGCGTCCTGCCACTCCCGGGCGGACCAGCCTTCGTGCTCGGGGCGGCGGGTGTAGCTGGGCTTCCAGTACTCGCGGTCGTGCCAGGTCCCGTCCGCACGGATGGTCCGGATGGTGGCGGCCGGCAGCTTCTGGATGCCGCGAAGGATGGTTCGTGGTGCCGGAACTATCGAGTGCCAGCTCAGGTAGTGGTGGAGGGCTACTTCGTCAATGGAGGTGTCTACCCCGCCAGAGGCGACGAGCGCCGGCAGGCTGGACGCGAACCGCAACCTGCCCGGCAGGTGGGAAAGGTACACCGGCTTGATGCCCAACCGGTCCCGGACCAGCAGGACCTCCTCCCGCTGCGGATCATAAAGGGCAACCGCGAACATCCCCACGAGGTGGTGCACAAAGTCATCGCCCCACTTGCGGTAGGCCTTCAGGATGACTTCGGTGTCGCTGGTGGAACGGAAGGTGAACTCAGGCTCCAGTTCCCGGCGCAAATCCTTGTAGTTGTAGATGCAGCCGTTGAACGCGATGGCGAGGCCGCTGTCGTCGAGCATTGGCTGCGCCCCTGCTTCGGACAGGTCGATAATGCTGAGCCGTTGGTGTCCCAAGGCTACCCAGCCCGATTCCCAGGTCCCCTCCCCGTCGGGCCCCCGGGATGTCATGGCCCCCATCATCTTCAAAACCGGCTCCAGGGAAGGCGCTCTCCCGTTGAAGGCGATCTCGCCGGCTATACCGCACATGCTGGTGTCCTCGTTCCTGCGTTGACTGCAACCTGTGCAGCACGTGAGGAGCCCCAGCCCTCCACTTTCCAAGCTCTACGTCAGTTGGTTCTGCAAAAGCCGGTTCTCCACCTCCTGCAGCGGAGTGGCGGGCAGCGCAGTGATGTGGACGGCGTCGGCCACCACGTCCCTGAGGCTGGCCGATTCGGCATAGGAGCTGCGCTGAACTGCAGCGCCGGTCCCCCGGTCCAGAACCTGGAACAGGAGGAACTCCACAGTGCTGTACTCACCCTGCTCCTCGAGCACCGGGCGCAGGTGGTCCAGCAGCGCAAGTGCAACCTCGAAGGCGCCGCGCAGAGTACCCGTCAATGGATCGGCCAGCTCACCGTCCAGTCCATAACGGCTCGCCTGCCACGCGGCAAGCCGCAGCCGGGTAGCCGACGCCGGAACGGGGCCAACGCCGTCACGCCACTGCCGTGCCGCCGTCTCAGCCAGGGCGCGCACCAGGGCGGCGATGAGGACGGTGTCGTCGGCGAACAAGCAGACGTCGGCCACCCTGACCTCAACGGTGGGATGTTTGTGGCTCAGCCGGGCGTCCAGGTAAAGGTTTGCTTGATCAAGTGGTACCCCTGAGCTGAGCATCTGCTGCATCTCATGGTGGTAGGCGGCGGCTGAACCGTAAATTTCCGCCGGTCCCGTGGTTGGCCACCGGTTCCAGGCCTGGGCACGGTAACTCGCGAAGCTCGAGTCCACACCGTTCCAGTACGGCGAGTTGCTGCTGAGCGCCTGCAGGACGGGCATCCAGATCCTGATTCGGTCAAGGATGGCGACGCCTTCCTCGTCCGACTCAATCTCCACGTGCACGTGGCAGCCGCCGGTCAGCTGCTCTGCGGCAGTGAGACCGAACCGTTCCATCAGGGCCGCGCACCGCTCGCCGGGCGCGATGGTGGACTGTACGGGCATCGGCGAGGTTGCCAAAGCTACGGCTCGTGCTCCCACCCGCCGGGCTGCAGCGTCGGCACTCGCCCGCCCTGTTGTAAGGTCCTGCGCCACGTCTAAAAGGCTGGTCCGGGGAAGGGTGCAGGTTTCGATCTGCTCCTGCTTCATCTCGCTGGTGAGGCGGGGAAAGTCGCTCAGCTGTTCGAGGACCTCGCCCAGTGGCACCGGGTTCCCGCCGGCGTCGACAATAAGGAACTCTTCCTCAACCCCGACCCTACGCGTCATCGGACCACCCCGCAGGGTGTAACAACCGGCAACCGCCCGCCTGCGAGTGCACAGCCGTATTGGATAAGGTAAGCCACGATGCTCCTTGTATGGATCCCAGGGCGTTTGCTCAACCTCCCATAACCCTCACATAGTAAGCAGGCTTAGTTCCTGCCCGCAAGACAGGTGGCCCACAGCCTTGTCACCTGGCTGCTAGGCAGGGATCCGGGCGGGACTCCGTGCCGGGGCACGGAGCCCTAAAAGGCGCCGGGCTGTATGGAGATAGCGCCCGTGGCCGGGCTTGTCACCACCGACTCTGCGGAGACCGACGACGGCGGGGTGGCCGGCAGGAGCCGGGACAGGAACTTACCGCGGGCTGCTTCAACGAACCCCCGGAAAATGCCGAAGTCCTCGGGAAGCTCTTCCGGGTGCCACTGGATACCCATCGTGAAGGTACTGGCCGGATATTCAACAGCCTCCACCACCTGATCCTCGCTCCAGGCAGCAGCCACGAGGCCCTCACCGAGCCTGTCCACAGCCTGATGGTGGGACACAGGGACGGGTCCGGGGTTGGCACCAATCAGTTCTTCAAGGCGGGAGCCGGACCTGATTTCGACGGCGATCTGGTTGAAGTTGTAACCGCCGAGCTGGTACTGCCCGTTTCCGATGACGTCGGGCAGGTGCTGGTGGAGGCTGCCGCCAAGTGTCACGTTGAGCAGCTGCTCCCCCCGGCAGATGCAGAGCAGTGGAACGTCCTGCCGGATCGCTTCCTGGATCAGGGCTTGCTCCCAGGCATCACGCTCCGGGCGGGGCTCGTCAGTTTCAGGGTGGGCTGCCTGGCCGTACAGTGCCGGATCCACGTCCCATCCGCCTGGAACCACCAAACCATCGAGCCTGTTCACGAGCTGTTCAATCATTCCTGCCACCACCGGCTGGGGTGGCAGGAGGATGGGGACACCGCCCGCTGCGATGATGGGGTTCAGGTATGTCTCGGGCAGGAATGCCGCCCTGACCGTGCCGCATCCATCGGTACCGGCCTGCTCGAGGTACGTGGTGAGTCCGATGATGGGTTTCATCGCGGCGTCGGTTGTTTGCACTGTGGTCCTTCCGGGGAATTTCTCTGCATTAATGCTATGGCTGCAAAGGGCCCGGAATGTTTCGTCGCGGTCAATTCGAGGTGTCGAGAGGATCACAATTTTCAGGCTCTACCCACGGGCTCACCCGTTGTGCGGGGGATGACGCTGAAGCGGCGGTTCAGCAGGGACGGCACGCGGGTCCGAACTGCCGCGATCCGTTCAGGTTCAAGCTCCGCGAAGACAACTTTGGGCGCTTCGCCCGCGTTGGCAATGACCACCCCGAAAGGGTCAACCATGATCGAATATGCGGTGGCAAGGGGTCCTGACTGGTTGGCCGTCACCACATAGGAGGTGTTTTCTATGGCGCGGGCGCGGACCAGGGTGCTCCAGTGGTCTTCTTTGCCCGGACCGGCAATCCACATGGCCGGCAGCAGCAGGACGTTTGCTCCGGCGTCGATCAGGAAGCGGGCGCTCTCCGGGAACCGAAGGTCGTAGCAGGTGAGCATGCCGAGGCGCAGCTGGCCGTAGGAGAGCAGGTCAGGTGGGCCGATGGTTCCCTGGCTGATTCCGGCGCTTTCGCTGCAACCGAAGGCGTCATAGAGGTGGGCTTTGCGGTAGGTGCCCTGGATGGCCCCCTCAGCGTCAAGGGCCACCAGGGTGTTGTATGGCAGACCGGTGGGGTTGGCCTCGGTAGTTCCCACCACCACTGGCAAGTGCAGGCCCTTTGCGAGCGCGGCGATGCCTCCCACGAACGGCCCGTCCAGGGGCTCTGCCACAGTGGCCAGGACGCTCGGGGGCTCGGTGCTGGCGTAGAGGCTGGACTCGGGGAGCACCAACAAGTCCGCGTTGCCCAGGGCTGCGGTTTCCATCAGTTGCCCGATGTGCAGCAGGTTCCGGCGGGGGTCCCTGCCGGCGCTGAACTGCCCGGAGGCGATTCTCACTACAGTCCTCCTGCCACCGCGAAACGGACCCCTCCAATAAGGTTCCCATACCCCCGGTTGAGTCAACAGCCCTCCCCGGCCCCTCCCCCTCGGAGCCGCGCAGGCTTACTTTGCCTTCCGCAGCCGGTCTGGCGGGTGAAGGTCGATGATGGGCAGGTGGCCATCGGTCCGGATGGCATCGCCGCCGCCGTTGCGGTGGTGGTAGCCGCTGTAGTAGTTGCGGATCACGTGCACGGACTCAACAGCGTTGGCCGAGCGGAGGGTTTCGATGATGAAGTCGCGTTCCTCGTCCGTGCGGTCAGCAATCTTGTGCGTGATTTGGAAGGTGAACAGGGAGAGTCCCACGCTCCGGTCATAGGTGCCGGCCCCTACCCAGTCCACGGCCAGCCCGCCGGGCAGCATCCAGCCTTCCGGGCATTTCCAGAACCGCACGTGGTGCCGTTTACGCGGGTTGCCCTCGATTTCGCGTTGGAACGCGAGGTCCTGCTTGTTACCGAAAACGTAGAGCGAGCTGACCGGGGCGTGCGGGTAGCTGCGCGCAAGGACAGTCGACGTCAGGGTGCGCCACGCGGTGCTGGGGGTGATGGGGTCGGCTTCCACCCACCCTGCCGTCTGCATCGCCTGCCGGAGCTCCTCCTTGGGGCCTACCACGGCGAGGTTCACGGGATCGCCCAGTACGCCGTCGCCCGTTCTTGTCCGCCCGATGAAGTAGTCCGGAATGTACAGGCTGCTCAGGATTTTGTGGATGCGCGGCAGCAGGGCGTACGCCAGGATCAGCCACACCGGCAGGAAGACCCATGCCTGCTCGGGCCCGCGCGAGAGCCTGGCGAGGAGGAAGTAGTACACAGCCCAGCCGACGGCGATGGTCACCACCAGATACAGCAGCCGCTGCAGGACCGCCAGCACGGTGGCCCACCTGCTTTGCCGCCGCACTTCCGCGCTGCTGGACCGCGAGTGGTCCGGCTCTTCCGGAACAGCCCGCTTCCCGCCGGTGGACGTCACAGTGTTTCCCCTTTCGGTCGCCAATCCTTGACCAGCCTAAGAGGTTCAGGAGGATGCCTGCAGCCCCGACCCTGCAAGCACGGCCCCCGGCGGACAGGAGGCGCTCCCGCTCACGCAGGAAGGTTCAGCTGTTCCACGATGATCCGCGAGGTTTCGGGATCCCCCAGGATCCGGAAGTGGCCGGCCGTGGGCAGCTCAATGTTGGTGCCCCCCGGCAGGACGCTGCCCTCCGGTATGTGCGGATCAAACGGCCCGTAGATGGACGTGATCCTGGTGTTGATGGTCTCCTCGCGTGCCAGCTGGAGGGTCAGGGCGTTGCGCGGCGAAAAGATCCGCAGGCTGGGAAGCAGCATGTACTTGGCATAGCGCGATCCTGAAAAGGGCGTGCACACGGCGATCATCCGGTGGATCCGGTGCTCCGGGTCCAGGTTCAGCATGGCGTACTTGCCGATGAGCCCGCCTTTGCTGTGCGCCACGATGGCTGCGTCCCGCAGCCCGGCCTCCTCCAGGTGCTGGGCAACGAGCCGGGCGGCTGCGGGGACGTCCAGGCTGTTTCGCTGCAGCACCGTTACCACGTGCACGGGATGGCCGGCGTCGTGGATGCACTGGATGAGGGGCAGCATGAACTGCCAGTTTTCGTAAACCCCGGGAATGATCACCACTGGAGTGCGGTGGCCCTGGTGGAACGAGCCGGGCTGCACCCGGGAGAACATGCCACGGACCTGCCACGCGCCGGCATATAAATAGTCCTGCAACCACCACAGACCCTTTTGCAGGGGGCTGGTTCGAGTGGGCGTGCCCGTTTCACTCATCTGTTGAGGATAACCGCGCCGAGGCCGTTACCCAGCAATCCCCGGCCGAAACAGGCAGCTGTGCCAGAACCCTGTCAGTAGTTGCGCCGGTGCCTGAGCCGGGGAATCACGACGGCGAACACGGCCGCCGCCGCGAACCCCAGGACGGCTGTGGCTGAGATCCCCGCGCCCAGGGACGCCAGGGCCGTCACCCCGGAAAGAAGGACAGGCCCGGCGGTGGAACCGGCGTCGGCCATAAAACGCCACAGGCCCAGGAACTGGCCGCGGCCCCGGTCCGGGGAAAAGTCAGCGCCCAGGGTCATGACCAGCCCGGAACTGATGCCGTTGCCGAACCCTATGAGCAGTGCGGCCAGCAGCAGCCCCACAAAAGACCCGGTCAGCGGTATCAGCAGCAGCGCAGTGCCCATGATCAGCGTGGATGGGACGGCCACAAACTGGCGGCCTTTCCGGTCCATGAGCTTGCCGGCGGGATAGAACACCAGCATGTCGATAGCCCCGGACAGCCCATAGACCAGGGAGGCAGAAGTGGCGTCCATTCCCAGGTGGTCTGCCCACAGCGGGATGACCACCTGCCGTGAGGAGCGCAGGGCGCTCAGCAGGAGGATTCCCACGCCAACGCTGAGGAACACGCCGGCGTGGGAGACCGCAACGCTGCGGAGGGTCGGCCCCGGCCCTGGTGTTCCGCCGTCGTGCGTTTCCGCCGGCTTGAGGTCGGGAATGGTGAGGGACAACACCGCCGCGGCGGCCATCGCCACCACGCCCACCCAGTAGGCACCACCGATCCCGAAAAACTGCATTACGGCCGCACCCAAAAAGGGGCCGATGAACACACCGATCCTGTTGACGCCGCCCAGCGTGGACAGCGCCCGCGCACGGAACGCCACAGGAACGGCTTCCGTGAGGTATTTCTGCCGCGCCAGGCCGAACACTGCCCCGGACATGCCGACGACGGCCATCGCCACGGCGAGCAGCCACAGCCCGTTGGGGACCAGGGAGGACACCCCGGCCGCGGCAAGGGCCAGGCCGGCAGCGATGGCCGCGCCCACAATCGCCCAGCGCTCACCGAATTTCAGGGTTACCAGGGAGGCGGGAAGGTTGAAAATCCAGGAGCCGAGCCCCATCAGCGTGACGATCAGGGCCGCCGCGGCAACGGTGGCGCCCAGGTCGCGCGCAGTCAGCGCCACCACCGGAAGAATGGCCCCCTGCCCCACCCCGAAGAGCAGCGTGGGCCCAAAAGCCGCCACCGCGATGCTGCGAAGGCTGAAGGGCTCGGGGGCGTCCGGGGAAGTCATCAGATTTATCCTAGGGGGGCCGTCTGCAGGAGATAGAAAAGCCGAAGTGTGGGGGTCACAAAACCCTTGTGAAGGACTACCGTTTGCCTTATGGGTGCTGATTCGCGCCCACGGCCGAAGGGGAGGTTTATTTCATGGGTGAAGTGTGGATCCGTACGCTCGGCAACGGGCTGGTCCGGGCAGACAAAGTCACCGAGATTACATCAACCCGCGGATCCCTTCACGAGGACCAGGGGTATTTGCTGAAGGTCATCGTGGACGGCAAGAGCCACGCGTTGATCGATGACAGCGAACTTCGGGGAACGTTGGCTGAGCGGCTGGAATATGCGCGGCATCTTGAGGACGCCCTCCTGCTCGCCATAGATGAGGTGCGGAACAGCGACACCTCCGTGGTCATCTCCTATGAGCCCGAGCGCGGGCGCTGGTCATCCGCTCCGGTGACGGTACTGACCGGAAGTCTTCCCGAGGCGGTGGTCTAGCCGGTCCGGAAATTCGAGGCCTCGGGCGGAACTGCCCGGGGCCTCTGTCACAACACCAGCATCCCCAATTGGTGTAATAAATACGTAACTGTTGCGTGAGTCACATTCGCCCATTACTCTGGATAAGGCTTAAGAAACAGGCCATAGCAAGAAGCTGCAGCGTCGCAGCCAAATGCCGGGGAAGGCTTTACAACTTGAACTCCAAGCTCAACATCGTTGTCCGTGTAGATCTCGACCACGCCAAGGCTCTGGTGATTGCAAAGGGGCATATCACCGTCCACAGCGTAAACGCACTTTATGTAGTAGTTAAGCGGGCCAACTCCTTACGGGAAGGCCTGGACCTGAAGCTGGACATCAGCCACGCACGGGTGGATGAAGAAGCGCTGGAAATGCTTTATACCGCTTCGGAAACCCACCACCTGCCGGCCAGGATCGATCCGCAGCAGGCGCCTTGCACCATCAGTGTGCTGGCGCCGCGCCGGGAGCACGCTCCGGCCCGGCGCGCTCTGATCGCGGCCTAAAGCAATACAGGCAAGGCACCCGCAGCGCCCACTCATCGGGCCAGGATGCCGCCACAAACTTTCTTCTTCTTCCAGATTTTCCACAAACTTTGAGTGCAGCTGTATCCGAATAGACGGGTAGCTGCACTCATAGTTTGAGGGAAAAGGTCGTCAAGCGCGGGCCGGTTTGCCGCGTCATTGGCGTCCAGCCATGCAGCCAGGTTGATGCAGCTGCCCACGATCGCTGAATCTCCCGAGTCTGCACCGAAGCCGTGCCCCAGGCTGTCATTGACGGCCTTGACATGGTCCAGGTCGATAAAGAGCGCCGCCAGCCTGCTGTCTCCTTCCGCCAGGCCGCCGGAGTGCCGCTGGTCCAGCTCCGCCTTCAGGCCTGTCCTGTTAGGGAGCCCGGTGAGGGCATCCTGCAGGGCGAGCCGCTGCAGCTTCTTCTCTCCCTCGGCACGGCGGACCTCGGATTCCTCTGCTGCCCGGAGAGCTGTCACCAGTTCCTTCTCGTATAACCGGCGTTCGTGGGCGCTGAAGATGATGACGCGGACGACGGCGGGGTCCCCTGTCGAGACCGGGGACCGCGACGCCGGGATCAGCGCGGCCCGGCGCTGATCGTCTCCAGCGGTAATTTCAACCGCTATCTCGGACACCGCGCCCGCGATGCCAGACTGCGGTATGCAGTGGGTGGAATACAGATTTTGGTCACCCACCGGCATTAGGACTGCAGCGTGGATCCGAGCCGACCGGAAACCGTGACGTTGTTCCGGCAAATCACTGTTGAATCGGCTGCCGTTGCCGCTACGGGCATTCTTCAATGACCCCATATCGAGTGACCTTATCCTGCCTCAGATACTAGTGCGGGGTCGCCGGGAAGCCTGGGACCCACGGGAGTTATCGCTGGTCAAGTGCGATCGCAGCGATGTCCACGGCAGAGGGCTGTCTTGCGCTGGAAATAACAAGTGTGCTTAGTATGTAGATAGTAAACATGCTTACTAATTAGTTGCCTTCTACGAAAGCGAGTGATGATGACGGAGAACCAGTGGCCCTCGGCTTCTGCCCCGGGCACCCTTGACCAGTACGGGAATGCAGCACCGACCGTTCCCCCAACAGGCCAGGACGGCACCAGCTCCAAGAAGCAGGCCGCCAAGGAAGAGGCGTCGAATGTGGCCGGCCAGGCAGCATCGGCGGCGCAGGGTGTAGCGCAGACCGCGAAGGAAGAAGTGGCCAACGTCGCTTCCGAGGCGAAGTCCAGTGCGCAGGATCTGCTGTCGCAGGCCAAGTCAGGGCTTTCCAGCCAGGCCGGCACCCAGCAGCAGAAGGCTGCCGAGGGGATCCGCACCATTTCCAGCCAGCTGCAGAGCATGGCTGATGCCCCGGATCAGCCGGGCATTGCCAGTGACCTGATCCGCCAGGCCGCTGACCGTACCTCCTCTATTGCTTCCTGGGTTGAGAACAAGGATGCGGCCTCGCTGTTGAGCGAGGTTCAGACCTTCGCCCGCAACAAGCCCGGCACTTTCCTGCTGCTGGCCGCAGGCGCCGGCATCCTCGCAGGCCGCCTCACCCGTGGGCTCACCGCCGGAGCTCCGGCTGCAGGAACGGCAGCCATCCCGCCCCAGCCCGCACAGCCCCCGTTGGCTGCTGCGCCGCTGGTGACAGCGGGAATCGATGAGCCATTCCCCGGAGAGGCGGTTGTCCCGGCCACCTACGGTGACACCATTTACGGGGAACCGGGACAGCCTGTTTTCTCGGACACCGAGGCAGGCGGCGTACCGCTGGCGGACGTGGATGAGCCGTATAACGATTTCCAGACGAGGGAAGGACGCCACCTGTGAGTAGCCAAATTCCGGAGCCTGCTCCGAGTGAGGCGCATGTGAAGGCGGACAACACGTCCCTGGGTGAGTTGCTCGGTGATGTCACCCGGGACCTGTCCACCCTGATGCGCCAGGAAGTCGCCCTCGCCAAGGCCGAGCTGAAGCAGTCCGCCACGAAGGCAGGCAAGGGCGGCGGGATGCTCGCCGGCGCCGGCGTGGCCGGGCACTTCGTCCTGGTGTTCCTGTCCCTGGGGCTGATGTTCGCCCTCGGCGCGCTGATGCCGCTGGGCTGGGCCGCTGTGATCGTCGCCGTGATCTGGGGCATCATCGCCGCGGTCCTGGCATCGATCGGCCGCAAGGAACTCAAACAGATCCAGGGCCTGCCCCAGACGGGCGAAACACTTTCTGAAATTCCCCCAACCCTAAAACCAGGTGAGGTAAACCGATGAGCGATAACCCGGATGCAATCCGTCAGGAAATCGAAGAAACCCGTGCGCGCCTCGGCACCAACGTGGACGCGGTCGCGGACAAGGTCACCCCGGCCAACGTTGTCCAGCGCCAGACCGACAAAGTCAAAGACACCGTGAAGGACGCGGTCAGCGGGGCTAAGGAGAAAATCATGGGAGCAGCAGACTCGGCCACCTCCACCGTCCAGGACAAGGTCTCCTCCGGGACCGGGCACACCGGGAACGCCCTGCACAGCACCGGCGATACCCTGCACGGGGCCAAGGACAACGTCAGCGCTAAACTCTCCGACGCCGGAACCGCGATCTCCCACGCACCGGCACAGGTCAAAGCCCAGGCCCAAGGCAACCCGCTGGCCGCCGGGCTGATCGCGTTCGGCGCCGGGATGCTCATCTCCTCCCTGATCCCGGCCAGCCAGAAAGAACGCGAAGCGGCCCAGCAGCTCAAAACCGCTGCCGAACCCCTGGCCGGAAAAGTCACCGACGCCGCCAAAGACGTCGTCCAGGACCTGAAGGAACCCGCCCAGGAAGCCATCCAAAGCGTCAAGGCCACCGCCACTGACGCCGCCCAAAACGTCAAAAACGAAGGCCAAAGCGCCGTCACCGACGTCAATGACCGCGCCACCGACGCCAAGGACAACGTCGCGAACGCGTGAGCGGCCAGGACAGGGTCCGGAAGCCGCCCCGCGATCCTGCGGGACGGCAACCGGAACCGGACCAGCAGTTGCCAGCCGGTGGCCCGCGGCATATGAACGCTCTTCCGCGGTGGGAGCCGGAGCAGTGGGCCACTCACCGGCTTGTCAGCATCGCCGCCCGGCTCACGGAACGCCAGCTCAACCGCAAACTTTCCCGCCTCCGACTTACCAAAGGCGCACTCGACGCGCTGGAGGCAGTGGCGGAACTTGAACCCACCACAGCCTCTGACGTGGCCGCGCTGCTTTGTGTAAGCAAGCAAAGCCTGGGCAAGGTTCTGCGGCGCCTGCACGAGCTCGGGTTCCTTGCTAAAGAACCGGGAAGGGACGGCCGAAGCGCGAACATCCAACTTACGGAAGCTGGACGGGCGGCCCTTTCCACGGCTGAGGACCTGGTTCAGGCATCACCGGAAGCCGAAGCCGAGGTTGAGTTCCGCCGCCAACTCGAACAACACATCATCCAGCTCAGGAACACCGAGCACACTCCCCTTTCCCGGGGCACAGCCCGAAGCCGCCATCCAGGCGCATCGGCCCTGCCGCCGCCGGACATCACAAGCACAAACCTCAATGAACCAGGAGCACACCCATGGCTACAACAAACCGGACAACCGGACCCAAAACAACCCTCCAGAAAGCAGCGCAGGCAGTAGGTGCAGTCTTCCTGCTGGTAGGAATCCTCGGGTTCATCCCGGGCATCACCAGCAATTACGGGGCACTCTCATTTGCCGGACATGGCTCGGAGGCACTTCTCCTGGGCATCTTCCAGGTCTCGGTCCTGCACAACATCGTCCACCTGCTGTTCGGCGTGGCCGGCATCCTGATGTCCCGCACTCACGGTCAGGCGCGCAACTTCCTCCTCTACGGCGGAGTCGTCTACCTGGTCCTCTGGCTCTACGGCCTCGTTATCGGTCATGACACCCCGGCCAACTTCGTGCCCGTCAACAACGCGGACAACTGGCTCCACTTCGTCCTCGGCATCGCCATGATCGCCCTGGCCATCCTGCTCTCGCGCAACACCGCACGTACCGACCACCGCTAAGCCAGGGTGAGGGGCAAGTAGACCTCGCCTTACACGGCCCGTCCTTCCGGAGGACGGGCCGTGCTTTTTGTGCTGCCGGATGGGGTCGCCTTCCCCTCCGACTCTTGACGAACCGGAGGGGCTTTTTCGACGGCGGAAAGGGGAACTGTCAGTCGGTGCGGACAGCGCTCGTAGCAGATCCGCCGCGCGTGGATTCGGCCTTCACCACTGTCACCTGCTGGCTCGGGCCCGGCTTCGCCTCCAAGGTCCAGCTGCCAAGGGAGTTGACCGTGACGGTTCCAAGTTTGCTCGGTGCGCGGTTGGGAGAGACGTCGTAGATGGTGACCGATGCCGAACCGGCCGGGACGGCGCCCGCGACCCTGGCAGTGCCTGAAATCGTCAAGTCCTTCCGGAGACGGTGCCTGGCGGTGGTGATGCTAAGAACATCGGTTTGGGCAGTCGGGGGTTCAGCCGCCGGCTGGGTTGTGGTTTGGGTTGGGGTCGGGGTTGCAGCAGCTGTTGGCTCAGCTGTTCCGGTTGAACTGTCGCCAACGGTCGACTCAGTCGTTGCCGACGTTGGCTCTTTGGCCGGTTCCCCCACTCCTTCTGGTGTGATGGGGTGCGGCCTCGACGCCTCGATGGGATCGTTGGGGTCCGGGTCGTTCGGGTTCATACCCACACTGAATTGGGCCATCATGTCGTGGTCTTCGTGCGGGAGGTTGTGGCAGTGGATCATGTACCTGCCGCGATGGTGTTCGAACTTCATCAGCAGCCGGACTGTTTCGCCCTCGCCTACGTAGACAACATCCTTTGGCCCGCGCTCGTAGTTGAAGGGCGCCCGCCCGTTGCGGCTGAGGATCTGGAAATCCACCAGATGGATATGGACAGGGTGGAACCAACCACCTGAGCTGTTCTCGATGTCCCAGATTTCCACATCATCCAGGTCCGGGTCGGCCAGGACTTTTTTGTAGCCGCTCGCCACCACTTCGTCCCAGGTCATGCCACCGAACGTCCAGATGTCGTTGTCCCGCTTTACCCGCATGTGCCGGGTTTTCACGGATTGGGACGGCTTGAGGTCCATAGTGGTGCTTGACGTAAGCAGAGTCGGCAGGACCTTTGCCGCAGGCCCGGACGTATCCACCGGTTCATCCGTCACATCAAACGCCATGACCTTGCCGGTGTTGTCGTAGTCCACGTTGTTCTTGTTGGACAGGTTGCGCAATTCCACGCGTTTGCCTGCCGGGTACTTGGAGAAGTCAATGAGGACTTCGTAGCGCTCGGCACCGCTGTGCCGCCATGATGTCACCTGCTGTGCCGTGGGCATCAGGCCGCCATCCGTTGCCACCATGGTCACCGGGTCCCCTGTGCTGAGGGAGAACCGGTAGGAGCGGGAGATGGAGGCATTGAGGATACGAAAGCGGTAGATTCTCCGCTGGACCTTCATCACTGGCCATGGGGCGCCATTGACCAAAATCACGTCACCCCAGAGCCCGGAGTGGGTGTTGTCGTCGTATGCCAGTTGACCGTTGGCAGCGAACATAGCATCCGAAACAGTCAACGGAACGTCGAACTTGCCCTGCGGAAGCAGGTTCCGCTCAACGTCATCGTGCAGGTGGTAGTGGCCGGCGAGACCGGAATAGACACTTTGTGACGTGTTGTGCACCGCATGGTCGTGATACCAAAGAGTTCGCGCCGGCTGGAAGTTGGGGTACTCGTAATCCTTGCAGTAGCCAAGCCCGGTCAAATCGTTCGCGTAGCCGTCGAACTGAGGCAGGGAAGCCGAACCGTGCAGGTGGGTGGACGTATCGAGCCGATACCCCCACTGCGGATGGAGCAGCGGCAGCACGTTGTCCATCATGAGGGTGGTACGGTCCCCCTGGTTTACCTTGATGGTGGGGCCCGGAAAGGTTCCGTTATAGCCAAGAATAGGCGTGGTCATACCGGGCACAATGTTCGCTGAACCCAGTTTTTGCTGAATGCGGTAGTGGTACCTGGTGTGGCCATCCGGGTCCACGGTTTTGTGTGTGTGCCTCAGCACTTCAGGGACAGTCAGGGTCCGCTGGTAAAGCCTGGGCATGTTACGAGGATCCAGCTGGCTTGCAGACTTGGCCTCGACCGATCTCAGTGGCACGGCCAGCCCAAAGGCGCCGATGATTCCGATACCACCTATTTGCATTGCCTGCCGGCGTGAAATGGACATGTCCAAAGCATGTGCGGACCACAGTGCGAAAAAGTTGGGGAAATCTGGGGCTGGGCCATGCCAAGGATTTCCCAAGCGGGCAACGCCAGGCTGGCTGGCACAACGCCATGGCCGGCAGAGGAAGCAGCTGCCGAAAATCCCATCAGCCGCCTGCCCTCGTGCGCGGCTTCAAGCAAAGGACTGTCCCTTGAGCACCACCAAAACCCCGCGTTCGCTGAAGGCAGCTGCCGTGGGGGCAGCCACTGCCACTCTCATGACCTTCGGCCTCGGTGCCGCCTCTGCCCACGTGACCGTGACACCGGACGCCCCCGCCGAAGGCGCCTCGACCCAGGTGACCTTCAGGGTTCCCAGCGAATCGAAGACCGCCACCACCACGAAGATTGAGGTGGACCTGCCAACGGATACCCCGTTCACGTCCGTCCGGGTGAAGCCCGTTCCGGGTTGGACCGCGGAGGTGGTCAGGGGAGCATTGCCCCAGCCGGCCACCGTTGACGGTGCCACCAACACTGAGGCGCCGTTGTCTGTGTCCTGGACCGCCAACGACGCAGCGAGCCAGCTGACAATTGATCTATACCAAACGTTCTCGGTGTACGTGGGAAAGCTTCCGAAGTCCGGCACCACGGTGATGCTCCCAGTGGCGCAGTCCTACTCCGACGGCAGCGTGCGGAACTGGGATGACCCCGTCGTCGAGGACCAAGGCGAACCAGAACACCCTGCCCCAGCCTTCACCACCACTACCGCTACGCGGCCCGAACACGGCCACCCTGGCACTGCTGCGGCTGCGGCTACCCAGGCCACCGAAACGGTGGCTTCAGTGAGCCCGGACGCGGGAACCCCCGGACAGGTCTGAGTAGCGATGGTGGCTGGCCTGTTCGGACTCGCCGCAGGCATTGCCGCGTTCCTCCGTGCTGGCCGTACCAGGAAGAGCTAAGGGCCAAGCATTGCCGGCGCCGGCGAGTACTGATCCGATAGAGCCACATATACGGCCTAGCGAACCCTTGAAACTACCGAGTCCTGGCTGGAAGAGGGCGTAGGAAAGTGCCGGCTGGTGAAGCGGAGGGCGAGAGCTGCCCCGCCGAACGTTGCGGTGACCGAAGTCCCGGCCCCCGGGGCTGACCGGACCTCGAAGGTGCCCCCGGCCTGGCGGATGGTGTCCGCAAGGATCCGTAGGCCAAAGTGGCCTTCCGCTCGGGGTTCGGTAGGGTCGAAGCCCACACCATCATCGGAAACGGTGAGCTGCGTTCGCTGGCCGGCCTGCCAGATCCGGATCCCCACCGATTGGGCGGAGGAATGCTTGCTGACATTGACCAGGGCTTCACGCGCCACCCGATAAAGCAGAACCGCCCGGTCCCGGTCGACCACGAGCTTGTCGGGAATGTCAACGATGAGGTTGATACCGCGCTCCACCAGGGGTGCTTCCAGCCTCGTGAGGGAAACCTTGAGCCCCAACTCCTCAAGGTCGGGCGGATAGAGTTCGCTGGTCATGGCCCGCAGGGTGCGGATATTGTCCTGCAGTATTGTGCGGGCATTCAGAAAAACGGGCTGGAGCTCCTCCGGGCCGCGGCGCTCCTCGGATTCCAGGGCGTAGGCCAGCCCGGACAGGTCCTGGATGACCTCGTCATGGAGTTCAGCGGCTATCTGGCGGCGCTCCTGGTCCGATGCCTCGATGGCACAGCGCAGCATGGCGTTGCGCGCGGCCTGGTGGACCTGCATCCGCCGTGCCAGGCGGACGGCGGGAACAAGTTGCGTCAGCTGGAGGACCGCCAATGAAAGCGCCAACGGCGGGACCATTCCCATCAGGACTGCTTGTTGCTCGCGGCGGACCCCGTCGCCTGAAGTGTACGTTTCGAAGATCATCGGAGCTCCGCTTTGCGAGATGGAGCGGGCGTAGACTTCCACGAGTTCGCCGGAGTCTGCCTCAAACTCGTTTTCTTCCCCTGTCTGGGATTCAAAGGTTGCCGTCGCCGGCCCGCCTTCGAGGAGCTCGCGCGCCCACTCTTCCTGTGCGAAATCCTGCCCAATGAGCGATTCGGCATCAGAGTAGACGACGCGCCCGCGCTCGTCCCAAACCTTAATCCTGGTGACGCCGCTTTCCGCCAGCCACGGAGCCAGCCTCTGGTCCAGCAGCTCCAGCGCGGCGGGGTCGCGGGCAAGGAGCTGATCTGTTATCAAGGGCCCAACCACGTTGTCGGCCAGGCGCTGGGTGATGTCCCTGGCATTAGCCAAGGCGTGCCTTTCCGCCTCGGCACCAACCCAGAACGAAACGGGGACGGCAATCAGGACGAGGGCCGCAAAGCCGGCAGTGAGAAACCGGGCAACAGCAGCCCGGACCTCGCGCCGTTCAGCGGCATCACGGCCAATGTTGGCGCCATTAGCGGGCTCTGCCGCATGAAAATTGAGCACGGCTGGTCTGCCTGGTTACTTTCCCGAAGGCTCCGGGGCGGAAAGGGCGGTGCTGCCCCACCTGGCCACCAGGGATGGATTCACGATCATGTTGCCGGCGTGGGCATGCCGCAAGGTGTTCAGCACTACTCCCAGGGCGCCGTCTTTCGGAAGGAACCCGCAGATGCCCATGCGGGCGGCATCGCGCAGCGCATCCTGTGACGGGTTGCCCGTGAGCATCACGATCCGGGTACCCGGTGCCTCGGAAAGGATGCGCTCGGCAGCACCGAGCCCGGAACCGTCGGGAAGGTACAGATCCATGATGACGACGTCAGGCGCGAGGTCCCGGAACATGGTCACCGCTGATGCCACGGACTTCGCCGCTCCCACACTTTCCAGGTCCGGCTCGCGGTCCAGGGCACCGGCCAATAAATCCGAAAATGTGGTGTGGTCATCAACAATCATGATCCGCAGGCGCCCTGTTTCCTGCCGGGCCAAAACATCCTGCTTGGTTATCGCCGAACCGCTCTCCGTGACCCCGTGGTTGGGGCGAGGGGACTCCGCCTGCCCGGACGGTGCGCCGGTGCTCCTCAGGAGCCTGGTTTGCGCTTCCCTTAGCACAGGGCCCGGGGCGCAGCCCAGTTCCATATCGATGATCCTGCGGCAACGGTCGTAGGCCCGCAGGGCCTCAGTAGTTTCGCCATTCTGCTCAAGACCCAGAATCAGCGCTGTCCATGCCCGCTCGTTGAGGGGGTCTTCCTTGACGGCCGCACCGCTCCAGGCGATCGCCTTTTCTGCTTCCCCCACGGAGAGGGCGGTTTCTGCGGCCATGACACGGGCAAGGCCCACCTGCGCTGCGTGGGCGGCCCGCTCCTCCTCCGCCCAGGCCGGCAGCAGCTCATCCCCGAGCAACGGGTCGGACGCGAGGTCAAGGGCCTCAGTCAGCATTGAGAGCGCGACGCGCGGCTCCGCCTGGCCGGCCATTTTGGTCAGCGTCTCGAACCGGTCCAGATCCAGTTCCACCAGGGACCGGTCAATGGCATAGCCGCCGGTGACTGTTTTCAAGGGACCCGTCCGGCCGCTTCCGGGCTGCAGGTGGCGCCGGAGCACGCTGACATAGCTTTCCAGAGTCGGCAACGCCACGGCGGGGTGGTTGCCGCCCCACAGCAGGTCCATCAGCCGGGCCTTGGAGACCGCCGAACCAAAATTCATCAGGAGAATCTCCAGCACCTGGCGGGGTTTCGGTCCACCCAGGTGGTTGGCACTCAGCTCCACGTCACCGCGGCGAATCGTCAACGGACCGAAAACCGAAATCTGAAGGATCGGTGCCTGCGGCGTTACATCGCTGACAAGGCCTGCCTGCTCGGTGTTGTCGGCCAGTTCCAAAGTAATCACGAAGGTTCCCCCTAAGTAGTCCGGTGGTGCGTGGTTCTCATTGAAACCGGGGGCATACGCACCAACCACAGTGCTCGGTACTCGCTTTGTTACTTGAGCTTTTCCAGGGAGTACTTGGTTTTGGAACTCATTACACAGAATGCAAGCCCCCGGAAGGCAACAGCAGCTCCGGTGAGCCGCTGCTTGTGGGAGCGTTTGCGCTGGTGACACCCGGAACGCGGGCGCCTCGGCCGAACTTTGGGAAAAGCCTAGGTAGCGCGGTGTAAGTATTCACTTTGCCGCCAAAGCTTTCCCCAACCCGGTACCCCTAATTTTGGAGCACAAGCAAAACCCCGTCCCACTGAACCAGTGCTGGCACGGTGTCCGGGCAGAAGCAAGGAAGGCCGTTTCAATGAAGAAGTTTTGGTATTTCTCCGTAGCAGCTGCAGTGGGTGCTGCGAGCCTGGGGGTCTGGGGACAGGCAAATGCCGGGCCGCCATCTGAAGTTACCCCCGGGGTGGTGGTGACTGCCGGCAGCGGCACAGGCAAAACGCAGAACCCCGCGGCCCTGGTTCCCGCACCGACCCCCACGGCCACCATCACCGCCACCCCTGCGCATTCAGCTCTTGGAACACAACTCGTCCCCGCACAACAGCAGACCTACAGACCCGTTCCGACGGCCAGCGCCGCGCACCAGGCCGGTGACGATAAAGGCGGCCTCAGGGGCCCCGGCGTCTCAGACGACCACCCGGGCGACGACAAAGGTGGACTCAGGGACGACAACATTTCGGACGACGCCCCCGGCGACGATAAAGGTGGCAGGCGTTAGCACCTGACCAACCCCACCAAGGTTTTCCCTAGGACACCCCTGCAGCATGGCCTTGTTTCGCCGACTCTACTGGGGAGTTGGCCCCACAGGGGAGCAGATTGCAGGATGAAGGCTTCATCGCGTAAACCAACACAAAAAAGCAGCACCCGCCCACGCCTGCGGTTCCTGGCCGCTGCCGGGGCAGTCGCCATGGCCGCGTCCATGGGCCTGCCGCCTGTGGCAGCAAACGCAGTGCAAGCTCCGGTAGGCGCGGGATTCACCGTGACGCCCGCCGACTTGTCCTTCATCCTGAAGCAGATCAAAATCGCGGAGGCCCACGTGGCCAACACCACGTCGGAGACCGGGCCATGCGGGGCTCTGGTGGGAACCGGACCCGACCAGCTTGCCAGCCCCCTGCTGTCCCACGGCCTGCGCACCGTCGACGGAAGCTGCAACAACCTTCAGCCGGGCCAAGAAACCTATGGCGCATCGGACCAGGTGTTCCCGCGGCTGGGGTCCAAGTCGTTTGGGCCCGCCGAGAGCGGCTCTTTTGGCGGGCCCCCGGCAGCCACGAGCTACACGCAGAAGTCTGGCAACGTTTTCGATTCGCGCCCCCGCACCATCAGCAACCTGATTGCGGACCAGACGTCCACCAACCCGGCAGCTGTTGCCGCCGCGGGCTTCCCGGCCCGGACCCAAGGCAACGAGGGCGTGGTGCCCTGCACCACAGACCCAAACCCTGAGGCGACTCCCCCCGTGGCAGCCGCCCCGGACGGCTGCGTGCCCTCGCACAACACGCTGTTCATCCCCAACGTGACTACCGACGTCGGACTTTCACCGCCCTACAACTCCCTGTTCACCCTCTTTGGGCAGTTCTTTGACCACGGCATCGATCAGACGGTTAAGGGCGGCGGCACGGTCTACGTACCGCTGAAGGCGGATGACCCGCTGATCGCAGGCCCGGACCACGTGTTTGGCAACGCCGACGACCTCAACCCGCGCATGCGTTTTATGGTCCTGACCCGCGGCCAAAACCAGCCGGGCGAGGATGGCAAGCTGGGCACCGCGGACGATGTCCAGGATGCCCTGAACACCAATTCGCCCTGGGTGGACCAGAGCCAGACCTACTCCTCTCATTCCTCCCACCAGGTGTTCCTGCGCGAGTACACCAACAACCCCGCAGGCCGGCCTGTGTCAACGGGCGCGATGCTGGGTGGTCCGGAAGGAACGCCCACCGCCGGGGGCATGGCCACCTGGGCCGACACTAAGAAGCAGGCACGGGAGCTGCTCGGCATACAGCTGCTGGACAAGGACGTCCTCAACGTTCCCATGCTCGCCGCGGACGCCTACGGAAAGTTCATCCCCGGCCCCAAGAACGGGCTTCCGCAGTTCGTCACCAAGTCCGGCCTGGTGGAGGCAGACCGCGCCGCAAACGGGGGGCAGGGAACCCTTGTGCCCCAGGACGTGCTGTACTTCAACACTCCTTTCCTGACGGACATCGCCCACAACGCCGATCCGTCACCGCAGGACGTCGACCACAACCCCGCCACACCCCGGACTGCTCCCGCCCCGGACGCCGACGCCGCCGCTTCTGCCGATTTCATGAGCCAGGCCCCCGGCACCTACGACGACGAAATGCTGAACGTGCACTTCATCGCCGGAGACGGCAGGGTCAACGAGAACATCGGGCTGACCGCCATCCACCAGGTCTTCCACTCCGAGCACGACCGCATGGTGGCAGACATCAAGCGGGTCCTCGGCAACGACACCTCGGCTCGGGGCGTCGCCGCACTGGCCGAGTGGAAGCTGGCAGAAGGAGCAGACGGCTGGAACGGCGAGCGCCTTTTCCAAGCCGCGCGGTTCATCACGGAGATGGAATACCAACACCTCGTGTTTGAAGAGTTTGCCCGGAAGATCCAGCCGGCGATCAACATCTTCGAGCCTTTCGCTTTTGCCCAGACGGACATCAATCCCGCCGTCAGCGCAGAATTCGCACACGCGGTGTACCGCTTCGGCCACTCGATGCTCACCGAGACCATTTCCCGCCGCAACGAGGACAGCCCGGGAGCGGACAACATGTTTGGCACTTCCGACGACGTCAGGGGCTCCCAGAACGACCTGTCCCTGCTCGAGGGGTTCCTGAACCCGCCCGCCTACACTGACGGCGGCCCCGCCGGCACACTCACCTCCGAGGAAGCCGCCGGAAGCATCATCATGGGCATGTCGGACCAGGTGGGCAGCGAACTGGACGAGTTCGTTACAGATACCCTCCGCAACAAGCTGCTGGGGCTCCCCATGGACCTCGCGGCGATCAACCTGACCCGCGCCCGGTCAGAAGGGCTGCCCACCCTGAACGGGCTGCGCCGGGAGATTCACGGCGCCACCAACGACAGCCAGCTCAAGCCGTACACCAACTGGATCGACTTCGGCGAAAACATCAAGCACCCGAAGTCGCTGGTCAATTTCGTGGCCGCCTACGGCAAGCACCCCTCGATCGTCAGTGCAACCACCCTGGAGGCCAAGCGCACCGCAGCACGGCTGATCGTCAGCCCTGACGCCCTGGCCGGCGAGGTGGCCCCCGATGACGCAGTTGCCTTCATGAACAGCACGGACGCCTGGGCCAACAACGGAAACTCATCGATCACCGGACTCGATGACGTGGACCTGTGGATGGGCGGCCTGGCAGAACGGACCAACCTGTTCGGCGGCCTCCTCGGCAGCACCTTCAACTACGTCTTCGAGAGCCAGATGACCGATCTGCAGAACGGTGACCGGCTGTACTACCTGGCACGCACCCCTGGCATGAACCTGATGGCGCAGCTTGAAGGAAACTCCTTCGCTGAGATGATGATGCGCAACACCAACGCACAGGCACTGAAGGCGGACGCATTCGCCACGGCTGACTGCAAGTTTGAGCTGAAGAACCTCAACGGAACAGCCGAGGGCTTCAAGGCCGCCGGCAACGCCGTCGCGGATGACCCGGCCTCGGAGTGCAACGAATCCGCACTGCTGATCAGGATGCCGGACGGCACCATCAAGTACCGGGCCTCCAACTCCGTGGATCCGGCCGGCATCAACGGCCAGGCCGTCTACAACGGCTCCGCCAATACTGACCGCATTTACGGCGGCGTGGACAATGACACCATGTGGGGCGGCCAGGGCAACGACGTCATCGAAGGAGGCGACGGCGCTGACACCGTTCTGGGCGGCGACGGAAACGACATCATTACCGACCTCGCCGGCGACGACATCCTGAAGGGCGGGCCGGACAACGACGCGATCGACGGCGGCCCCGGCCTGGACCTGCTGCTCGGCGGGGACGGAAAGGACTTCATCAACGGCGGAGCGAACTCAAACGAGACCTTCTCCGGTGAAGACGACGACTTTGTGATCGCCGGGGAAGGCCTGGACGCAGTGTTCGGCGGAGGCGGGAACGACTGGGCGGAAGGCGGCGACGGACCCGACCTGCTGATCGGGGACTCCAGCAACCTCTTCTTCCTGGACGACTCGCAAAAGCCCGGCAACGATGTCCTGATCGGCCAGGGCGGCGACGACGACTACGACATGGAAGGCGGGGACGACATCGGCATCGCCGGACCCGGCGTGGAAAAGGTGGCCGGCGCCTCCGGCTACGACTGGGAAACCGGCCTCTACGATCCGCAGCCGCAGGACGGTGACCTTGACCTCCCCATCGAACCGCTGGACATCCTCCAGGTAGGCGTCCGGGACAGGTACAACGAGGTGGAAGCCCTTTCCGGCGGTCCCCTCGACGACAAACTCCGGGGCGATGACCGGATCCCGAAGACCATGGGCGGCGCAGGCTTCATCGGCTGTGACGCACTGGACCAGGCCGGCGTGGACCGCATCAACGGACTCAACCAACTGATTCCCTCCCTGCCCACTCCCCTCGCCGACGTCATCAACGCATCCGCCTCCAAGGAGTGCCCTGTGCTTACCGGATCGCATGTCTGGGGCGAAGGCAACATCCTCCTGGGCGGCGGCGGCAGCGACCTCCTTGAGGGCCGCGGCGCCGATGACATTCTCGACGGCGACCGTTACCTCAGCGTCCGGCTCAGCGTCCGCACTGACGCCAACAACGCGGCCAGTGAAGTTGGCAGCGCCACCGGAATGAACGCCCAATACCAGCGCAGTGCCGACGGTACCCTGACCGGCCCGACGCTCCAGCAGGCCGTGTTTGCCGGGACCGTGGACCCCGCCAACATCATTGTTGTCCGGGAGCTCCTCACCTCCGCGGAAGGAACCGACACGGCTTTCTTCTCCGACTTCGCGGCCAACTACACCATCACCACAACCGGTGGTGACGGCACCCTGGGCTCCCCTGGCTCGGTCACCACTGTGCAGCACAACAGCGGTGAGCACGGCACGGACACCCTTCACAACATCGAACAACTGCTCTTCGGTGATGGAACCGACGGAGTGGATGACGATGGGGAGAACGAGGTGGAGGATGGCGCCGATGAGGTGGATGAAGGAGCCGACGACGGTGCTGGCGAAGGCACCGAGGACGAGGTGGACGAAGGAGCCGGCGAAGGCACCGACGGTGGGATCAATGACGGGATCGGCGTCATCCCCGGTGATGGCGAGGTGGTTGTGATTGTCACGCCGGCACCGGGGACCGGGCCCGCGCCCGGAACCGCACCGGTCGATCCAGCACCTGTGGACCCGGCACCTGTGGACCAGGGCCCGGTGGACCAGACCCCCGTCGACCCGGCACCTGTGGACCAGGGACCGGTCGACACCGCACCCGTCGACACCGCACCCGTCGCGCCGGTAAACCAGACACCGTCCGACACCGCACCCGTAAACCAGGCACCCGTGGATACGACGGATTTCAGCGGAGGATTCCTGCTCAGGACCGTTGATTCCCAGGGCACCCAGGTGGGAGAAATCCTGACTGCCGAGCCAGGTGCCACACGCATCGTGGTCCGGGACCTGGAGAACGGTGCCGCTTACCGGTTCCAGGTTGCCCCGGCCGACGGCAGCAGCGCTCCAAAGTTCTCCGACCTGAGCGAAGTTGTTGTTCCCGGTACAACAGAGAAGGAACGCGGCATCTTTGATCAAGGCCTCCCGAACCCGTTCAGCGCAGGGCCCGGCACGGAACAGCCGGCACAGGTACCCGGAGTAGCACCGTTCGGTGGCGCCCTCGGTACCGCCGCAGCCATTTCCCTGGCGGCGCTGGCCGAGTACCTGGTGACGGATCCAGGCACTGCCACCCTGGCAGTCACCACGGGGGGCCTGCTGGCAGCCTGCGCCCTCCTGGCGTACAAGCTGTACCGCTCCCGGGCCAACGCCAGGAGCGCAGCAGCCAAGGAACTCACCGGGGCTAAGTAACCGGCGTACTCCACAGGCTTACCACCAAATCCAAAGGGTGGCCTACCCCAGTCAGGGGCAGGCCACCCTTTGGCTTTGGTCCCGGCAAGCTCCCCTTGGAACACAGAGGTTGGAATTGGTTAGCCGTTAGACATGCAGTGCTGATTCAACTTCTTGCCTGCGGTGCCTCCACAAGTCACGCTGCAGTGCGCCCCCACTGGTGCTAAGCGCCACCGGCGTTCCTGTTCATCCCACTACTCAAGGCACAAGACAAGACCGGCACAGGCAAACCTGGAAGAGTCCATGGGAGGCTGGCGGGAAGAGGGGGCAGGCAGCGCCTGCGGGAAGAGGGTGCAGGCAGCGCCGGCGGGAAGAGGGGCAGGCAGCGCCGGCGGGAAGAGGGTGCAGGCAGCGCCGGCGTCCACGCGCGGCAACAACCCGGTTGAACTACTTTTGCCCCGTGAGCAGGGTGCCTTGGATCGCCGTCAACGGGACGGCCCCAAAGTCCCTGGAATCTATGGACACGCCACGGTTGTCCCCGAGCACAAAGACGCTTCCGGCGGGCACCACTTCCGGTCCAAAGTACGTTGCGTCGATGCGGCTGTGGTCAATGAACGGTTCAGGAACGGCGACGTCGTCCACGTACAGCTCCGAGTCGAGGATGGCAACGGTTTGCCCCTCTTTCGCCACCACCCGCTTGATGGCCGGATGGCCGTCCATGGGGTTGGTGAAAGCGACCACTACGCCGTTCTGGATCAACCCTGAAGCGGCAGCGGGCTTGTACAGGAGCACTACAGAGCCCGAAGGAATGGTGGGTTCCATGCTGTCCGAGGACACGGTGAAAGGTTCCAGCACCCACGCGCGTACGGCAAGGACAGCCAGGGCAGGAACCAGCACCATCACCAGATGGCGGGGCCAGCGGCCTTGAACCAGGCCCTTGCCTGGCAAGGGCAGCAGGGAGCGGCCCGCCAGCCGCCGCCTGCCGGGGCGCTTTACTCCTGACGCGGCTCGCTTCGGCAGTGCTGTTGATGCCATACCGGCAGTCTTCCGGGGCGTCCTAGGGGATACCTAGGAGGCTGGATGATTTCCCGGCAGCAGAGTTGCGCCCCGCAGCAAAACTTGAGCCAACCTTGAGTCATCCTTGAGCCCATCTGCCGGGGCCCTTGAGCCAAGCGGTGCACAGTAGTCCTCGTAAGGGCCGAAGCGCACAGCAGTAACTGGGATCTGGGTCCAGTAGCCAAGGTCTTTTTGGCGGCTCAGCAGAGGCCTTAGCGCTTGGCGGTGTTGAGAAGCCGGCACCGCCAAGCAGACCACTCGCGATGATTTTTCCGGCGCCGCACCCGGCGGGCCGGCCGAAACCAAGTAGTCGTTATTTAAAAGCGAGTACTCACTACTCGTGTACTCCCTACCCCCGCCCCGTAACGTCCTGAAGACGTTGCAGAAGACTTCTTCGACGGTTTCACTGTTCAGGGGGGACAGATCATGGGGATCAATCTTGGGGTGCGGAAGCTGCACCATCAGACCGGGGCCGATGACGGAGGCGGCGGGACAGCGTGGTTCCGCAAAGAGTCATCGGTCCCTACGACGTCCGCACCACTCCTGGATTTCCGGGCGGAAAATGACCGGGAATCCCTGGACCTGCTTGCCGTTGCCGGTGCGGCGGTGCTTGCCGACGCCGGATGCCAACTGGACTGCGTGGTGTCCCTTCCGCAACCCCGGCAAGCCATCCTGACGTCCGGCACCACAGACCACGCCGTCAGCCTCGCCCGTGCTGACCAGGAGAATGGTGAGGGTCCTGTCTCCCAGGCCCTCACCGGGGAATCAGCGGTTATCCTCAACAGCTACTCAAAAACCCCCCGCTGGCCCGCCTACTGGCAACACTTGGCTGAGGCGGGCTATCGTTCCCTGGTATCGGTGCCATTACCCCTCGAACCAGGCAATTTCGCAGCCTTGACACTCCTGGCGGACAGGGATGACGTCTTCACTCCTCAAGCCATCTCGCGGATCACAGCCTTCAGTGTGGTGGCGGCCAGCAGTTACATGTTGGCCAGGGACCTGAGGGCAGCACAGGCAACGGCGGAGCACCTACGCAGCGCAATGCAGGGCAGAACCTCCATCGACGTTGCGTGCGGAGTCATCATGGGCCAAAACCGGTGCTCCTACCAGGAAGCATTCAAAATCCTCGCCAAGGCCTCCAGCCACAGAAACGTTAAGGCGCGGGTGGTGGCCGAAACCATCCTCAGTGACCTGCCCGGCGGAACTCCCACCACGCACTTCAAGTCCTAGGCGGTGTACCCGTTGGCAAAAAGGACAGCCGTGACCCAGTACGACGGCCACACTTTGCCCCTGCTCGACAGCTCAGTACTGGACAGGTTGCGCTCTGAACTGGACTACGACGAAAGCGTGTGGAAGGTCTTCATCCAGGATTTTGTGGCGCATCTGCCGGCGAGGACGGAAAGGCTCCGGCTGGCCTTGACCACCGGTGATGCCGTCACCGCCAAGGACGCTGTGCTCGGCCTGAAAACCTCTAGCCAAATGGTGGGCGCGGAACGTCTCGCGGGCCTCGCGCTGGACCTGGAAGGGGAACTGCGGTTCGCACCCAGTGAGGGGGAACCGGGGGTTGTCCTGCCCCGGATCGCAGCACTCCATCTGATAAGGATCAGGCAATGTGCCCAGCAGACAAGTTATTTCTTGAGTAGGCACCTGCTGAGATCGCCCGGAAGGGTTTAGCTGCGGGGGCGGCAGGACTCCTGCGGGCCGTAGCGTAGCCAGTCAGGCAGAGCTGCAACAAAGGCGTCGCGTACCGCCGGGGTATTGGTCACCGTCCAGTCCACCCGGCCCTTGACCTCTTCCTCGTCCCTGTCCCACTCAAACCAGTTGATCATTTTCAGTTGTGGGAACCGTGCCGCCGTTGCCGGATCGAAGAGTTGGCTCCACCAGGACTGCTTGATGGCCAACTCCGCCTCCCCGCCGGTTGCGGGATTGAAAAGCGCGGCAGTTTCCGTAACGGCCACGGGCTTGCCGTGCGCTTCCCCGTATACCTGGTAGAAATCCGGCAGCGTGCTGTCATCACCGTTGGCCCCGGAGTAGTTGCCGGTGAGCTGATTTGCGAACTTGTTCGGCTCCGGCAATTCGTTTTCGCCCCATGGGAACTCGCCTCCCCAGTGATAGAGGGACATGCCCACCCAGTCGACGGCGTCATCGCCAGGGTAGTAGGGGGCATACGAGTCGTCGTTCACGGTCAGGGCACCGTCCGCATCCGTGTCCAGGGCGGCGAAGTCCGGCGACCCGGCTTTGGCTTCGTATTGGCCGCCGGCGAACGGGTATCCCCCGCCGTAACTTGGTGACCACATCATCGCTGAACCGGGAGCATGGGTGTGGACCGCGGCGGCAAGCGTCCGAAACGCCTCGATGTAACGCCCCGGCTGCTGGGCCCAGGGGTACCAGGAGCCGTTCATTTCGTGGCCAAACCGCAGAAGGACAGGGACGCCGTCGTTATTGAACCCGGCAAGGTCCTTCGCGAGCGCCTCGGCGGATTCGGGGGTGACCCCGGCCAGTCCATCGGATGGTTCCAGGGTCAGCAGCAGCATTTGCCCGTTGGCGCGGATCTGCACGACGGCGCGCTCCAAGTCAGTCTTTTCGTCCGCAGTGTAGGGGAACGGGCTGAAGTGGACACTGACGGCGGGTTTGTGTCCCAGGTCGAATGCATAACGTTCCAGGGATTTCGTTTGCCAGTCAAGGTTGACGCCGAACAGGGCACCACTTGCCGGCACCAGCGATGCCCGGTCCTGAACCTGACAGACGCGTGTCGTCGGCTCTGGTTCTGTAATTTGGGTTTGCTTGTCCCGGCCGTCGGCAAGGCCACCGTAAATCCCGGCGGCACCGATACCTGCCGCAATCACGGCGGCGAGCCCTACAAGGACGAAGACGCGGCGTGTCCCCGACGGGCCCTTCCGGCCCTCGTCTTTGCTGATGTCTTTCGGCATTCGCACTAACCCCCCAGCATGACTGCAATCTGACCACCATTGTAAAAGGTGGAGCCAAAATTCAGGCCAAGCCTTCGGCACCGGCTTCCCACCGGCAGTGCGAAGCGATGATCAGCAGCCAGAGCCTCGCCGCCGTGGTGATGGACGCCGTCGAACGTACCCACGGAACAGTTGGAGAACCCGGCCCCGGCCGCGGCTTCTCAATACCACCTGAACCCGGCGATGAGTAGATTGTGGAGACTATGTGTGCTCTGATGAGGGGGGGAGAGCAGTTGGTTCACCAAAGGCCAAAGCGCTTGGAATGGAGCGGTCATGGACACGGAATTGCCGCTGGCTGACGAACTGGCTGCCGTCTATGCGCGGTTTTCCAACGTGCTCCTTACCGAGGAAACAGTGGACGCTGCCCTCAAGCTCATCACCGAGGCAGCAGTCCTGGCCGTTGGGGACGCCGCCGGCGCCGGCGTTTCCCTGATCGATTCCGGCGGCCGCCGCAGCAGCGCGGCTTCCACGAGCCAGCTGGTGGCACAGGCGGACACCCTCCAGTACGAGCTTGAGCAGGGCCCCTGCCTTAGTGCCTGGGCCTCCGGACACCCGGTGGATATTGCGGATGTGCGCACAGATCTCCGTTGGCCGGAATGGGGCCTGGCAGCGGGCGAACTGGGGTTGCGGTCGTGCATAAGCGTTCCACTCCTTGCCGGCGACCTGGCATTCGGGGCCATCAAGATCTACTGGGCAAACCCCAAGGCAGCGTCGCACAGGCTGATCCGGCTGCTGGAATTGTTTGCAGCCCAGGCTTCAATCTTCCTGGCCAACATCCAGGCCCGGGAGCGGGGCAAAATGCTGAGCGAGCAACTCAAGTCGACACTGATGCAGCGCGACATCATCAACACCGCCAAGGGCATCGTCATGGCCAGCCGCGGCCTGGGCAACCACGACGCGATGCTCCACCTGATGTCCAGAGCCATCAAGGAAAATTGTCCGCTGCAGGAAGTGGCAGAAATGATCATCGAGTCCACGCCGGGACTCGATCTTGACCGGGGGTGAACTATGGCCGTCCCTGGGGACGAGGACGAACAACGCCAGGGCTTCCGGTTAGCATTCGAGGCTGCACCCCTGACTCTCGAGCAGATTTGGATTAAATACTTTGGAATTGGAGGAAAGGCCGGGCTGACCGAGGTCCAGGCGTATGTTTACGGTGCCCTCAGCTTTCCGCCAATTGAACGCGATATCCTGGCACACGCGCTCAACGAAACGCTCAACACCCTTGGCGTCGACGGGCTCCGTGCCAGCTACAGCCAGGCAATCCAACCCCAGGCAGACGAAGGCGAGCGGGGCGCACACTAGGAGCAGGCATTCCAGTGTCCCCTGTTGTTCCACAAATCATGCTTCTAGCATTGAGGTTGTGGACACAGACAGGCAGTACGAGGACTTCCAGCAACTCCACCAGCTTATTGCCGAAAGCAAGGACATCCAGGACTTCCTCAACGGCATGGTCCAGCATGCTGCTTCAACCCTCAGCAGGACCACCGGCGCGGCTGTTGCCTGCACCATCACCCTGCACCGGAACAAACGCACAGTTACTGTCTCCGGCAGCAATGAGACAGCGGTAGCCCTGGACCGCATCGAACAGGACCTGGGATCCGGGCCTTGCTTGGAAGCAGTCCGCACTTTCACGACTGTTGTGTTGGCCGACACCCGGAATGACCAGCGCTGGCCCCTGTACTCCCGGGGATTGGACGCGGCAGGCTACAGCACAGTGCTGGGGGTGCCCGTCGACCTGGGCGAAAACGCAGCCGCCTCCCTGAATTTCTTCGCCCCCGCGGGCGGACTGTTCACGGCGGAAGCCCTTTGCGACGCAACCGTCTTCACGCACACCGCGGGGCAGGCCTTGCGGCTGGCCCTGCGCATCATCACTGCGGAACTGCTGGCCGAAGACCTCAAAGCCGCGATGAGGAGCAGGACGGACATAGATATCGCCTGCGGCATGATCATGACCCAGAACCGATGTACCCAGGAGGAGGCGTACCAGTTCCTCCTCCGGGCCTCCAACCACCGCAACATGAAACTCCATACAGTGGCCGAACAGATCATCCGCCGGCTGTCCGGCACCAAGGAAACAGTGACCCACTTCGAAGACTGAAAGGTGTATCTGGTGAAAGCGTTAGTCGTGGCCATTGTCGCCGTTGCCCTGGTCCTTCTCATTGTGGGACTGGCCGTCGAAACCCTGGGCTTTTTTCTGGGCGTGGCTCCGGTGCTGCTGGTGGTGGCCATCGTCCTTTTGCTCCTCAACAGGTTCAGGGGACGCCGTATCCCCCGCTGACTATGACGCCGAAACGAAGCCGGTGACCAGCGTGCCCAGGCGGGCCGCCGTGGTTAGTTCCAGGCCAGTATCGGCAAGCGTCAGGTTATCGCCGCTGATTACCAGGACGCGCCCTTCCCGTGCGGCCTGGAGCCAGGCGGCGTCGTGACGGTTTCTTTGGTCCAGTTGCTGGGAACACATCAGGAGCCCGTCGACATGCAGCTGGACCTCCCCTCTCCTGGCCAGGGTGCAGCTGCAGGTGTCCCGGGCAGGAACAGCCCGTTGCAGGATGTCACCGAAACTGGCACTGGCAGACACTTTGAATCCGTGATTGAGCAGGACCGAGACCAGCGCAGAGGTCATCTCCCCGCCCGGTTCCCCAATGACGACGTTCGGTACCAGGGTGTAGGCCAGCACAGGAACCGCAGCCGTCCCCGAACTGCCCCCGCCAAGGACCAGCCGTGCACCAATCGAGATAACGCCGTCCACCCCTCCAAGTGCTGCACGCACGCTCAATCCCGGTTCCTGGCATTGCAGGTGACACACCACAGGATCGAAGTCCAGCAACGAATTGCCTTCCACATTCCTGCTTTCGGTGATGAAAACCATCAGGGACAGGGCTGCGCCGGGGCCAAAAGGCAGCAGGCAAGCGGCGCAGCGGCTGGCCGAGGCCTTGACAGTCTCGACGAATCGGGCTGTGTCCCTGCCCTTGTAGGCCTCGAGTCGTTCGTCCCAAGCGACGTTGCTGGTGATGGGCATTTCCGCATCCAATCCGTGACGCGCTTCAACGACGCGTGGCGCGGGTGGGCTATTCACGTCCTGGAGCGGGAGACCTGGCATCCGGGCCTGGAATCGCTTCTGGGATGCGACGCCAGGCCCGGCACTGACCGGAATGAGCGATGGGGGCTTCGCTTTCCGGCCAGATACCTACACCTTGACGGCTCTGCCTTGCGGAAATCCTGTGGAGCCGCGCCCATCCGCCGCCAAGGAAATCCCTAGGAGGCGGGGCAGCCGGTGCAGGTTGCTAGGTTCGAGCGTCGACGTGGCCCTGGACGATCGCAGCGACCGTCCGGAGTACCTGCTGCTCGGACGGCGGGAAGGCGCGGGGTTGTTGGTCGATGATGCACAACGTGCCGATGTTCCAGCCGCGCGGCCCGTGCAAGGGATAGCCGGCGTAAAAGCGGATGTGCGGCTCCCCCACCACGAGTGGATTGGACGCGAAACGCTCATCGGTAAAGGTGTCGTTGATGATCAGCATGGAGTTGCGTTCCACCGTTGCCGTACAGAGCGCAATCTGCCGTGGGGTCTCATCGCGGAGCGGCCCGAAGACGGATTTGAAGTACTGGACGTCCTCGGCAATAAGGGACATTGACGCAGCACCTACGTTGAAAAACTTCCTGGTGGCAGCCACGATGCGGTCAAAGGTTTCCTCTGTTCCGCTGTGCAGCAGGTCCGTCTCGCGCAAGGACCTCAGGCGTTCAGCCTCGGCCCGCTCAGGAGTAAGCAGGGAACGGCCCGCGGCTCCCAGCGCCGAGAACGCATGCTCCCGAGCCTTTCCCGGGCTTCCCGTCTTATCTGTCCGGTGGCCGCTTTCGCGCGTGGTCCAGGCCGTTGCACCATGGAGGTAGGCATCCAACTCGAACTTTGACCACCGGGACTGCCCTGATGTGGCTGGCAAAAGTTTCCGGGGGTCTACTCCGATTGCTGTGGCGAGGTCACGCCGCCGCTCCACCTCTTCATCCATGCCGTTCACCTCCAACCAGGTCGCGCATCGTGAGACCGAAGCTTTCGCAGTTGCAGCAAAACATATTACTAAGCCTACTTATCACTTCATGCCAAGGCTACCCCGCCACCGGGAAGGCGAAAATTACACGTCCTGAAACTGTCATTGGCGTCGGGAACCACTTTGTCCTGGAGTGCTTCTAAAATTTTCTTATGAGGATTGCCGTTGCAGGGGGAACCGGTACCGTTGGGCGCCACGTCGTCGAGGTAGCCAGAGAGCGCGGCCACAGTGTGGTCAGCCTGAGCCGTTCGGAGGGCGTGGACCTGTTGAATGGCCGCGGCCTGAACCGGGCGCTCCAGGGCGTTGAGGCGGTCATCGACGTTTCCGGCATCGAGACGATATCCACCAAAAAGGCGGTTGACTTCTTCACCAACGCCACGCAGAACCTGCTGGCGGCGGAGAAGACGGCCGGCGTGCGGCACCACGTGGCGCTTTCCGTGGTGGGGATCGACAAAGCCACCTCGGGGCTGTACGCGGGAAAACTGGTGCAGGAGGACGAAGTTCGGCACGGCGGCATTCCCTGGTCCCTCCTGCGGTCCACCCAGTTCCATGAGTTTGTGCCCATGACGGTACGAGTTGCTTCGGTCGGCCCGCTGGTTTTGGTCCCGAAGATGTTCACCCAGCCGGTGGCGGCCCGGGAAGTGGCTGAAGCTTTGGTCAACGCCGCTGAGGCAGGGCCGAAGGGGCGCCTCCCGGATCTCGGCGGTCCCCGGGCCGAAAGGCTCGCGGACCTGGTCCGCGCCTACTTGCAGAGGACGGGCAAGCGGAAGCGGGTGGTGCAGGTGAATGCTCCCGGCTCCATGGGCAAGGCAATGCGCAAGGGGAAGCTGATTCCCAAGGCGGGTGCCGCCGTCGGACGCCAGACGTTCCAGGAATGGCTGGAAACGCAGCAAAACAAGTAGCCCACCGGGGGGCTCGGGAAATTCGAGTACCGGCTACTCGTGCCCTCCCTTGGGGCGCCGCCTAAATTCGGAGGGAAGTCCGCGGTTGACGCTGCGCGGGCGGGTTCGAACGGGGGCATAACGATGGCATTTCATGAGGCGGATATCAGGAACAGGGTTCTGAAGGCCGACGGCGGAAGGCTGGCAGGGGCGGGTTCCTCCGCCCTGGAGCCATGGCCGGAACCGTCCGGGTTCCTGCTGGACCTGGTGACGGACTCAGGGTCCGACGTCGACTCCCTGCGCAGGGTCGCTGAGGCTGCCGCGCAGGCCCTCAGCGATTCTGCCGGGGTCCAGATCGACTGCGCCGCAACGCTTACCTCGCCGCCGGCCCCGCCAACGCAGGCTGCCACCACCCGCCGGGCGGCTGCCCTTGCCGCGTTGGACAAGGATCTCGAGGACGGTCCGCTGGCCTCGGCCATAGATGCAGGCAGTCCCATAGTGGTGGAGGGCGACGGCGCCCCGCCCCAGCGGTGGGAATCTTACCGGCGGCGGTTCCTCGACGCCGGCTACGGCGAGGCCCTCGTGGCACCGGTCCGGCTGGACGGCGGGATGTCCTGCGCGCTGGCTCTTTTCGCGCCGCGGAAGGTCCGGTTCGCGCCCGAGGCGGTCAGCCATGCCGCCTGGTTCGCGGACGTGGCGGGGAAGAGTTTGCGGCTTGCCTTGGAGGTCCGTAGCGTCCGGGCGGCCGGGGACAACCTGCAGGCTGTCCTGGAAAGCCGCACCTCCATTGACGTGGCGTGCGGTGTGATCATGGGCAAGAACCGCTGTTCCTATCCGGAAGCATTCAGAATGCTTGCCGGCGCTTCAACCCGGCGGGGCATGCGGGTGCGGGAAGTGGCGGAGGGGATTCTCAAGAACCTGCCGAGCGGCGTGCCGGGGACTAGGTTCGTGGCCTGAGTCACCCGGACTGGAAGGATTTCATGATGCGCAGCGTTATTGTCTCCAACATCGCATCCGTTGACGGCTTCTTCGCTGCCAGTGACGGTAACCCGCTCGTCCTGAACATGGATGCAGCGTTCGACGCGTACAACCGTACCCGGATCGAAGCGGCGGACATGGTGCTTCTGGGCCGCAAGTCCTTTGAGGGCTTCAGCTCGTATTGGCCAGGAATAGCTGCCGCCCCTGATGATCCAGGGAATCGTGCGGTCAGCGAGGACAACCGCCGGACCAGCAGGGCTTACAACTTCCTGCCCAAAGTGGTGGTTTCGAACACTTTCTCAATGCCCGCCGACAACGCCTGGCGGGACACCACCACCGTAATCACAGGCCGGAACCTACCTGATTGGATCCGCGCGCGGCGGCAGGAGGGCGACGGCGACATCCTGATTTTCGCAAGCCGGGTCTTGTGGAACAGCCTCCTCGAAATCGGGCTGATTGACGAACTCCACCTGATGGTCAGTCCGCACGCGCTGGTGGAGGGCACCCCTCTGTTCGTCCATCCGGCCGCCTTCACCCTCCTGGAGTCAACGGCGTTCGAATCGTCCTCCAACGTCCTCCTGCGGTATGAACTGAAAACATCGGCCGATCAGGAGGTTGCCTAAACCTGGCTGTTGATCATCCGGGGCGGCCTGGCCGCGGCCAGATGCGCCTGGAGGGCGTCCGACGTTTGTTCGGCACGTTGCCTGATCCGGCTAAGGTAGCTCACTGCGAGCCCGGGCAGGGCAGCACTCGGATCAGCAACCCGGGCAGCTTTCCGCTGGGCCGCTTCGAGGTCCATGGCCAGGGCAGCGAGGCGCTCGGCGCCTACCATTTGGCTGGCCGTCTTGAGGCTGAGGACGGCGTCCCTGGCACCAACTTCGTCCCCGGTGGTTAATGCCGCGCGCAACTTTTCAATCCGCAAGGGCAGGGCGTTAATGAAATTCTGTACAAATACGCGCCACACGTCGTACTCATTGAGGTCCTCGCGCAGTTTGTCCAACACGTCATGGTTAAGGAGCGGCCCGTGGGACGCCTTGTCTCTTATCCAGGGTGAGGGAACGCCGGGCGCGGGGCCACTCACCGGGTTTAGTGAGCTGGTGGGAGTGATCATGGTTGGAGGCTACGGAGTGGACGCTGGGGGAACCCTGCGGCTGCACCTTGAAATTTCCTGGCGGGTCCAAGGTTGCTTTTGGTCCGGAAGCACTTGGAGGCACTGGTAAGCTGGCAGTTCGCTTGTTGTCACGTGCAGGGCATCGAGCTTGGCTGCTGTAGCCCAACGGCGGATTACCGCACCCTGCTGAGAAGAGCCGACATGGCGCAGTCACAGTTCGACCAATTCCCTACCCGAGCCACGTACCAAGACCTGCTGGGGTCTAAGTAACTTGACCACGGCATTAGACACGTACGTCCCCTGGGACGTCCTTCAGCCTCGCGGAAAACACCCCTGGTGCGGTGCCTGCGATACGGATGTCCACCTGGTTGTTGAATTTCCGGCGGTGAGGGGCAGGCGAAACGGTACAGTCGCCGTCGCCCTCCACTGTTCGCAGTGCAGCTCCTCCCGGGTGGTGGACACCACCGCGGACCACGTCGCTGCCCTTCCCAGGCTCTTCAAGACCCCCCAATCGACCGGAGGTATAACCAGATGACCATCCCCAGCAACTCCCCTACTCCCGACGAGGCACCTGCCCACGTGGCAAGCCTGGAGGACCTCGACCTCACACCCGCCGGCCTCGCTGACGCACCGGCAAGCGAGCAGGACCGCGAAAGCATCGTGCACATCGGCAACAGCTGAGAAACGAGCTGAATTACGGGCAACCAAGTTACGCCCGGGCAAGGGAAAGCCCCTCCTAGGAGGGGCTTTCTGCGTAGTGGTCAATTGTCTTCTGGTATAGGTCAGCGGTGATGCACTCCCCCTTCCCGGACGCCCCCTAGCGCCCATCCGGACTTTGACAAAAAAGACCTTAGTCAATGAACTCCAACTCCGTAAAGGGGTTCGAGAAGAAAACTTCGAACGACGGCGGCAATCGATCATGCTCCTCGAGCCGGCGGAGGATAATGGCGTTCATACCCAAAGGAAGCGAAGCAGCCAAGGGAGGCAGGCATGGACGGCCACCAGACTCTGGCGGGTGGGCCGATTCGCGCTGACGGCCGTAAACAGTCAATGTTTGCTGCGGCGGAGCTTTTCAAGGCCCTTGCCCATCCGGTGCGGGCGCAGGTTTTAGCGCTGCTTTCCCAAGGGGAGGCCACCATCCCGGAGTTGTGTGAGGGTACGGGGGTGAAGGCAACGCACCTGTCCCGGCACCTCACCCAGATGCGGGGGCAGGACCTGATCCGGTGCCTGCGGTCCGGCGGACGCCTTGTCTATCGGCTGGCATACCCCGAAGCCACCCACCTGTTGACCGCTGCCCAATCCGTACTTCACGCGCGGACAGCGGCCGCACTTGGTTCCTTTGGTCCGGGCACCATTGAGCAGGATCTGGCATCAAGCGCTCCCTGGGACGAGCAGTTCTCGGCCCTGAAAGGACTACTCGTATCGCGTTCGGTGATCGTAGACGCCTGCCGGGCGATAGCTGCCCGAACCGGTTGCACCACGGAGGAAGCTGCCGGGCGTCTCCTCATGACAGCCCGTACCGGGGATTCCACTGTCCTGGAAGCGGCCCAAAACGAACTCCGGAGCGGTTCCGAACGGCACCACGGCTGACGCCGACGCCTCAACCTCGATGCCACAGCTGAAGGCCTGCCTGTCTCCTTGCTGTCCCGAAAACTCCTGGGTATCGAAAATCCCTTGACCTACCCTTCAGTAGGCAACACACTCGAACTGTCCAATTGACGGAAACGTCTATCCGTCAAAGTTGAGGGCCTCCTCTTCCCCCATGGGAGAGGACGCCGCACCAGGGGAAAGGGATATCACTGGAGTGGGGGCTCCTGGTGCGGCGGCAGCCGCGGAGGGGACAATGACGTCCCCTCCGCCCCTATATCTTCATCTTCGCAAACTGCAGTGGCAGCGACTCATTGAATCAAACTGGCCCAGGACTCCAGGAACCGCTCAGCAATGTACGCATGGCCGGCGCTGTTGGGATGTGCGTTGTCGAAGTTGAAACCCGGACTGTTGGCACTCGTGAACCAACCGCCCTCGACGGCGTCAATAAAGGGAGCGCCGGCAGTTGCGGCCCCAGCGCGGACGGCGCTGTTCGCGCTGCGCAGTTCCTCCGCCGCAGGCTGGGGTGCCGAAGGCCCCAGCACCACCACCTGGACTCCGGGCCAGAGCCTGCGGGCCGCCTCGATGGTCTGCACCGTGGCAGCTTCAACTTCATCAGCGTCTGGGACCAGCGAATCGTTCTGGCCGCCCTGAAGTACCAGCAGGTTGGGCACGAAGGCGGGGTCCGCAGCGATGTCCCGCAACCTGACTTCGTACTCGCCGCGCAGTTGGTCCTGGCTCCCGCCGCCCCACGCGAAGCCGGTACCAGGCACGCCGTCGATGTTGGTGGGGTAACCAAGTTCCCGTGCAACGACAGACGCCCACCCTTGGTCCGGCTGATCTGCACCAACACCGGCAGTGTAGGAATCGCCCAGAATAAGGAGGACTGGCTCGGCGGGCAGCTCGATACCGGGCTGTTCAGCCATTGAGGTCGCTGAAGGTGTGACTGTGGAGGCCGGCGGCGCAGTAGCTGTCGCAGTGGTTGCCGGCGGGCTGACAGGGAAGGCGGCGGATTCCTCCGTGCCGCGTGGACCCATCAGGGCGATGGCGGCCACTCCGAAGGCGGCCACTGCCAGCACAAAAAGTGCACCGTACTTGATCCACTCATTTTTGGTCATGCTCCGGCCCCCGGTTGTCGTCTCCCGGCACATCTTACCTGCGCCGTATTTCCGCACGGACGGAATCAAGGCGGCAACTAACGCTATCTCCAGCCTTGTGGCACCGCCGTCGTCAACCCCGCAGAGCTAGTGCTCCCGGCGGGTCGCCTGCAGGCGCTTGATGAACCAGCGCGACTGCTCCGGCCCGTAAGGCAGGACGGGAATGGCTTTGGTGGCATCTGTGGGAGCTTCCCGGATGGAGCGCTGTGCCTGGCGGACTGCTGTGATCATGGTTCTCGCCATGGTCTTGACGAATTGGTCGCTGCACGGCTTGCCATGGCCCGGGATCAGGAACTCGTAGCGGTGGCGGAGGGCCGAGATGTTCCGAAGCGCGTCGGCCCAATCCTCCGGGTACGAGTCTTCGAAGGACGGGTGCGCGCCCTGCTCCACCAGGTCACCGACGTAAAGCGTGGTGGGAGTACCCACCAGCAGGTCGCCGTCGGTGTGGCCGCGGCCCAGGTAGAAGAGGGTTGCGGTCAGCCCGCCGAGGTCAACCAGCACTGGCTGGTCCTTCACGATGGCATTGGGAACCACGAGCTCCACGTTCGGGCCCTCGCCCGTGGACATCTCCGGTTCCATCGTGCCCACGAAGCGGCGCTGCAGGTCCCCGTGTTCCTCAATTTCGGTGGCACAGTTCTGGTGTGCCCAGAATTCGGTGACTCCTGCCTCCGCGAATACGGCGTTGCCGAAGAAATGGTCGTAGTGGGCGTGCGTGTTGACGACAACCAGTGGCAGCTGGGTCTTCGCCCGCACCGCATCCAGGATTTCCCGCCCCTGCCGGGGGCCGCACCCGGTATCGATCACCATGGCCCGTTCGGAGCCCACGATCAGTCCGGTGTTCAGCAGCGATCCTTCGGTGACCAGCACGTAGTTGTTCGCGCCGACTTCAAGCCATTCCGACATTGTTTCTCCGTACCTCCGGCAAAGCAGTGTTCGTTCGTTTAGTCGTCGATTGTACCCACGGGGACGGCGGTTGAGCCTGGCGAAACCCCGAAGGCAGGGCAGTTACGACGGCGGCGCGCGGCCGCCGTCGTAATGACCCGATGGTGCCCGGCTGTAACGCTGCAGTAACGCCTTTGTTGCTAGTTCTGGCAGCGTCGCTCCGCAGTCAGCCAGTCGCTCCGCAGTCAGCCAGTAGTCCGCCGGGAAGCCGGCAGAAATTGAAGGAAAAGAACCATGAAGAAGCCACTGCTTCGAGGCACACCAATCGCACAGGTCGGCCCAGCGCCAAGTCCCGCCTCTGTCCGCTTCACGAGGCGCCTCAGCGCGCTGGCCGTCATGGCGGCTGCCTTGCTGGTTGGCCCGACCGTCCCGGCTACGGCGCATGACTACAGACCGCTGGACTACGTCGCTTTCGGGGATTCCTACACCGCCGGCATCGGTGCACCGAACGTGAAAGTCTCACCGCTCTACCCTGCCGTCCCTGCTGACAAGGCGTGCTACCAGGCATCGCCGGGATATGTGGATGTGTTGGACGCCCGGGATGACGTCCAACTTCAGGCCAACGCCGCCTGCTCGGGCTGGACCGCCGCCATGGTGCCCCTCCAGGTGGAAGTGGCATCAGCCGCCGGGCTGCTGAATGCAGGAACAGATCTGGTCACCGTTACCGTCGGCGGTAACGACGTCGGTTACGCGGACGTGCTCCGGGCATGCATGGTCCCCAGTTCCCTCAACGACTGCAAGACGTCGGTCAAACTCGGCGAAGCCAACGCCAGGGAAAAGGTCCTCCCGGCCTTGGCCACTGCGTACGCGGCCATCCGCGCCAAGGCGCCCCATGCCACCATCGTTGCCCTAGGATACCCCCACCTGTTCTCCCCTGAATTCGGCGACCAGCCCTACATCACCGACGAAGCCGCCAAGGTCTTCAACAGGGGCACCGACAGGTTGAACAAGGTCATCAGGAACGCGGCCAAGCAGGTCCCCGGAACCGAGTATGTGGATGTCACCGACGAGTTCTACGGACACGGGATCGGCTCACCCGCATCCTGGTTCGTCTTCGACGGCAGCCCCGCCAGCTTCCATCCGAATGAGACCGGGTACGCCAAGGGATACGCTCGGGCGGTTGTCCGCGAAGCGGGAATTGCCGCCTTCCAGCATTGACGCCTTGGTGCAGGGTACGACGGCGGCACGCAACCGCCGTCGTACGTTCAACTTCCCTGCTCTTCAGCATCTACTGCGAGAGGGTCGGTCGAAAACCCACATCAACTGCACAAGGGTCGGTGGGAAACCCACATGAACTGCGCGAGGGCCGGTGGGGGGCGGGTCAGAGGTCGGCGAGGAGGCTGGTTGGGTTTTCGATGGCGTCGGCCACGAAGCGGAGGAAGCCGGCGGCGGTGCCGCCGTCGCAGACCCGGTGGTCGAAGGTGAGTGTCAGCTCGGTAACTTTGCGGACGGCCAGCTCGCCGTTCACCACCCACGGTTTTTCAATGATCCGGCCGACGCCGAGGATGGCCACCTCAGGGTGGTTGATGATCGCCGCCGACCCGTCCACGCCGAAGACGCCGTAGTTGTTCAGTGTGAACGTGCCACTGCCCAGTTCGGTGGGGGTTGCCTTGCCTTGGCGGGCGACGTCGGTGAGTCGCCGGATCTCCCCGTCCAGCTCACGGGCGCTCAGCTTTTCTGCCGCCCGGACCGAGGGGACCACGAGGCCGCGGTCGGTCTGGGCAGCGATGCCGAGGTTGATTCCGTCGAACGAGACGATCTCCTGGGACCCGTCGGCCGCGGTTTCGATGCGCGTGTTCAGCTCCGGGTATTTTTTTAGCCCAGCTGTGACAAATCGGGCTATGAACGCGAGCAGGCCCGGCACCTCCACGCCGTTCACTTTCAGTCCCTCGCGGAGCTCAAGCAGTCCAGTGGCGTCGACATCCACCCACACGGTAGCTTCGGGGATCTCCGCACGGCTGCGCGACATGTTAGCGGCAACGGCCTTGCGTACTCCGCGGACAGGTGTGCGGGAAGAGATGGGCAGGCCGGTCCGGGCGTCAACATCATGGGCTACGGCAGGTTCATTCAGTGTCGTTTCCGCAGTGTCGGTTGGAGGTGGGGCCACGCCCGCAGGGTTCCCTGGCCGAGCTTGCGAGGTTAGGGGGTGGGTGGGGAGGATGGCAGCCTCAACATCCCGGCGCATAATCAGTCCACCCTCGCCGGAGCCCGGAAGTTCCCCAAGGTCCACGCCGTGCTCCCGTGCCATGCGCCGGACCAGCGGGGAAATTACCGCGCCGAGCTTGCCGGGAACGCGGGTGCGCAGGAGCGAAAGGTCCACGCCGGCGTCCGCCGCCGGTCCGCCGTCGCCCGCCCCATCCTCCAACGGGAGGGCCTCGTTTTCCAAGGGAAGGGTGGTCACGGCGGTTGCTGCTGACCTGCGTGCCCGCGTCCGCCGTGCCACACCGTGACCGCCTGGAGTTCCGTACCCGATCAGGACGTTGCCTGAGCCGGCCTTTTCCTCCTCCCGGTAGGTCTCCGCTGCCGCCTCAACGACTGCCGCCGCGGGTGATGCCGCCCCGGGAGTGGCATCGGGCCTGTCGGAGCCGGACGGCATGCTGCTTGCAGCATTGCCGTCCGGCGAAGGGGCGGGGGCGGCATCATCCGCGGCGATCCCGGTAACCAATGGCGTCACCGAGATCAGCGGCTTCCCAACGTCCAGCGTTTCGCCCGGCTGTCCGTGAAGCTCAGCAACAATGCCGGCATAGGGAGAAGGCACCTCAACGGTGGACTTCGCGGTCTCCACCTCGGCGATCGGCTGGTCCACGGAGATCGTGTCGCCAACAGAAACGTGCCAGGACACCAGCTCGGCTTCAGTGAGGCCCTCGCCCAGGTCCGGCAACAAAAATACGCGTGTTTCACTCATGGTCAGTTCTCCCACTGAAGATCATCGACGGCGTCGAGGATGCGGTCCACACCGGGCAGGTAGTACTTCTCAAGCTTCGGCGCCGGGTACGGGATGTCGAACCCGGTGACACGGCGGATGGGCGCGGCCAGGTAGTGGAAGCAGCGCTCCTGCACCCGGGCCACAATCTCCGAGGACACGGACGCGAACCCGTGCGCTTCAGCGATCACCACGGCCCGGCCGGTCTTCCGCACTGACTCACACACCGTCGCATCATCAAACGGCACCAGCGTCCGCACGTCGATGACTTCCAGCGAGCGCCCCTCCAGCGCGGCGGCCTCGGCAGCAGCCAACGCGGTGGGGACGGACGGGCCGTAGGCGATCAGCGTCGCGTCAGTGCCGGGACGCGCGACGGCGGCACGGCCTTCGGAGGTGCGCCCCGCCGTCGTGCCTTGCTCATGGGCGGACCGCAGCGACGCAAGGTCCACCAGGTCCTTGGACCAGTAGAGCTTCTTCGGTTCCATAAACACCACGGGATCGTCCGAGTCGATGGCTTCGCGGAGCATCCGGTACCCGTCGGCCACGGTGGCTGGGGTGTAGACCTTCAGGCCGGCGGTGTGGGCGTAGTAGGACTCGGAGGAGTCGCAGTGGTGCTCCACTCCCCCGATGCCGCCGCCGTACGGCACCCGGATCACCAGGGGCAGCTTGACCGCCCCGCGAGTGCGGTTGTGCATCTTGGCCACGTGGCTGATGATCTGCTCGAACGCCGGGTAGGCGAACGCGTCGAACTGCATCTCGATCACCGGGCGCATCCCGTTGATGGCCATGCCCACGGCCATGCCCACGATGCCGGACTCGGCCAGCGGGGTGTCGAAGCAGCGCTGCTCGCCAAAGGTGGCGGTGAGCCCGTCGGTGATGCGGAAGACCCCGCCGAGCATTCCCACGTCCTCGCCGAACACCAGGACGGAGGAATCAGCCTGCATGGCATCAAACAAAGCAGTATTCAAAGCCTTGGCCATGGTGACCGGCTGCGGACCGGCGGCTTCAGCGGTAGCAGCGGCGGAGGCGGCCGCCCGGGCGGTGGCGGCGCTGACGTTGCCGTTGGCCTCGGACGAGGTGGTGATGGTGGGGCTCACTTGCCGGCCTCCTTTGATGCTGAATTCTGCGATGATGCTGCTGCGTCGCGGGCGAGTTCGTCGGCGAGCAGGGCAGCCTGTTCCTTCATCTGCGGTGTGGGCGTGGAGAAAACGTGGCGGAAGAGTTCCTGAGGGTCCACCGGCACGTCCTCGCTGAGTCCTTCGCGCAGCTGGGCCGCCACGGCTTCGGCGTGCTCATTGATCCGCGTTTCAACGGCGTCGTCCAGCAGGCCGCGGTCGGTCAGGTAGGTCCGCATCCGGTTGACGGGGTCCTTGGCCCGCCACTCGGCAACTTCGGCGCTTTCGCGGTAGCGGGTGTCGTCGTCGGCGTTGGTGTGGGCCTGCATGCGGTAGGTGTTGGCTTCCACCAGCAGGGGACCGAAGCCTTCCCGGGCCAGTTTCACGGCCCGGTCCAGGACGGCGAGGAGGGCGACGACGTCGTTGCCGTCCACACGCTCGCCGGCCATGCCGTAGCCCACGGCCTTGTGGGCGAGCGACGGCGCCACGGACTGGTGTGCCAGCGGCACGGAGATGGCGTACTTGTTGTTTTGGACGAAGAAGATGACGGGCAGGTGGAAGACGGCGGCGAAGTTCAGGGCCTCGTGGAAGTCGCCTTCGCTGGTGGCTCCGTCACCGCACATGGCCAGCACCACGGTGTCCTCGCCGCGCAGCTTGGCGGCGTGGGCGACGCCGACGGCGTGCAGCAGCTGGGTGGTCAGCGGCGTGCACTGGATCCCCACCTTGTGCTTGAGCGGATCGAACCCGCCGTGCCAGTCGCCGCGGAAAATGGTCATCACCTGCACGGGGTTCACGCCGCGGGTCATTACGGCCACGGCGTCCCGGTAGGTGGGGAACATCCAGTCACCCTCGGACAGGCACAGCGCGGCCGCCACCTGGCAGGCTTCCTGGCCGTGGCTGGACGGGTACACGGCCATGCGGCCCTGCCGGACAAGTGCCGAGTTCTGGTCATTGACGCGGCGGCCGACGACGAGCTGCTCGTACGCTGCCAGCAGTTCCTCATCGCCGGGCAAAGGGTACTCGTGGCCGGGTTCGGTGCCCTGCTCACCTCCGGGCTTGAGCCGGCCGGCCGGGTCCACCATCTCGATCTGGTGCCGGGCCGGAAGCATGTAGTCCTCGGCCGTGATGCCGAACTTTTTGACCGCCTCGGTGAGGGCGTCCTCGGCGGGCGCGGCACTGGCCTGGACTGCGTTGCTGGTGCCCGGTGCGGTGTGGTTCGCGGAGATCGTCATCGGTTCCGTCCTTCTGTTGCCACTATTCCTCCCCAGTATCCGCCCGGGGAAGGTTCCGTATCCAGCACCTACAGGAATCGTGGAGAAGCTGCACGGTTCTGCCTACACTGGGAGACGAATTGTAAGTGTGAGACAGATTACTGACGGAGTGCGTGGACGAATTGGCAGCCAAGGATGCGGGGACGGAACCAGTGCCGCTGGACGACATCGACCGCAGCATCATCTCGGAGCTGACGCGGGACGGCCGGATGTCCGTGACGCAGGTGGCGGAGAACGTCCACATCTCGCGGGCGCACGCGTACACGCGGATTAGCAGGCTCACCAGTGAAGGGGTGTTGTCCAAGTTCACGGCGCTGGTGGACCCGATCAAAGCCGGGCTCCGCTCGTCCGCCTACGTGACCCTGAAGCTGAAGCAGGATTCCTGGCGCGAACTCCGGGACCTGCTGGCCGCCATACCGGAGGTGCACCACGTGGCCTTGGTGGGCGGCGACTTCGACGTGATCCTACTGGTCCGTGCGGTGGACAACATCGACCTGCGCCGGGTTATCTTCGACCAATTGCAGTCCATGCCCGGGGTGCTGGACACGCAGACGTTTTTGGTGTTTGAGGATGTTGATACGCGGTAATTCTGCCCCCTGGCCGATAGTTTAACTTTCAAATACCTTGAGCTTTTGTTGACCCTTTGACCCCCCAGTTTTTGAGGTTGCCCCGGCAATGTGGTTTCCAGCTAAACCACGGCACACAAAAAACTAAAGGGGACACATCATGAAGAACAGCACTCTGGTCAAGGGCACCGCAGCCATCGCCGTTGGCGCAGCACTGCTGCTGGGCGGCGGCGGAACCCTCGCCGCGTGGAACGCAGAAGCCAGCGCAGCGCCCGGAACCATCGTTGCCGGTGACCTCAACGTCGTAAAGAGCACCAACGGCGTCTGGAAGGACCGCGCCGGAACCACCATCCCCGACATCAGCGCCTACAAGGTGGTCCCGGGCGACAAGCTCACCTTCACCCAGGACGTTGACGTCACCCTCACCGGGGACAAGATGGCTGCCACCATCGTGGCCCTCGGCGCTGAGCCAACCAACGGTTTCACCCCTGCCAACGTCGCGGTCAGCGCCCCGAGCCTGACGATCGACGGCCAGCCCGTTCCGAACAACCTCACCGCGTCCACCGGTATCCAAAAGGTCACCGCCACCATCACCTTCGAATTCCTTTCAACCACATCAGGCCGCGCTGACGTCTCGAAGTCCTACAGCTTCGGCAACATCAAATTCACCCTTCAGCAGGTGGTTGCCGGTACCGGTCAGGCCGCAACCCAGTAACCTGATGCCGGTGGGGGGCTTTACAGCCCCCCACACCGCTGATGATCCAGAAGCAGAGCCGGGAGGGGCCAATGCGCATCAAGCGCTTACTGCAGGCGGCGGCTTTGATCGCCGTCGCAGTGGTCCTGGGCCTCCTGACCGTACAAGGCACCTACGCCCTCTGGAACGCCACTACCAGCACAGCAGTCGGGACGGTATCCTCGGCCTCGTTCATTGTGGGCCTCACCTCGGTTCCGTCCGGCCAGGCAACCACCATGACCCTGGCCGACGGTACCCCCGCCACCTTGGCTATCACTCCAACCGCCACACTGTTGCCGGGCGGATCTGTCTACGGCGGGGTTGCAGTGGCCAACAACACCAACGCCGGTGGTTCGTTCGACACCGTTATCACTGTCGCCAGAGGACCCTTGACAGGCACGGGAGACGGAAGCCTGGCGCAGAACGTCACCGTCAACACCAAGATTGTTTCCCTCCCGGCGGACTGCAACACCACCACCGGCTACACCGCCCTGGGAGCAACGGGGTTTGCATCACCGGCAGTGGCTAAGGGCGGGTCCACGGTCTTTTGCTTCCAGGTCACCCTCAACTCCTCAGCCCCTGCAACTGCCAAAGGACAAGCAGTGAACATTCCCCTGACGCTCACCGCCCGCCAGACCTGCGGGGTGCCCGGTGGCTGCTGACCTGACAGCACGTCCGGCTCCCCAGGCCCGCGTGCCGCGAACGGACAACCAGGCGGCAGCGTCGCCGTCGAAAACCAAGGACACCAGGGACGTCGACGGCGGGGCGTGGAGCACCATTGCTCGCATGGCCAGCATGTCCGCGATGCTCATCGCCTTGCTCGCAGCGATGGTGTTGATCGTGATTCCGGTAGCAACCGGATCCCAGACCTACACCATCCTCACCAAGTCCATGGTCCAAAAGTTCCCCCCGGGGACGTTCATGGTGATGAAGCCCGTAGCGTTCAGTGAGCTCAAGTACGGCGATGTGATCACGTTCCAGCAGTACTCCGGCCGCCCGGATGTCGAAACCCACCGCATTGTTGGTTATGGCGCCACCCAGCAGGGTGAAAAGACACTGATCACCAGGGGTGACAACAACGGCGCCAACGACCCCGAACCCGTTCGTGAAATCCAAGTCAAAGGCAAACTCTTTTATGCGGTGCCGTACGTCGGCTACGTAGCCAACGCCCTGGGGAATTCCGATCGCCAACTGTGGACCAAGATAGCCGCCGTAGCGCTGATCGGCTATGGCGCCATCACCGTCTACAAATCCGTCCGCCGGTCCCGGGCCAGCAAGACGCCCGCCCAGGCGGCCTAGATGCCCTGCTTCCGGGATATTCCAGGCGCCGCACCCGCTGCTGCCGCCTTCGTCCTCACCCTCATGCTCGGACTCGGCGGAACGGCGGCGTCCGCACTGTGGCAGCAAAGCGCAACGGCCACCATGACCGTCACAGCCGCGCCTACCTGGCCCGCACCAACCTTTTCCGGGTTCACCTGCACCAATGACAACAACAGAACGAACGCCGTCTTGACCGCCACCGGCCCGAAGGTTCCCGCGTCCCTGACGTACGACGCTCTCCAGCCCAGCGGCGCCTACGGACCCTCCTACTCCGACGCGGTGATGCTTGGCACCAGCAGCACGGTGGCACTGAACATAACCTCGCCAATAATTGCCGCCAACCGGACTACTTCGCACCTTACTGTTCGGGTAACAGCCGCCTACGCCGACCAAACGCAGATCACCGCCACCGCAGTGGTACAGATCGAACAGGGCAACAACAGCAACAAAGTGACCTGCATTTCAGCCACGGCGTAGCCTTCCAGGCCCTCTGCTGATTCTTCAAGTTTCCGCAATGGTCCTCGTCTTGAACGAATTGCACACGTGTTACCGGATTTAGCGCCGGCGGCCAAAGAAGCAGCAACTTTCGCGAGTCCTGCGCAATTCCTGCGCTAAGGGCAAAATCCTTCGTTTCCCTTGAGCTGAAGTCCGATAAATCCACTTTTGTTCTATTGTTTTGGCCGGATAAGGCAGTGAGGATGAATTGGTGCACATCGTGGTGCATGCACAGCTTGCTGGGAGCAATGATGGAGGGGACTTTGCATGACCGCTGGAAACTGTTTTGCCTCACCTTTCGCGCGCCGCGGGAAACCGCTCGCTATCTTGGTGGTCGCGGGGGTGACAGCATTGGCGGGACTGCCTGGCGCAAATGCTGCTGATACAACCCCGCTGGATCCAAATCCCGGCCCATCGGGCAGCTTCAGCTGGAAGGGTTTCAACTGGGAAAAGCGCTTTTGGGGTGGCGCACCCCAGTACAACCAGGCATACGACCCCGCCAACGTGAGCGGTCCCGACGCCAACGGGTACGTCTCCCTGAAGATCACAAACCCTACCGGGGAAGCACCCGTCGGAGCTGAATTCCAGTCCACCCGGGAGGGGTTCGGGTACGGAACATACAGCACTGTCGTGGAAAAGGATCTCAGCGCACTGCAAAAGGAAGTGGTGTGGGGATGCTTGTTCACCTATGATCCCGCGGCTGCCCCGGGGTACAACGAGATCGACCTCTGTGAGGCGTCAGCCTGGGGAGGCGGGGCTGCCTATGGGGAGTCCTGGCCGGTGAGCCAGGGCCACGGCTACTGGTTTGATGCCACCAAGCCGCCGGGAACGGGCAACAACACCGTCACGTTTAACGTCACGAACAGCCCCATTACTACCCATCGGATGGTCTGGGAGCCGGGCCGGGTCACCTATGAGACCTTCGCCGGCGAAGGCTACACCGGGCCTCTGCTCAAGCGCACGGTACTGGAAGGTGCAACAGTGCCGGTACCGGCGAAGGAACGAGTCCACTTCAACCTGTGGGTCACCGGCGGGGGCGGGGGCGATCCGGCGCACGTCAAGCCCGAACAAGTAGTTGTTCGGGATTTTTCCTTCGTGGCATCGGCGATCAGCACTCCCCCGCTACCCGCCCCGGAAATCAAACTAAGCGCAACCAGCACCGCTACGAAAAAAGGCGCCACCACAACCTTGAAATGGTCCGGCGCCACTGGAGCCAGCGTAACGCTGTGGACGAACGGCGTGAAAAAAACCATTGCTAATACCGGGAGCTTTACAAGTTCCGTGAGGCTGGGAAGTACCACGACTTATAAACTCTGCGATACCGCAAGGTGCTCAAATACCATCAGCATTACATCGTAAAGAATGGCCACAGGCGCGAGGTGCGCATCCGGTGCTCACCTCGCGCCTGTGTTTGCTTTTGCATCACATTTGCTTATTAGCCAATGTTGATGGACCTACTGGCCGCGGACCGGAACTATCCGCTTGATGGCCAGGCCAAGGGCGAGGAGCGCAAAGGCGGCGAGAGCGAACCAGAAAATATCGCCTGCTCCGGTCATGGCGAGAGTTCCTGAGCCCGCGCCGGCGGCGGCGGGAATAGCTGCATTATTATACATGGGTTACCACACTTTCTTCCTTTTGAGAATTGCATCTGTATACGCCTTCGCGTGGACCGCCTGCAGAAACAGGTCAATCATTATTTCGTACATAGTGGCGGCGGCGAGCATGTACCTCCATCCCCGCAGTCTCACCGTCACTACCCGCTCGATCACGAAGACACCGGTCACGGCAAGCCAGAATGGCTGGATATGCATTGCTGCCCCCGTGACCAGTGCAAACGCCACCGTGCCCACATAGGCAAACGTCACCATCACGCCTATGGCGGAAAGCAGCTGCCTGCCCCAGTACGGACGCGTCACTGCCGTCCAGCCGTACTGCATACAGTTTTCCAGTGCGCCTCGCTTCCACCTCAGCCGCTGCGCCCACAATTGCCGCCAGGTGGGCATTACTTCGGTGACGAGGGTGCAATCTGTAGGAGAGCGGATGCGGTACTTAAGAGTCAGCAGGGCGAACGACAGTTCGTTGTCCTCCGTCAGGACGGATGTGTCGTAAACGCCCCCGCGCCCGTCGCCGGCAGGCAGGGTGCCGTCGAGCCGGGCGGCCACGATGTCCCGTAGAGTTCGGGCCCGGAAGAGCGCCGCCGTACCGGTTACCACCAGGCATTTTCCGTGGAGGCGCTGCACGTCCCGGACATAACGGGCATATTCGTTTCGCTGAAGGTGGCCAACGAAGCCACCACCGGGGCCGCCCTGGAACACTCCTCCTACAGCACCAAGCCTCGGGTCTTTTCGCAGGTGGGCGGCTGACCGCTCAATGAAGTCCCTGGACAACTGGGAATCAGCGTCCTGCACGAGTATCAGATCTTCCGGTGCCGATGTTGGCAGCAAGTCGGCGAGGACGAAGTTCAGCGCGCCGGCCTTCTTGTCAGTGTTGCCAACCGTCCGGATCACCTCTGCTCCGGAACGCGCGGCGATTTGCTCCGTGGCATCGGTGCAGTTGTCAGCCACCACGATCACCCTGTCCGGGACAAGGGTCTGGTCATACAGTGAGCCCAGCGTTCCTGCTATTTCGGCTTCTTCATTATGTGCCGGAATTAGGACGGTAATCACGGACTCACCGCTAGCGATTTATTAGCCTTAACAAGCGCCCAGCAAGGCACCAGCAATGCGCATAGCTCTTTCATGAGTCCCTTTTCGTCAGCGGCTTATTGAAACCGAGCCTTCCAACGAAAACGCAAAAGAACTGCATGTAACCTGTCAAGGAACGTGCAAACCTTTATCAAGAACAGCTCAAGCGAATTGCAATGTGGCTTGTGGCACATTTTTGCAGAGCCCGTAGAAAGTTCTTGAGTCTTTCTTGACTGCCATCTGCAGGAATTCTTGATTCTTACCCGGCAAAGTCGCTTCAGCCAGCTGCGTAGATGGACCACCGATTGTTGGCGAGCTTTCTACCGAACGCTTCCCAGGTGTTCGTTTCACCCCCCCAAGGACCTGATCCATGATTCTCGTACTTCAACACGCGCTGCCCGCAGCCCAAGCTAACGACGTTGCTGAACCTGCCTGCGCGCTCGAACCTGCAGACTTCCGGCGGAAACGGGGCCACACACGCTGGCAAGAGCCCGTTGCGAAGATACTGGGAGACCTTGGCTGAGCGCGGCCTGACGCTGCTGGAACCGGCACCGCTCATGACCTTGGCGAAGGATATAGGAGACCCCACCTGTGCTTTGAACTTCTTGCGCGACTATCTCCGCATGCTCCCGGGAAGGATGGCGAGGATCAACACACATCTCAATGAGAAGGACCGCGAAGCAACCATAGACGCGCTTTTGAGCCTGAGAGTCACATCCGCCATGGCAGGGGCAGAGGAAACGGAGCGCGAGTGCCGCGCCCTTGAGGCCCTTATTCGCTCCAACCCGCCACAGGACACGCGTGCTGCTGCGCATTCCCTTGACCGATCGGTTACTGCGCTGGTTGCCCGTAGCCAAGACCTTCTTGGCAAAGCCCGGGCTGAACTACAACAAGTCAAACCCGCGGTTTGAGCTTGCGGTAACCCTGGTACTCCGCAGCGTTATTGCCTCACTTGTTGAGAGCCATCAGCACCACCGGTATGGTCGCCAAGGCCAGAGCAGCTAGCACCAGGTAGGACAACAGCCGCATGCGGGCCTGCCGCCGCTCTCGGCGGGAGTACTTCCGGTAATAGCCAGCACCATGTTTTCCCATGCCGCGAGGTTATAAAAGTGACCCTCAAGAAACGATCAAGCTAACGGAACTGTTACGCGCCTAGGACTGAAGAGGCTGCGGCACCTAGTGGCGGCTCTTCGCTCTAATCAGACCAGCGGCAAGAAGGCCGGCCGCTCCCAGGGAAGCCAGCATCCCGCTAAGAGCCGCAACGTAGTCGGTGATTGTCATGTTCCGATCCCTCCGTATCCCCTGGTCCTGCCTCTTGGGCCCAAACTATTCGAGAGGTTGAGGACTTGGCGAGAAATCGCCCGCCAGATCAGGTCAAGATTCGGCTACGGCATCATGACCGAAATGTACGTAGGAAGGAACGGATCTGCCTGCCTACCGGTACCCGTCCACGATGGCAGCGGCAATTTCCTTGTACGCGCGCCGGGTTTCAGGCTTGAGAACGTCCAAGGTTACAAGGTCACCGTCGGCCACGCCGCGGTCATGCGGTACGGCGATCAGCTGGCGGCAGATGCCGGCGAGGTGTTCCTCAATGGCGTCCTTGTCCACCCGGGAGGACACCTCGTCCTTGTCCGTAATCACCACGACCGCGTTGCGGGCCAGGTCCTCGTACCCATGGCTGGCCAGCCACTGCAGGGTGCTCCGGGCGCGCTTGGCGCCGCTCACCGCATAGCCGGCGGCGATCACCAAATTGTCCGCGGACTGCAGGATCCCGCTCATGGCATTGTGGGTGACGCCGGTACCGCAGTCCGTCAAGGCCACGGAGTAGTAGGCGGCGATGAGCTTGCGGATGCGCAGGTACTCCTCCGCAGTCAGTGAATCGGAGACCTCGGGGTCCTGCTCCCCCGCGATGAGGTGCAGCCGGCCGGCGTGGTGCATGTATCGGGCCAGTGCGGTGAGTGAATCGACGGTGTCGATGTTCCGGAGCAGGTCCGTGATGGTGCGGGGGCTGGACTGCTGGTAGATGCCCTCTCCCAGGGCGCGCTCCACGAGGTCGCCGGAGTCGGGATTCGCGTCGATGGCACAGGGGGCATCGCCGCGGTACTCGGCCAGGGTCAGGCCTACACCCACTGTGGTGGAGGTCTTGCCGATGCCGCCCTTGAGGCTCAGTACGGCGGTGTTGTAGCTGCCCTGCAACTGCCGGGAGATGCGCCGGCCCAGTTCTTCTTCCTGGCGCTGCTTTTCTCCGGGGCCCATGTTCCAGGCCCCGCCGGTCATCTTGAAGATGGCACCGCGGACACCGCCCACCGGACGGGGCTTTTGTTCCTTCACAAACTGGCCGGGCGAGCTGGTGAAATCGGGCATGGGTTTTTCAGCGATGGTGTCAGCCACAGTGGGCCGGGTCCGCCGGAAAGCGGCTGTCACGGAAGGAGCGTCCGACGGTGCAGGCTCGGCCCCGGTGCTAGCGTAACCAGGGATGGAATTGCTGGAGTTCGATGCAGAAGGCTGCAGAGGCCCTGAAGTTGCCGCCCTGGTGAGCGCCGGGACGCGCTCGGCAGGCTTTACCGCGTCAGCTGCGGCAGCAGCCTCCGCCCAGGAGGTTCGACGAGTGAGCGGCTTGCCGGCGTCGGGCTGGCTGGAAGGGTTGGGCGTTACGGCTGGCATGGTTCCTGTCCGGGCATTCGTGAGGTCACCATCGTCGCGACGATTATCACGGCGACGGCGTAGCTGCGGCTGCCCTGCATTGTCTGCATTGGCGCGTGCGTTCTGATCCGCGGGATCGGGCATTTATGTCCCCCCAGGACGTTCGGCTAACTGTCTTGCTGCACTCGTTCAAACAGTAAGTCTAGGAGGTTTAGAAGATCGCCCGGGTCAAATGCGTACTAGAGCTGCGCCTACCACGCCTGCAGTGAGGACCAGGAGGACTACCAGGACGGCGTAGGCCTGCCATTTGGGGCGGGTTTTGTGAGGATTTATGTCGACGTATGGCATCGCTAGCGGCGGTTACCTCGTGGTTGCGTGGGAGCGATCACGCGGATGGCTCGGCGCTTGTGCCGGAGCATCTGGTACAAAACACAGAAAGGAACCAGCAGGGTGCCCAGCAGAGCGCTCAGCGCAAAGGCATACTCGGATATAGCCATAACAGCCTCCATCGGTCACAGTGATCCCCCAATCACCCCCGACCTAACCACGTGACAGGTGCAATGACAAGTCGCGTCACCAGTGGGCCCACCGCCTGCCGAAGCTACCTACCCAGAGCCAACAGTACGACGGCCACCGTCACACCGGCCAAGGCAGTCAGCAGAGATAGGAAAGTACCCTTATTTCCGGTGCCTCAGCTCCCGCCGCGAGGATCGGAAAGGCTCGAGTGCCTCAGTATCTACCCTTACCGAGATTCTCCAACACACACCCTCAAGGTTCGATCAAGTCATGCTGATTGTTACGGACGTCCCCAGGGGCTGGTCAGCGGAGTAACCTTTCCTTTCAAGAGCAAATTCCCAGGCAGGAGGTAACTCATTGAAGGTGAAGGGGAACACCTGCGGAAGCTCACCATGCCGTAGCCCACAGGATTGTGCCCGAGCGACGGGGCCACGGACTGGTGTGCCAGCGGCACCGAGATGGCGTAGCCGTTGTTCTGGACGAAGAAGATGACGGGCAGGTGGAAGACGGCGTCGAGGTTCAGGGCCGCATGCAAGGCGCCTTCGCTGGTGCAGCCGTCACCGCACACGGCCAGCGCCACGGTGTCCTCGCCGCGCAGCGGCTACGCCGACGGCGTGCAGCAGCTGCGCGGTCAGCGGCGTACACTAGACCCCCCTTGTGCTTGAGGGGATCGAATTCGCCGTGCCAGTCTCCGCGGTGCCGCCCTTATGTAACCCGGTAGGTAGCCACCGTTAGGGTCATGCATTCGCTTAGCCGCTCCCGGAGGCGCGTCAAAAGAATTTAGAACGCATGGCATTGTCACCGCTAAACCCTCGCTTGGATGTGCTCCAGTCTCCAAGCGAGGGTTCCGTTACCTCTTTTCTGCTACACGGAAGCGGTCTTCAAAAGTCCGATTACTTCGGCCCACATCCGGTCATTCTCAGCAAGTAGTTCCGGCTGCATTTCCTTAATGCTGGCTAAACCTTCCTCGTCCATGATCAATTTCTCAACGGACGACTTTATGTCTTCATCAGGCGAAAACAGCCAGTGCTCAACGCCGTAGTCCCTCAACAACTGCTCGTATTTATGTGACCACCCAAAAGCAAGTACGGGCGTGTTTTGCGATAGGGCGCCCACTATAGCGTGAAAACGACTTGCGATGGCGACGCGAGCGTTTCCAATCACCCCCTTCAGCACTAAAGGGTTTTCATCCCGGAACACCTGGCAATCAAGCTGCGCTGCAATACGACGGGCGAGGTCGTCATCGTTGAATTCGTGCACAACCAACACTGGCTCAATTCCCGCTGCACGAAGCACCTGACCCGCTGTTACAAAAGAAGCGGCATATGTCTCCACACCCAGACGGGCGTGTGTGATCATTTTGACGTTAGGAACTAAGGCGGCATAGTCGCCACTGAACTGTAAATCGCGCGGCGCTTTCAGCCCGATAGTAAAGTCGGGCGACAGTTTGACATTGATTGAAGAGTCCAACTCTCGAACGTGTGCCAAACTTACTGCATCCCGAGCAAAAACGAGTTCTGCATCAATCAAAAGCTGCTTCGACCATCTTCGCTGCTCTTCATTCTTGAAGGGACCAAAAGCCTGAGGAAGAAAGATGGTGGGAATACCCCGCTTCTTTCTACGGTTTGCCACTAGCGCTTCTCGCTTGCTCCGCACGGCGGAAAAGCTATCACTGTAGGCAAAACCTGCGGCATCCAGCACGCCTCTAACGTCACCTTCACTCGTGAGCCCGAAGGCATCCCTGAGTTTCGGTGGCACCACGGAACCGACCAAACCGGTCACGAACGGTGCCTGGTTCATCAGCAGCGTCTGACGCATCCCTAAGCGCGCACGAACATCATATGCAGCCCCGTTTGGTGAAACGGCGACAGGAAACTTTCCTTCCAGGCGGTCAGCGACGGCATACATCATTAACTCCGCACCCTTATTGTGGGTATTCACTCCCCGCAAATCAATTGTCATAATGAGTTGTAGCTCCTAAGGGAATCAAGGTCTCGCTTGGCAGAATATGGAGTCAGGCTAGATGAGTCCGCAAAGCCAAAGCCGATGAGCATTACCACCCGTTCGTGACTGTTGAGTCCCAAGAGCTTGCTCATTCGTTTGTCCCGTTCTAAAATGTCCGGCCAGTTTATGCACACAGAGGCAACGTTTTGCGCCTCTAAGCCAAGAATAAAGGACATAGCTGCCAAGCAACCGTCGGTGTAAATAAGATGCCGGTCGCGCTCATCGGAAAAGGCCGATAGATCTCCAACAATAACTGCCAACCCTGGCAACGCATGCCCATATCCAGCAGTACCCATAGGCACAGCGGCAACCTGACGGATCATTTCCGGATCATCGAAAATTCGGAAGCTAAAGGGCTGGCGATTGCAAGCAGAAGGAGCCTCGCGTGCGACATTCATGGCGCGATCAACGACTTCACGGGGAACTGGTCGAGCTTCGAACCATCGCACAGACTTCCGGCGTACTGCCAACTGCGTCAGCGTTTCGATGTCAACAGGAGGCTCATCAGTGTACGGAGCATGCGGCCCGGTTTCAGGACTGCCATCGGATTCCCATTCTAGAGACTCGAAGGCTGACTGCGCCCGACGGATGACGGGGCTGTGGCTTGATTTCGTAGCGTCAAAGTACCGGCGCAAAACTTCACGCGCCCAGTCGAGTACCTCGTCGCTGATGAACCCGGGATGGTGTTCAGCGGCCGACCGCAACAGGGTGATGGTCTCAGCTATGTAGTCGACCCCAAATGTCTCTCGACGTGGGACCATTGTTAGCCCCTTCTCCAACATGTGAATATTGCGCCGCAGCAGGAATTCCTGTTTCCCGTCTGCATATTTTTTCGAAAATGCCTGATGGCCCTTCGATACAACAAACTCTTCGCGCTTGAATGCATCGCTAATTAAGGAATAATAAACCAGCCGATGGATCCTGCTTCCGCTACGCAAGCTCTGAATAAGTTTTTGCCGGCGACGGCCTAACGACTTCCTTACGTCTGGTGAAAGTTTCATTTTCACTCCTTTTCCGCCCATAAAAGCAATGAGATATCTTACTGGCGCCACTAAGGCAAGCGCCATCTGGAGGCCTGCGGGCCTGGTTGAAGCTCCGATGAAGCACGACAAAAAGGATGCAACGACATAAGAGATTAAGGTCGACAGGGCTGCTCCCGCCAAACCCATATTTGGGATCAGTAGAAAATTGAGACCGATGTTGAGGGCAGCTCCAAGGAAGTGGCGGATCAGCGAGGCGAACAGCAGGTCTTCGACGATGATCCACTTGCTGAAGACAGCACCCATGAATACGAAAGGTAGCGCCAAGACATGAATCTGCAGAACCTGTCCCGATACGGCATATTCCTCCCCATACAACAGCGTGAGGAGAGTGGGCCCAAGCAAGTATGCAGCCGTGGCGATGGCAACTCCGGTCCAGCAGGCCAGATCATAAGAACGCTGGAGAGATCTTCGGTACTCGTGGCTTGTGCCCCCGTACTTTTTTCGTATGCGAATCAGACCTGGGAACGTAGCAGTCATGAACACAACCGGCAAGAAGTAGAACATTTCCGAGAATCTTGCCGCTGCGGCATAGATGCCAACACCAGCACTTCCAACCAAGGCTTGGATGATAAGGATGTCCCCGCGGCTGTTGATCTGCTGAGCGATCCCGGACAGTAGGAGGACCCAAGACTTGCCTAAGAGCTGACGTATGCTAGAAAATCTTATCCGCCCTAAACCAACAGCCTGCTTGTCCATATAGAAGCGCAGGAGCAACCCACCGGAAATCAACACCGACTCCGCAACGTACATCCATAGGAAGAACCATAAATCCACCCCGATGAACCCAGCTCCTACGCGTGCGGCAAGGAAAACTAGGACTATGGAAATTCGTACTAAAGCGCTCTTGCGACTTTCGACCCGAGCCTGAAACCAGTACTCGGTTGCATCAAAGCCCCGAGATACCAAGACCAAGAGTGAAATCATCGTCGCCTCAAAGACGGCGGATTGCCCGGCGCTCAAAGACACAGACAACAACAGTGCATACGCGAGCAGGGCAAAGAACTCCCTGATGACGATGAGGGATGTCATTGTCATCCGCTGATGTTCTGGACGCTCGACCAAAGACTTGATAGCCAAACCCGCCAAGCCAGCGGTCACAATCGACATGCCAATGTTAGCCAAATTTGTCGCGTAACTAAATACGCCAAATTCAACCACACCCAGAACTCGCGCCAGAATGACGCCACTAGCCGCTGTCGCAGCCATGCTAACAATCTGCTGCAAAGTGGCCCAAGTAGCACTTCCTACGATGCGCTTACGTGAAGCCGCACTTCCTACACCAGTCGATAACTTCACCGGCTCGGCTTTCTCGCGTGCGAATGGCCACTAAGTCGCCGCGACGAACTCGCTACTGCTGCGGAAGAAAATTCTCTTACAACTTCCTTCTTTGGGTAGAGCATGGCGATAGCAATAACTGCTACTAGGATAGGAAATGAGCGTCCGTTCGTCCAATAGATAAAACGAGGTATCTCCAAAATTCCTACAAAAACGGATGAATACGCTATTAATGCAGGAAGGTGTCCTCTACGCAAGGAGGAATAAATCGACCCCAAGATAACTCCAAACGCAATCCAGACAAGGATCATCCCCGTAGTTCCAAATTCGGCGTTAGTGAGCAGAAAGGAGCCGCTGTTTGTGAAATCATAGTTAGCTTGGCGGATGAGTACGGATGACCACCAAGTAGTAATTGGGACACCATCTACACCTGGATGCTTGAGAATGTTTTCCACAATTGGAGCACTCCAGAATCCAACAACCGAATAGTACGGCACCGCCCCACTATCAGGCCACGCTAGATTGAATAGCGCGCTGTTATTGTAAGACGTTACATAATAACCGAGAAGCCGTGTAGTAACCCACTCTGGGAAGGACACCTGCACGACTTGCTGATAGTAGACCCAACTTCGTGAATATTCCGATACTGCAAAAATTGCCCACACGGCTGGCGCTCCTAAGAGCGGACCCCATCGGACAACCCACTTAAGGGGTGACCGAGGAGTTACCGTCACGGCGTAAATTACCAGCGTAGGTATAAGAACTTCGATAATTGCTAGTCGCTCCGCGTAAAAATACGCCCTAAATGCTGCTAAGGCAATGACAACTAAAAAGCTGACATTGCGATCGCCCATCCGCTTGAGTAAAACGGCGACGGTAACGGCAACCGGACCAAATTGCGTGAGCGTTGTAAGCCCGGCCACCGGGCGGCTATTGCTCTTTAGCTCACCAATCGCGCTTGTTTCGCGCTGCAATACTCTCGCCAAATCTGTTAGGCCAACCCCTTGCTGCGCGGCGCTGATCATCCAAAATGCGTATCCCAGTAGAGTTAGCGTCAACAAGACCTTGTAGGATCGACGTAGAAAATGCAGTTGGTCATCGTCAAAATGAATTTCGACGGGGCCACTCTGCCAGGCCCGCAGTGAAGAGGCGGCTATGCCGGCAAGCATGGCGACCATCCCGATAACAAGAAGTGACGACTGTTCAAGATCGAGGTACTTCAGCACCCTCCATGTGGCATAAGCCTCTGCCGGAAGCAGGACGGAGAATGTAGCAGTTGTGCCAGCGAGAATGAGCAGGGCCGAGCCCGGATGCATCCACCAAGGCCATGCAAAAGTAATCCCTCGCGGGCCTGGTTCCTTGTCAATCTCGAAGTTAGCGGTCGGAGCTGCTGTTCCCTTAGTCACCGGTCTCCTGCATGAACTTCATAAGGCGCTGACTTCTTTTTCTCCATGAATATTCACTTGCGTAAGCTATCCCAGAGTTGTTGCCGTTGTAACTTGACAAAGCAGAAAGCATGGCAGGCACTGGATCGCTGTAGCGCTCGTACAGGTAGACGCCGGGCCCTGAACGCTCGGCCAATGTCTCCGTTCGCGTAGCAACAATGTTCAGCCCCGCCGCGAGATACTCGTAGTACTTCATGGGGCTTCGCCCATTATTAGACGGATCATTGCTCATCGGCAACAGGCCGACTTTGGCTGCTTTCAATAGCTGCGGTATCTCCGCGTAGGGCACCGGCCCGAGAAAGCGCACGTTTGAGGGAAGCTCAAGCGGCTTCGAAGAGGGTACAGGGCCGGCGACGCTAAATGGCTCCATTGGGAAGGCCTGCGCGAGTATCTGTAGAGCCCGCCAGTCAAAACGCTTGTCCAATGCACCGACATAGACGGCTCCTGCTCGTGGTCCAGATTTCGGCGCTTCGCTGAAGCGTTCAAACTCGACGCCATTCTCAAGGACTTCCGTTGGTATGGCCCGTGGTGCCCCTGCAAGCACCTCATCCAAGACGCTCTTAGACGTCGCCACGACGCCATTCGCCATGGCTACCACGCGCATTTCCGCTTGGCGTGTGCGGGTATCAAAATGAGCATCTGTCGGTCGATAAATGATCCGCTTTGGCTTCAATATTTCTATCAGCCCTCCGAGAAGTGGTTGATCGACGATCAGAAAATCTGGAGATTTGTTGCGATCTCTTCCCAACGCTGCGGACCAAGACCGCATAGGAAGGCGCATCACGGCATGCGCCGCCGACTCTGGTAAGCGACCTGTCGGGAAACCGAGAAGCGGAACAACGTGCTTTACGCCTTGGGCGTCTGTCACCGGGGAATTTAGCGCCATCTGCAGCCGACTTCGTACATCTGTACCGCGAATCTTCGAAAGATGAAGAGGTGTGAGCCCTGTCGAGACATGGGTCACGTCGCACCCGGCTTCAGCGAGTTCTCGAGCATAGTGGTGGCTTCCGACCCGAAAGACACCAGTCTGAGCAGTGTGGCTAGCGAATACAACGTCCCACATGGTCATACTCGACTTACCGCTACGGCAGACCGAAGATAATCCACCAGACGCTGCCGCTTTGCTTTGATATCAGGCATTGCGTTCTCCACCGCCAACCAATAATCGCCTGCGTCATTCGCCAAGTCCCGAGCTTGGCGCACGACTAGGTCCACATCGAAATCAAAAGCATTGTGCACATAGGCACTCAAGCCCAGGTCTTCGTACGCCCCCCAGCCCTTACGTTCATAGCTTAGATGGACGCTAGGAACACCGGCCCGAATGGCTTGAATGGCTCCGTGGAGCCGTACCGAGACGATAACAGGTGGAACGGCCTGTTCACCTTCTACTACGTCCTTGAGGGTGCGAAGTGCGCCCGAGTGGCCCAGCGCACGGTAAAAGTCAGGATCGTTGTTGCCCCTCGCGCTGGCCTGAGTTAGCCACTCGCCATCAGTCCGTTCCTGAAGGTCCAGGAGATTCCTCCTATAGGCTGCTGCTCTGCGTCCTCTTCCCAGTTCACGCGCAACCAGCCCGACCCTCCCCCGATTCTCAGGGGCAACAGAGACCGCCCCCTGCCAAACCTCCGGAAGGCCAAGAATGGCCATGTCCGGAAGCCGAATGGCGTCAACAGGGCTACCTAGTTGAGCGATTGTGCGGTCATCGCGGCCCATTACAGCGGTAGCGTGGGCCAAGCGACGAGATGTCAAACCTCCGACCCCAAACGAGAAAGGACCGATACTCTGAGGCAAGTACACGAAGGGCGTGGCTTCACCTGAATAGGGAAGCTGTACGAAATTTGTTAGGGCCATCTTGAGGGCCTCAATCGAGCCCTTTGCCCGAAGATAGCCGCCGCCCACTCCAACGACCAGATCGGCTTCGGTTACGAGCCGCTCGATGGCGTCAGGTCGGTCGCGACGGATGAGTCTGATTAGCCCCAACTTGACGGTCTCGATTTTGCTGATGCTGTGGAAGCCACCCGACAGCGGATGCAGAATTGACTCGAATTCACGAGAGTGAAAACTCTCCGGATCGAGCGCAACTAGCGACACCGACACGTTTGGGAATGATGCCTCAAGGATGTTCAGAGCCTCATCCACCAACAATCCATCACCTGAGTTCGTCGAACTATAGGCGTGAATGATTAATGCTTTCAATTTGCCACCTCGTGAAAGACTTGAGCATGCTGTTCGACAGAATTAGTCCAGTTGAATCGTAGACAGTTAGTTAGCCCGCGAGTACGTAGGTCATCCCTAAGACTAGAATTAGTCGCCATCTCCAGCATCGCGCCCTTGATGGACTGATGGTCAATGTTTTTTAGGATCACAGCAGCATCACCCGCGACCTCTGCCAACGAACCGCGATTGCTACAAATGACCGGCGTCCCGCAGGCCATGGCTTCTAAAACTGGAAAACCGAAGCCTTCATACTTGGAAGGGAAGCAAAATGCCATGGCCTGACGCATGAGAGGCACAAGGAACCGCTCCTCAACTCGACCGACGTAGATGACGCCAGGCGATTCCTCGATGCAGCTAAGGATAGGATCGCTGTCCCAGGCACGACCGCCGGCAATGAGAAGAGGAATGCCCGTCTGTTCGAAGACCTTGGCCGCTGCGCGAACGAGTTCGATGATGTTCTTTCGCGGGTCCAAGTTTCCCAAGTAAAGAAAGTAGGGACCGACGACTCCAAGTTCCGCGAGCGCTTCGGCGTCCTGATCGCGGCCAGCGTGGACATTGAATTTTGCGTGATCTATTCCATGCAGGATCGGGACGATCTTCGAGGAAGTGCCAGGGAAAAGTGTAGCTATGTCCCGTGCTGATGACTCTGACACCGTAATGATCCGTGAGCTGACGTCCGCCAGACGCCCGACACGGGTCCTCCACAATTTATCCTGAAGTCCCTTTCGAACGTTAGGTACATGAAGAGTAGCGAGACCGTGAATTGTGCCTACAATCGGACGGCGCCCTGTCGATACCGCTCCCGTGTCAGCAGGGAAGTGGAGGACATCGAAGTCCCGGCAACCGAAAAGCGGCATAGTGACACTTTCCGTTACGGCATACTTCGCTGACCGGTAGCGAGGGCTTTGGCTAGCAGGGCGTGCAATCTGATGAGTGATGCCGTATGTCGAAATATCTTCATAGATCTTTCTTGCATAGCGTGTGTTACCACCAACCTGTTTGTCGATCACTCGCCCTGAAACTAAGACTCTCGTCATCGTTAGACGCCACTTTCTAGCAGTTGAGAACTGCATGGGAAATTTACAGCTCTTATTTGCATTACCCGACTTATCGATTCGACCGGGATATCCCCATTCGCATCTAGCACTGCGAACAACCTAGTCAGGGTAAAGACAGCTTTCGACATCTGCCGTTCCCCCGAGCCGACTATCAACGATGACGTCGGACATATTCCACCGCGCACCTGACCGTGTGATGCCGTGATCGCTTTTGCACTGCAAAAAAGTGAGCGATGGACTTGCCCCGGAAGTCCTCCCAGCCTCAGCCTTGAAACCTGGCGCATGGACCGATCCTAACTATTCGGGTTGACAAGGAGCTGTCGCCCGAATAAGGACGGCTCTTGGAGGCTACGCGTCCCCCAGTCGACCGGTTCCTTTGATGCCACAGTTCGAATATGCGCTCCAATTCAGTGCGCGACAACAGCAGTGCGATTTTGCTTGCCACACCATTGGGCCGGCGCCAACTGCGCCTTACTGAGGCTTAGAGTACAGATGTTTTTGACGCTGTTCCAATCCAGTAGATGCGGCAGCACCCCGCCGCCACACTGAAGGTGGCCCAATTTGGGCGGGTCACAGACGGACTGTGTGACATCTTGCGAGTCGAAATGTGACGGTTACCCTACCAGTACTGAAAAGCCAGCGACGCACGGCCACAGCCATAGCCGGTTCCTGATGAGGCGTACACATTGTCTGCAAGGCGCCTAGTCATGACGTATATGTCGAAACAGGCGCAGATCGATGTGTCAACGGACCAGTTATGCTTAGGGCTACCGTCAGATGGACTCTGCTCGACGGACACTGTCGGCTTACTGACTGTTACACATCAACCCTAATTAACACCGGAGAGATAATCACTTGGAGCTGACTGACTACCTAAGAATTCTTCGGCGCGGTTGGATACTGCTGGTTTCGATAACCTTGGCCGGACTGCTTACTGGGGGAGCTATTTCCCTTGCCATACAACCTACTTATACCGCTGAAACGAAACTGTTTTTGGCGACACAGAACTCTGGGTCCGTGCAGGAACTACAACAAGTCAACAACTTTGGCCAGGACCGGGTTCAGTCATATGCACAGATCGTCACCACGCCGGCAGTACTTCAGCCAGCGATCGAGAGTCTCGGCTTGGAGACATCTCCTGGCCAGTTGGCCGGCAGAATAACGGCCAACGCTGGGGTGAACACTGTCCTATTGACGATCCGGGCAACCAATCCTTCTCCGGTTCAGGCGGCTGCCATAGCACAAGCTGTGAGTGAAAGTCTCATAAAGGTGATCGATCAGCTTGAAAGTCCCTCGGCCGGTGGAACTCCTCCAGTGCGGCTTTCCGTCGTTACTCCTGCAACGGCTCCAAGTACTCCTTCGGCTCCCAATACACGACTTAATCTCGTCATTGGGGCGCTCCTCGGGTTCGTCGTTGGCTTGGGAGCAGTCGTGCTTAGGAATGTTTTGAATACGAAGGTTAAGGGCGAGGTTGATCTCCGCAGAATTACAGATGCCCCTATCTTGGGTGGAATCGCCTACGACTCCGATGCCGCTAAAAAGCCCCTACTCACGCAGTTTGCCCCGCAAAGCGCCAGAGCCGAGGCCTTCCGGCAGATTCGTACTAACCTTCAGTTTGCGCAAGTGGCACACAAATCCAAGACCGTTCTCATCACTTCATCCCTCCCCGGCGAGGGCAAAACCACAACTGCGGTCAACATGGCGCTCGCACTGGCTCAAGCAGGTAAATCTGTTGCACTAGTCGATGCCGATCTTCGCCGGCCAATGGTAGGCGAGTACCTTGGCCTGGATCGTAATGCCGGTTTGACCACTGTGCTTATCGGCAGTTCTTCCGCTGAAGAACTGCTTCACCCCTGGGGCAAGGATCAGCTATACGTGCTTACATCCGGGCAGGTTCCTCCCAATCCAAGCGAACTGTTGGGCTCCCAGACCATGGCGGAGCTTATCGAGGAACTTGAACGGCAATTTGACGCCGTGGTCATCGACGCGCCCCCACTTCTTCCTGTTACTGACGCTGCTGTTCTAGCACAGCGAGTATCCGGAGTTGTATTGGTCGTCGGCAGCCAAGCAGTTAAAACAGCCGACGTGGAAAAATCGCTGTCTGCACTTGAGATGGTCGATGCTGCTTTACTTGGCGTGGTACTCAACAAATTGCCTTCCAAAGGCCAGGATGCCTACACCTACACATATACCTCCTACGAGAGCGCCCAGCCCAACCCAAAGAAAGGCCTTCGGGGGGGCCAGCCTGCAAGGGAATCCTCATCGTCTGGCGAATTCGATGAGCTCGTCTTTGGCAGCTCGGACAACCAGTTTGAGCGTAAGTAGACCTCATTACGAACGTCGCGACGACTTTGACCGTGCAATCTGCACATTTTAGCTAGAGTTTTGGAGCGGTCCTGGGTGCCACTGCCCGGGACCGCTCTGGCTTGTGCGCGATGTGAGGCCTTCTCACCATAAAGCCGTTTTCTTTCCCGGCGTCGTCATAGCTTCTGCTGTAACTCGCCGGTGCTTGTTGAAATGCCAGCACAAATCGGACCGGTAATCCATTAGCCTGCTTGCTAGGACCTGCGCCTGGGTTGCTAGACGAAGCGAGCTGCGTCAACAGGAGCATACCCGGCCAGCATCTACCGCTCGTATATGGCTTTCTGCTTAGCTCGGTTTACATCAAGCTGATATATGTTCCGTAGTGCTTCCGCTTGGGCGGCGTCATTGCAATCTGCCAAAGCTTTCGATGCGGAGTTAACCATATGGCGCCTTACTTCTGCCGATTCCAGGGCTGGCCAAGATTCCGCAAGCTCCTCGGGGGTATCAATTAGGAGAGGCATCTGGATCCCAGTGAACGCCGCAATATCACGAGCAACGATGGGAATTCCCATCAGTGAGGCCTCAAGGACTGCGATCGGAAATCCCTCCCATTTGGCGGAGTGGATGTAGACATCGGCAGCCTTAAGCCTTTTCAGCACTTCCCGTCTCGATAGCCAGCCAGTAATATTAATACCGGCTTTAGCGAGCATGAGCTCGGTATCGGGGTCGCCTCCGCCAATCCACGTGGCCTCGACCTCATATCCAGCATCGCGTAGTGCAAGAATGCAGTCGCGAAAGAACAGGGGGTCCTTTTGCGGCCCCAAACGACCAGCACCTACTACGTTTCGTACACGACCTATTTCAATCAGCCTGCTTGTGCTTACAACATCACCAGACACAACATTTGGCACATGAACACTGCGAGCGGGCGCCAGAGGCCAGTTTGAAATTTTCTGCTCACGCTTTGAACAGGCTGCGAATGCTGAGGTATTGAACGAAAAGATCCATTCGAGGAGCCAAAACAACGCACGCTTCGACGCGCCAACGTCTCTTCGCTCAAATCCGTAGCAGTGTGGAGTGTAGATTATTGGTCGACTTTCGCTCTTCATGATGGCTGCGCGAACGTACGCACCAGCGAAGCTCGAGTGGGCATGAATCACGGCGTTGGGGTGCTTCCGCACATATCGTCGAAGGTCACGCATGCGGCGAAAATGCCCTGCCCGCAGTTCAGTAACGGATGCAAGCCTTCCCATATCGCTGGGATCAACAGGAGCATCATCTCGCGGTGCAAAGACTAGATGATGCTCAGCGTCCGGAGAATTACGGCAGTAATCGCGGATCGCAGCGGCAACACCACCACCAAAACTCTCAGTGACATGGATCACGGAAGGGATAGGACTAGTCAATTTCGGCTCGCAGGCACATAGGACCAATATTATCCAGTCATGAAACAACATGCTAACTGCAGGCTAAGCATGAGTCGCACTCTGCCTACGTGACCAGACGAAGTTTCTATTCTCACAGAAAGTTGTGTTAGTAGTGGGGGCAGTGGACACATTTGCGCTCGAAGGTCATATCGGCGACGATAGGCGGAGCGAGACAGTATCTGTCGTCGGACGGTCGGGCGCTCGAGCCTAGTTTATGTGACTTATCCATGCGGCGAGGGCGCTCAACTTGGGGATGCCGTACCCGTAAAACTTGCCTCAGCCAGAACTAAAAATGGGGGACCACCTTGGGTCATGAGGCGGATTGGCGGATACGCACATCCCGTTTGCTGGGCGTTATAGATGCCGTTGTTGTTGTTTGGGCAGTCGTCGGGGCATTTGTGTTCCGTTTCGGTATGGATCCAAGCGTCGATGCCGGACAAGACGCGGCGTATGGCTGGATTTCCGCTGGTTTGGTGGTCGTATGGTGGCTAATGCTTGGTGCGTGGTCCAGCAGACAGTATCGGATACTCGGAAGTGGCGCCGACGAATACAAGAGGGTCGCGGCTGCTTCACTCTGGCTATTTGGTGCAATCGCCATCTTTTCGTACGTATTCCGGATAGATACCGCACGAGGATACGTTGGCGTAGCTCTCCCCGTCGGTCTCGGGGGGCTCCTGCTTGCCCGCTGGCTAGTGCGGCAACACCTCAGTGTCGACCGTCAACGAGGCCGCAGTATGCACAAACTACTAATTCTTGGCGGGCCTGGTGCTGTAGCACACTTGGCAGAGTCGCTGTCCCGCTCAAAACAAGCGGGCTACATGCCCGTGGCTGCCTATTCCCCGGGATCTCAGGAGCACCCCCCTGTAGAACCTCTGTCGGGGCTTCCCGTGCTAGGACACAGCGCCGATCCAAAGCACATACTTCAGGCAATAGAGGAATGTGATGCTGACGCCGTTGCTGTTTCCGCAGGCGTGCAGTTGCACCCTCAGTCGCTCAGACACCTAGGCTGGGAGCTTGCGTCGAGAAATATTGGCCTCATCATGGCTCCGGCACTAACAGATGTTGCAGGGCCCAGAATTCATACGCAACAAGTGGCCGGGCTCCCTTTGATTCACGTCACGACTCCCACGCTGGAGGGAGGACAGCGCGTAGCAAAGCGTCTTTTCGACGTTGTCATTTCCGGCCTACTCATCGTATTCGTCGCCCCCATCCTGCTGTTCGTTGCTCTATCAGTTCGACTGGACAGCAAAGGACCAATTCTTTTTCGTCAAGAACGAGTAGGCATAGAAGGGACGACTTTTCGCATGCTGAAGTTCAGGTCGATGGTCGTCGACGCCGAGCACCAACTTCACGAGCTCGCGGCCAGCAATGAGGGCAGTGGCGTTCTCTTCAAGATGAAGGACGATCCACGTGTAACTCGGATCGGTCGCGTCTTACGAAAGTACAGTATTGACGAGCTTCCGCAGCTTTTCAATATTTTTGAAGGCTCGATGAGCCTCGTTGGGCCGAGGCCACCCCTTCCAACAGAGGTGGCCGCATATGAGCACGACGTACGGCGCCGGTTATTGGTTAGGCCCGGTCTAACTGGCCTCTGGCAGGTTAGCGGCCGATCTAACCTCTCGTGGCAAGATTCTGTGCGGCTTGACCTGTACTACGTAGAAAACTGGTCGCTTACGGGTGACCTCGTCATTCTGCTTCGGACTGTTAGGGCTGTCTTCCGCAGTACAGGCGCCTACTGAATTTCAGTACTGCACAATTGCCCTCCGGGGGAAGGAAAAACACAATGCGCATTTCAGTTATTGGCTGCGGTTACTTGGGGGCCGTACACGCTGCATGCATGGCCAAACTGGGTCATGAAGTTGTTGGTATCGACGTGGATGAACGGAAAGTGGAGGAATTGTCCGCAGCACGGGCACCGTTCTACGAACCTGGTCTCGAGGACTTGTTGAAAGAAGTCCAGGACACCGGACGACTGTCGTTCACAACGGATATGGCGGCCGCAAGCGGAAGCGCAGTACATTTTGTCTGTGTTGGTACCCCCCAAAAAAAGGGAGAGAACGGCGCCGACATGACACACGTTGACGCTGCTATCGGCGGACTCCTTCCCTACCTTTCAGCTGGCGATGTAGTAGTAGGCAAGTCCACAGTTCCCGTGGGGACAGCATCTCGACTCAATGACCTGGTCCAGGCCGAACAACCGGAGGTTCATCTAGTGTGGAACCCGGAGTTCCTGCGTGAAGGGCATGCAGTTTCGGACACGCTTCACCCGGACAGATTCGTCTACGGTGTCGTGGACGGCTCTGAAGATCATCCGGCTGTAGTACTTCTCGACGAGGTATATGCCATCTCTCTTTCAAGGGGTACACCGCGTCTTGTAATGGATCACCAAACGGCAGAACTCGTAAAAACTGCCGCTAACTCGTTCTTGGCAACGAAGATTTCTTTCATTAACGCTATGGCTGAACTTTGTGAGTCTGCTGGTGCTGACGTAACGCGACTAGCCGATGCCATCGGGATGGACGATCGTATTGGCCGCAAATTTCTCAACGCCGGTATCGGATTCGGAGGAGGTTGCCTGCCAAAGGACATTCGGGCGTTCATGGCCAGGGCTGGGGAACTGGGTGCTGACCAGGCCCTGACATTCTTGCGTGAGGTGGACGCTATCAATATGCGGCGCAGGACCCGCGTAGTCGAGCTAACTCGGGAACTTTGTAGCGACTCATTGCTGGGTAAGCGGATTACTGTTCTCGGCGCAGCGTTCAAACCGGAAAGCGATGACGTCAGGGACTCGCCCGCTTTGAGCATCGCCGCTCAACTTCAACTCCAAGGCGCTGTGGTAACGGTCACCGACCCTAAGGCGCTGGCGAATGCTGCAAGGCGATTCCCCGAATTGCATTACGAAGCCAACTCACAGGAGGCCATGCAGAAGGCTGACGCTCTACTGTTGCTTACGGAATGGCAAGAGTACCGAGACCTAGACCCCTACGAGCTGTCCAACACAGTGTCATCCCCCCGCATCCTGGATGGACGCAATGTCCTGGATTCCGCTAAGTGGCGGGCGGCTGGTTGGACATTCCGCGGACTGGGGCGTCCGTAGGTATGCAGCAGGCAAACTATGCTCAAGAGCAAACGCGCCAAAGGCAGCGGGTTCCTCGTCAAAAACGGGCCGCACCTGCCCTGATTTGGGGAATGTCCTTGGTGTTGCTACTAGGCACTGGGCTCGTCTGGCTCAGCGCAAAGGCTACGCTCATTAGAGATGAATTAAGCGCAGCGAATGCCCTGGTCCCGACACTCCGAGCAGCTATTTCTAATGACGATCCAGAAGAAGCGGCCGCTACGGTAGCGCAACTCAAAGCTCACACGTCAGCAGCTAAGGAAGCCGCGGGCGAACCAATATGGACTATTGCTTCAACCATTCCTTGGCTGGGCGCAAACCTCAGTGCCGTTGCTGAAATTGCTCGTTCCGCCGACGACGTGACAAATCTTGGGTTGTCGCCGCTCGCTAGAGTTTATGACTCGCTCAATTGGGATGACCTACTTCCAAGCAGCACGGGAACTAATTTGGTTCCTTTAGAAGACGCGGCTCCCAGTGTCACAGCCGCCGCCCACGCTGTCCGGGCATCCGCCGATCGTCTCGATCAGATCGATGCCACGGTCCTCTTGCCGGCAGTACGGGAACCGTTGGCCGAATCTAGGGAGCAGCTGCGAAGCGTAACCGGTACCCTGGATGCGGCTGCCGCTGCATCGCAGCTGATTCCCGATATGCTCGGGTCGAAGGCGCCCCGGCAGTACCTCTTGATGATCCAAAACAACGCTGAATCGCGTGCTTCGGGCGGAATTCCTGGTGCGTTAGCTGTCCTCGATGCGTCAGCAGGTACTCTCACTCTGACATCACAAAGCAGTGCCACCAAACTAGGTCCAGCATCACCCAACGTTAATGTCGATGCCGAACAAAAAAACATCTATTCGAGTCGACTTGGCAAGTTCATGCAAGATGTGAACCTCACGCCAGATTTCCCCACTGCAGCCAAGACGGCGCAATCGATGTGGGAGCAAAAAACGGGACAGCGAGTTGCAGGAGTCATTTCCATCGATCCAGTTGCGCTCGGCTACATATTGGATGCCACTGGTCCAGTGCGAATCGACAGTATGGATTCGGACTTCCTAGCCGGAACTGGACTTCCTCGCGAGCTCAATGGAGGGAATGTTGTTGAGACCTTGTTGTCCAAGGCGTACAAAGAGATAAAGCAGCCGGAGCTTCAGGACGCGTATTTTGCTGGTGTAGCACAGAAGATCTTCGCGGCTCTGTCAGCGGGTACCGCGGATACCACGGCTCTTTTCGAAGGTATCACTCGCGGGAGTCGGGAAGGCCGCGTTCTCATCTGGTCCGGTGTCGCAAGTGAGCAAGCCATGCTTGCGCAATATCCCATCAGCGGGTCCATATCAGGACCAAGCGTCGCCCCGGCTCAGTTTGGTGTTTACTTCAACGACGGAACTGGAGCGAAGATGGACTACTACGTCAAACGCACAGTTCAGTTAGTCCGCCAGTGCCCCAAGGACGGCTATGAGCTGGCCACTCTCCGAGTCACCAGCACAAACAATGCACCCGCAGACGCGGCTACTTCCCTACCGGCCTATGTCACGGGCGGAGGGAGCTTTGGTGTCCCGCCAGGATCCGTACAGACCAACATCGTCGCTTATGGTCCCGCTCAGGCACATGTGGAAATCGCGAAGCTAGACGGGCACAAGACAGATTTTGCACCGCATATCCACAGCAACAGGCCCGTAGGGGTAATGGCCATCCGGCTAGCGCCCGGAGAGAGCCAAACTGTTGAATTTACGTTTGGAAAAATTGTTCAGCATTCCGAACCTAACGTCAATGTCACACCAACCGTACAGGCCGTCAAGGATGTGACTCTGCCCACAGAAAACGCTAAATGTGACTAGCGGAAGGCGGACGTCACGTTAACACTATGTAAACCGAGTGGATAGAGATTGCTCACCGTGGAAAACAGGTGGTACCGTCTTTCTTGGGATAATTATCCGTAAGTCTGCACAGGGTCTCGTGCGGAGGGGAATACTCCCCAAGATCGGGTACATCAAAACTTAAACGTCTCCGGGGGGACACTCATGAAGAAAACTCTTGCAGCACTCGCGCTTGCTGGCTCCATCGCTCTAATCGGCTCAGCTCCTGCCATGGCCACCACTATTACATATCCCGCGCTTCCACCTCAGGCTGCAGTTTCCGACGGTGTGGTCGGCCCGGGCGAAACCTTCGTCTTCCGCGGCCAGGGCTTCCGCGCCGGCGAACCTCTTATTATTCGCGTAACCCCGGGACAGGCTCCCGCTTCTAATGGCGCCAACATCGCCGGAGGCCGCTCGGTGGCCGCACGCATCAACGTTGTTGCCGAGGCACAGACCCTGCAGGCAACCGCTGACGCCCAGGGTGCAGTTTCCCTCCCCATCACTATCAGCGAGGCAGGCACCTACTCCATCACTGCAACCGGTCAGGAATCAGGCGTTACCGTCGGTCCCGTTACGGTTACCGTTGCAGCTTCTCTGGCCAGCACCGGCGGCAACACCGCAGGTGCTCCCTTGGCCAACACGGGCACCGGAACAGGCCTGGCCAACACCGGCGCTGACTCCGGTCTGGTCCTCTGGACCCTGGTTGGTGCAGGCGCCCTGGCTGCAGGTGCAACGTCAGTAGTTGTTGTTCGCCGCCGCGCCAAGTCTGAGGTCGCTGCATAACAGCATGACACGATAACCACGAAAAGGCGGGTGTACTCCGGAACGGAGAACACCCGCCTTCTTCGTCTAATGATTCAGCATACGGACCGGTCAAGCCGCCGTAAGGGTTGTGGTATCTATAGACCTATGGGGAGACATTGGCAGCGCACACCGCGGAAGTACCCCTCCCCGGACGCCAAGCGTTTCCCTACGTTCTGCTGGCCCTGCTAGCCGTCGCTGCCCTGGCCGCCGCAGCGCCAGCCCTTCTGCGGACCGCCTGAGGACTGCGTGAAACAGCTCAAGAACTATCGGCTGTGGCGATTGGTCCTGATTGCCATGCTGGTTCCCCTGGCATTGATCGCATTTTGGCCGAGCCCCATAGACCAGCCCGTACAAGGCCAACTCGCAGCCATCCTGAAATTCCTTCACAGCCATGGCCTGCCCCGCCGGATCAATTACAAGTTTATTGAAGCATCCGCGAACGTCGCTCTTTTTATCCCCATCGGAATTATAAGCAAGCTTGCTTTTGCCAAAAAGCGTTGGTGGCAAATAGGAATATTCGGTCTACTCATCTCCTGCAGCATGGAACTGGGCCAGCTCCTGTTTCTACACAATCGCTTTGCAAGCCCAACGGACCTTGTGACAAACTTGTCAGGCGCCGTCATAGGCGCCCTACTCGCCGCGCTTGCGCTAAAAAAACTAGAGGCCCGCCGCCTCCCGGCAGCGGACCTCTAAAAAAGTTAGTACAGGGCAATCTAGCCTACGAAGCCTTTCAGCCACGTCTTCAGGTCCTCGCCGAACTCCACGCGCTCAGACGCCAAGGTGATGACAGCCTTGAGGTAGCTGAGCTTGTCACCGGTGTCGAAGCGGCGGCCCTTGAACACTACGCCGTACACGCCGGAGCCTTCGCCCTCACCAGCAGCCAAGGTCTGCAGCGCATCAGTCAGCTGGATCTCGTTGCCGCGGCCCGGAGCAGTGTTTTCCAGGACGCCGAACACGGTCGGGTGCAGCACGTAGCGACCTATCACGGCCAGGTTTGACGGAGCCTCAGCCACAGCCGGCTTCTCAACCAGGCTGTTGACGCGGACGTAATCCTCGCCGTCCACAGGGGTGATGTCCGCGCAACCGTAAGCACTGATCTGGGACGGGTCCACCTCGATCAAGGCAATCACGGAACCGCCGGTCTTCTGCTGCACCTCCATCATGGTCTCAAGCAGAGTCTCCGCCTCATCAATAAGGTCGTCACCCAGGAGGACGGCGAACGGCTCATTGCCCACGTGCTGCTTGGCGCACAGCACCGCGTGGCCCAGGCCCTTGGCCTCGCCCTGGCGGACGTAGTGGATGGGACCGAGTTCTGAAGCGTAGTGGATGGCTTCCAGCCGGTCCTTGTCGCCCTTTTCCTCCAGCACGCGCTCCAGGCCCGGTGCACGGTCGAAGTGGTCCTCCAGCGCACGCTTGCTGCGGCCCGTGATCATCAGGATGTCGTCGAGGCCGGACTTGACGGCCTCTTCCACCACGTACTGGATGGCCGGACGGTCAACCACCGGCAACATTTCCTTCGGCATTGCCTTGGTGGCGGGCAGGAAGCGAGTTCCCAATCCGGCAGCAGGAATCACGGCTTTGGTTATAGCTTTCCCCTTAGTCATAGCTGAACCTTACAAATCAGCAACTACCCATGGCAATTCTCCGGCATCCTGAAGCTCAAGGTTTCCTCAAGAAAGTAGGGCGCAGGAGACCTAAAACGGATATGATTCATTCATCCTTCATTGTGGCGTAGGCCTCAGTGGCGCCTGCATCGACCAGCCCGGGGGGCTTGCTTATGGAACTGACGTCCGAGATGGCACAGAAAATCAACCGGGCTGCCCAGGTCATGAGTGGCTTGACGAGGGCGGCGTCCCAGGACTGCGGCTGGGTGCGGACCAACAACGATCTTCACGCCGAACTCCTTGAGCTGCAGAACGAGCTGAGGGACTACGCCGCAGGCGTCCTCGGCTCCAGTGACATGAGCGAGCACCTAATGGAAGCGCACATGGTGGGAAACCAGTTGCGTGAGCTGTTCCAGCCTCTCACGGTGCCGGATCTGCCAGCTTCCACAGATAACAGCTCAGAGGGCCTTGATCCGTACGCAGAACCCGTACCGTCCTGACCCTCAGCTGCCCATAAACCGGGGTTCGCGCTTCTCCTGGAACGCCCGGAAACCCTCGGCGTAGTCGTCGGTTTTGCAGAGCCGTGCCTGTTCGGTGTTCTCCTCGGTCATGGCTTCCCACAGGCCCAGTCGCTGGTCGCGGATGTGCGCCACCAGCTCCTTGCTGGCCACAAAAGCGCCCGTCGCCCCTGTGGCGACCTTCAAGACAATCCCCCGCGTGGTCTCCAGCAGCTCGTCCGCCGGCATAGCACGGCTGAACATCCCCTGCGCCACGGCCTCACTGCCGCTGATCAGCTCAGCCGTATAAATCAGGTCAAGCGTCCGGTGCATGCCCAGCCGCTCAGTGAAGTACCAGTGCCCGCCCGAATCCAGCGTGGCGCCCAGCTTGGCGAACGGCGAGCCGAACTTCGCATTCTCCGCCACGTACACCACGTCCGTGGCCAGCAGCAGCCCCAGCCCCACACCGAGGCAAGCGCCTTGGGCCGCAGCGAACGTGGGCGCCGGGAACGCGCTCATCTTCTTCAGCAGCGGCTCCACCAGCCCGCCCAGATACGCGGCGGCGTCGTCGTTTTCCGGCGTCACGTTCTGGATGTCCCGGCCCGCGCAAAAGGCGCGGCCCTCTCCCCTCAGCAGCAGCGCCCGCACCTCACCGCCGGAGGCGGCGGCAGCAGCGTCGTCGTACGCCCGGGTTAAATCCGCGAGCGCCTGCTCATCCAGCGAGTTCAGCTTGTGCGGTGCGTCCAGGACGACCTCGGCGACGCCGTTGTTGATGGAGTGGGAAATCATGGAACTCCTTGAAGTTGAAGAGACTTAGACGTCGAAGTCGACGGTGACTTCCTTGCTGGTGGGGTGGCTTTGGCAGGTCAGCACGTACCCTTTGTCCAGCTCATCCTGCTCCAGCGCGTAGTTCTCGTCCATGGTCACACTGCCGGTGACGACCTTGGCCCGGCACGTGCCGCACACTCCCCCGGCGCACGCGAACGGCACATCCGGACGGACCCGCAGCGCGGCGTTCAGGATGGACTCGCGGGCGTGGGTGGGACTGGCCACCTCGCCCTGCAGGCCGTCGAGCTTGAACGTGATCTTGTACGTCTCCTTGGACTCGTCCACCACCACTGGCCGGCCGGCGTGCCCCTCCGGCCGGTCCGGCTTGCCCGAGGTGAACAGCTCGAACCGGACGTTCTCCGGCTTCACCCCGCGCTCGGCCAGGGTGTCCCGGCACAGCTGCACCAGCTCGAACGGCCCGCACAGGAACCACTCGTCCACATCGTCCGCGTGGATGGCCGTGCCCAGCAGCTGCTGGAGCTTCTCGGCGTCAATCCTGCCGGACAGCAGCGGCGCGATCCGCTGCTCGCGGGACAGCACGTGGTGGATGGCCAGACGCTGCGGGTACTTGTCCTTCAGGTCCGCCAGCTCCTCCAGGAACATCACGTCCATCGCAGCCTTGTTGGCGTAGATCAGGTCGAACCGCGACTCCGGGTTCTTGGCCAGCAGCGTCCGGGCGATCGCGATCACCGGGGTGATGCCGCTGCCCGCGGCGATGGCCACGAAGCTCGCCTCCCCGTGGGCGGCGACGTCCCCCGCCAGCTCCTCCGGGTTGTTCATGGAGTTCATCCGGTTCTGCTCCACGGCCTTGCCGTCGCGGCCGTGCCGGGACACAAACGCGCCCATGGGGCTCATCACATCCAGGGTGTCCCCAGCCTTCAGTTCGGCGTTGGCCCACGTGGAGAACAGCCCGCCCAGGTCCTTCTTCACCGCCACCCGGATCTCGCTGCTGCCGTCCGCGAAGCTGCGCGGCTCGGCGCAGATGGAGTAGCTGCGGCGCACCTCGTGCAGCTCGCCGGTCTCGTCCGGGAGCTTGGTGCGCAGGGCCACGTACTGGCCGGGCAGGTAGTCGAACTGGCCGGCGAGCTCCGCTGGGACATGGAAGGCCACCTCGATGGCATCCTCGGTGAGCCGGCGCACCTCCTTCACGGCCAGGGTGTGGAAGGACGGACGACGGCGGCCGGTGGCCTGCGCCGTCTCTGCGGCGGTCTGGCGGACAACAGGCATGGGGCTTCCTTACAGCACTTTGAAGTAGTCGAACGGTTCCTTGCAGTCCTGGCACACGTACAGCGCTTTGCAGGAGGTGGAGCCGAAGCGGGTGAGTTCCTTGGTGTGCAGGCTGGCGCACTGCGGGCACTTGACGGCCATTTGGAGGCGGATGGGGCCGGCTTGCCTTGCTGGGTTGGACATGCCCGACGGCGGGGCGATGCCGTACTCCTGCAGCTTTTGTTTTCCTGCCTCGGTCATCCAGTCCGTGGTCCAGGCGGGGGCGAGCACCAGGTCCACATGGATGTCCGTGTAGCCCTCCTTTGTGAACGCAGCCTGCAGGTCATCGCGGATGGCGTCCATGGCTGGGCAGCCGGAATAGGTGGGGGTAATGGTGACGGTCACTCTGTTGTTGGCTGCCACCTGTACGTTCCGCAGGATGCCCAGGTCCTCGATGGTGAGCACGGGGATCTCCGGATCACACACGGTGGCGGCGATGTCCCACGCCTTCTGCCGCGGCGTGCGCGTCCGGCTTTCGAAGTCCGAGATGTACATGGCCTGGGTGGTCACCACTTCGCTCCGGGGTACTCGCGGGCGAGGACCTGCATCTCCGCGAGGAGGTAGCCCAGGTGCTCCGAGTGCCTGCCGTGCCGGCCGCCGCCCGGGGCAGCCGGGACGTCCGGCACCTCGAGCTCTGCTTCTGCAAGGACCTCACCGGTGAGCCGGTCAAAGTCCTCCCGCAGGGTGGAAGGCGCGACGGCGGCACCCGCCTCGGCGAGCCGCTGCGTCAGCTCATCGTCTTGGAACAGTTCGTTGACGTACGCCCACATCAGGCGCAGGCCGTGAATCATCCTGCGGCGCGACTCCTCGGTGCCGCCAGCCAGGCGGAGGACCCACTGGGCACTGTGGTCCCGGTGGTAGTCCACTTCCTTCACAGCCTTGGCTGCGATGGCGGCCAGGGTGGCGTCCGTTGATTCCGTGAGCCGGCGGTAGAGCTCGAACTGGTAGTAGCTCACGATGAACTGGCGGGCGATGGTCACCGCGAAGTCGCCGTTGGGCTGCTCGAACAACTGGACGCTGCGGAACTCGTGCTCCCGGCGGAAGTACGCAAGATCGTCCTCGGACTTGGCCGTGCCGTCTTCGTTGGACAGTGCACCGCCGGCGTAGCTGAGGAAACTCCGGGCGTGGCCCAGCTGGTCCAGGGCGATGTTGCCCAGGGCCACGTCCTCCTCCAGCTCCGGGGCACGGGAAATCCAGTGGCCCAAACGCTGGGCGAGGATCAGCGCGTCATCGCCGAGCCGCAGGGCGTACTCGGCAACATCCTCTGACGGCTTGGCCAGGCCGGTACGGACCTCGAGGGCAATGTCCTCCGGGCGCAGGGCATTGCCGGGGGTGATTCTGGTGGCGCTGGCATTGCTGTCGCCGCTTCCCGACGGGGCCTGGACGCCAGTGGAGATGTCGCCGTGGCCTGATGTTTCCTGGGTGTTCGATGCGGGGGTGTTCACAGGTGCTTTACCCCTTCGCTCTTGGTGTAGTACGTGGCGTGCCGGTAGTCCTTGCCCTGCGGCGACTCAAAGAACGAACCCTTGGCATCCGGATCGCTCGCGGCAATGGCTTCAGCCGGGACAACCCAGATGGAGACGCCTTCGTTGCGGCGGGTGTAAAGATCACGGGCGTTGCGCAGTGCCATGGCGGCATCCGGAGCGTGCAGGGACCCGGCGTGGACATGGCTGAGACCGCGGCTGGACCGGACGAAAACCTCCCACAGACCCCAGGCGCCGCGGCCCGTGGCTGCGGCAGCATATTCCCGTTCGGTGGCCGATACCGGTACCGGTGCTGTAGGCGCCGGAGCCGATGCCGCGGTGTTGACCGTGGTGTCCGGGCCGGCCGGGACCTTCGCCGCGTCGGTGTTGATGTCTGCGGCCGAACTGGCGGGAACTTCCGGGTTGCCGTGGGGGCTCATGCTGCGTATTCCTTCGTCTTCATCGACTCCCTAACCTGCTGCTTTACTGCGTAAGCGGCAGCTGCCTCGCGGACCCAGGCGCCGTCGTCGTGCGCTTCCCTCCGGCGCTCCAAACGCTGCGCGTTGCAGGGGCCGCGGCCGGCGAGGACTTCCTGGAACTCGTGCCAGTCCAGCGGGCCGTGCTCCCACTTTTTGGAGTCCTCGTTGAAGCGGATCTGGTCATCCGGGAGGGTGAGGCCGAGGACCCGGACCTGTTCCACCATCATGCCCACGAAGCGGCTGCGGAGTTCGTCGTTGCTGAAGCGCTTGATGTTCCAGGCCATGGACTGCTTGGAGTTGGGCGAATCGTCATCCGGCGGGCCGAACATCATCAAGGCCGGGGCGTACCAGCGGTTGACGGCGTCCTGGGCCATCTGCTTCTGCTCCGGAGTGCCGTTGGAGAGTTCGAGGAGGATCTCGAAGCCCTGGCGTTGGTGGAACGATTCTTCCTTGCAGATCCGGACCATGGCCCGGCCGTAGGGGCCGTAGGAGGCGCGGCACAGCGGGACCTGGTTGCAGATGGCGGCGCCGTCCACCAGCCAGCCGATGGCGCCCATGTCCGCCCAGGTGAGGGCCGGGTAGTTGAAGATGGACGAGTAGCGGGCCTTGCCGGCGATGAGGTCGTCCATCATCTTGTCCCTGGTTTGGCCAAGGGTTTCGGCGGCGCTGTAGAGGTAAAGCCCGTGGCCGGCCTCGTCCTGAACCTTGGCCATGAGGATGGCCTTGCGCTTCAGGCTGGGGGCACGGGAAATCCAGTTTGCTTCGGGCTGCATGCCGATGATTTCGGAGTGGGCGTGCTGGGAAATCTGGCGCAGCAGGGTCTTGCGGTAGGCCGCCGGCATCCAGTCCTTGGGCTCGATGCGGGAGTCCTCAGCCATGACGCGGTCGAAGTGGGCCTGGGCTTCCGCCTCCTGGGCCGCCTGCTCCTCCGGGGATAGCTCGGCTGGCACTGACTGCAGGTTCTGCGCTGCCATGGTTGCTCCTATGCAAAGACCTTCTGGGACGTGCGGAATTATTTACCGACCGTTCGTTCAGGATATCCAAAAGCGCTCCGGACCGTCAAGCACGCACCTCCCCCAGGACGCTCTCTCACTTAACGCACGCTTTTCCCGGACGCTCTCTCACTTGATGCCCGTTTTATTGGGACGGTCTCTCACTTAATGCCGCCTTTCCTCCAACGCTCGCTCACTTAACGCGCTCAGCGGCCGGCGAAGAACGCAGCCACCAGTCTTTTGGGCGCGCGGGCGGCCCAGGCTTCGACGATGATCTCGGCCAGTTCGTCGCGCGCGATCTCGCCCAGCCGCGACTCCTGCACCAGGACTGCGTTGTAGCCGTCGAAGTGCGGAATGGTGAAGAAAGGAACGGACGGGTCCTCGACCAGTGCTGCCTTGGCGGCGTCATCCGGGACGACGATGACGAGCAGGTCTTGGTATAGCTCGCCGGTTTCCGGGTCCACGGCGGTTTTATGTGGGGCCCGGTACAGCACGAAACCTCGTCCTTTCGGTCCGCGTGGAACTTTGTACGTTGGGCGGTCACCCCAGGAAGTCCCGAGTTCAACTTCCGGCAGGCCCCTGCAGATGGCATCAATGTCCTCGGGTACGGCCATGCGTTCCATGGCGACAAGGTAGCCCCGCGGGTGATGAGGGGCAATACCGGCAGGTGGGGCAGAGTAATTCCGGTTCCGCTCCCTCGGACGTTGCCGTGCTGGCCTATAGCCGCAACGGGGCTTTCGTGGATGTCCTGACCGGTCTCCCTGTCACTAAACCGGGACTTCCTCGTCCAAACATGGTTGAAAACCGACGCGGCAGTTTCCCGAGTGGCAGGCCCCGCGCGTCACCACATGTCCGGAGAAGAGGTTGCCTACACTTCCTGCCGCATGGGTTGGGGCACGATCTCTACCGGCGCAGGGCAGGAAAGCAGTCTTCTTTTCTAAGACGTACCGGCCTACGATGAACATCTGCCCGGCCTCTCTTTCCCGGGCAGTTAGCGCAGAGACAAGATCCGGACAGCAGAAAGGAAACTGGCACGATGGCCGAGACCCCCAACCCCATCCAGATTCAGAAGTTCCTCGGCGGCGTGGAATATCCCGCCAACCGCGACGCCTTGTTGTCCAAAGCAAAGGACTCTGGCGCTGACAGCAATGTCATCCAGGCCCTTGAAGCGATCCCGGACCAGGAGTACGACAGCCCAACTGCCGTCAGCTCAGCGGTTTCCGACAGTAACTAGCAGATGGTCTGACCCGAAGCAGGTATTCGGTCATGGGACTGCTCATCACACTGCTTGTTATTTGGTTCGTCCTGTCAATCCTGGGCCTCATTATCGAGGGCCTGCTGTGGCTGGCCTTCATCGGCCTGCTGCTGTTCGCCGCCACGGCCCTAGGGGGCTGGATAAAGCAACGAGCCCGTGCTTAGCCGGTGATGCCGGCAGCACTCACCGCCGGCCTCGACCCACGCGTCTTAGGCATCGGCTGTGGCGAGCTTCGCCACGGCGTCGGGGTTGAAGCCCTTCACGACCAGACGGATGCCCATTCCAAACTCCCAGACGGTCAGGCACAGCGCACCGAGTCCGGCCAGCGGCGACACAGGGCCCCAGAAGCCGAAGAGCGTGCCCACTGCTCCCGCAATCAGCAGCGGCGCCCCGATCAACCCGAACACCGGCAGCACCCGTGGCAGCAACCGGGACTTGTACATGAGCGAACCGAGCAGCAGTGCGTTGAACGCGGGCATCAGGCCCTGGCCGAGCAGCGTGGTCCAGACATGCTGGGCCAGCAGCGCCTGACCGGTGATGAGCCCGTCCTCTCCAACGCCGGCCTGGCGCAGGGTGACGATGGACATCAGCGCCACAACGCCGGCGAAAATGGCCCCGGCCTCCAGAATCCGCGCAGCCACGAACCCGAGCGCGAGCCCTTCATTCTGTCGCTTCACCACCGGATACAGCGCCACACCGGTCCCGATGCAGGCCAGGGCAACAACCACCTCCAGGAGCCCGCCGACAATAACAAGGGTGTCGGGACCGGGACCGGCGATGTATCCGGGATCGGTTTTCACCTCGCCATAGAGGAATAGGGTGGGGATAGACACGAACGTGAGGAGGTAAAGCACGCCGGCAGCCAGCGAGGTCTTCCGGTGAGAAACCATAGGACGGAGCTTTGTGCCCGGTTCCGAACTGGCCATGATGCGTCTCCCTTACTGTTGAGGTGTACGGCGTACACTTCTATTGATTGCGACTTTAGGTGTACCGCGTACACTTGTCAACGGCTTATCCTCAAACTCCGCGGAAGGAGCCCGATGACGCAGGCGAAAACAGCTGAGCGCGTGCGGTTGAACCGTGAGCGGGTTCTGCTCGCCGCCGTAGCACTCGCGGACGTCATTGGAGTCGAGGCGCTCAGCATGCGCAGACTCGCCCAGGAGCTTCACGTCGTTCCCATGGCCCTGTACAAGCACGTCTCGGACAAGGAAGACCTTCTGGACGGGATGGTGGAGGTCATCATCGGTGAAATTGACCCGCCCGAAACCCACGCGGACTGGAAGACCGCGATCCGGAACCGGGTACTGTCCGCCCGCCGAACGCTCCAGCGGCACGCATGGGCGAGGCCGGCGATCGAGACCCGCACCAAACCCACTACGGCTGTCCTTGACTACCAGGAGTCCTTCGCCGGACTGTTCCTCGCCGGCGGTTTGTCCCCTGACCTCACCCACCATGCCATGCATGCCCTCGGCGGTCGGATGTGGGGATTCACCCAGGAACTGTTTGACTCCTCAGCGGCCGAGAAAACCGAGTCGGCGCCGCAGCCCGCCCCTGAAGTGCAGGCGGAGATGTTTGCACAAATGGCGCAGCGGTACCCCAACATCGTGACCGTCGCCACCGCCACTCCACACGACCCCGACTCCGTAGTGGGCCACGGGTGCGATGACCAGTTCGAGTTTGAGTTCGCCCTGGACCTGCTCCTGGAGGGCTTCGACAGGCTCCACCGTGAGGGCTGGACCTCAACGAAGGCTAAACTGCGCCGCGCGTAGGGGCGGCTTGGCAGCCAAGCACCAGCCGCCGTCGTCCGCAAACCATCCGCCCGCGGCAAGGATCAGGCCGCGGCGCCCCACGTAGCCACCAGCGCCGGACTCACGATCATGTTTCCAACGTGGGCGTGCCTCAGTGTGTCTAGCATGACTCCCAGTGCGCCGTCTTTCGGGAGGAAGCCGCAGATCCCGATGCGGGCGGCCTCACACAGCGCTTCCTGCGACGGATTGCCCGTCAGCATGACGATGCGGGTTTCCGGCGCCTCCGCGAGGATGCGCTGGGCAGCTGTGAGCCCGCTGCCGTCAGAAAGGTGAAGGTCCATGATGACGACGTCGGGCGCGAGGTCCCGGAACATGGTCACCGCTGTTGCCACGGACTTCGTCGCTCCCACGCTTTCCAGGTCCGGCTCGCGGTCCAGCGCCCCGGCCAGCAGGTCTGAGAACGTGGTGTGGTCATCAACAATCAGGATCCGCAGGCGATCCGTATTTCGTTCAAGCACCGCAGGGGCCTGGGGCCGGCTGCCGGCGACCACCGAAAGGGTGCCACGGATGCCTGACGGCGCTGATGTTGCCGCCGTGCTTTTGAGGAGCCGTGCCTGCGCTTCCCGGAGCGCCGGCCCCAGGGCGCAGCCCAGTTCCTCATCGATGATCCTGCGGCAACGGTCGTAGGCCCGCAGAGCTTCAGTAGTTTCGCCGTTCTGTTCGAGCCCCTGGATCAGCGCTGTCCAGGCCCGTTCGTTGAGGGGATCTTCCTTGACGGCGGCACTGCTCCAGGCGATGGCCTTTCCTGCTTCGCCCACGGAGAGGGCGGTTTCTGCGGCCATGACCCGGGCAAGGCCAACTTGCGCTGCGTGGGCAGCCCGCTCCTCCTCTGCCCAGGCCGGCAGCAGCTCATCCCCGAGCAGCGGCTCGGACGCGAGGTCAAGTGCCCCTGTCAGCATGGAGAGCGCCACGCGCGGCTCCGCCTGGCCGGCCATTTTGGTCAGCGTCTCGAACCGGTCCAGATCCAGTTCCACCAGGGACCGGTCGATGGCATAGCCGCCGGTGACTGTTTTCAAGGGACCTGTCCGACCACTTCCGGGCTGCAGGTGGCGCCGGAGCACGCTGACGTAGCTTTCCAGTGTGGGCAGCGCGGCGGCGGGGTGGTTGCCGCCCCACAGCAGGTCCATCAGCCGGGTCTTGGAGACCGCAGAGCCGAAGTTCATCAGGAGAATTTCCAGCACCTGGCGGGGTTTGGGTCCGCCCAGGTGGTTGGCGCTGAGCTCCACGTCGCCGCGGCGAATGGTCAGCGGGCCGAAAACGGAAATCTGAAGAGCCGGCGTCTGCGGCAGGACTTCAAGCACAAGGCCTTCATGGCCGGTGTCATTTGCCAGTTCCAAAGTAATCACGAGAGGTTCCCCCAAAAGCAGTTCGGTGGTGCAATGGTTCCCATTGAAGCGACGGGACATTTGGTGAACCACAGTGGTGGGTACTCGCTTCTTACTTGGGCTATTTCCGCCCGTTACTTGGTTCGCTGGGCCTGTACCCGGGCTGTAAATCGGCCAACCTCTGCTGTAAACAACGGAAAGTTGCCGCAAGGGCGCAGCTACTCCTGAAACCGCGGTGAAAACAGAAGGGGTCGGCGAAGTTGGGAAAGCCCTAGGTAGCACCTCTCTTCCGTCCTGCAACAAGCTCGTGACAACTACTGTCAAGTAGCATTAAATTCCCGTACATTGAAGTTGACAGCGCTTGGGGGGCTTGCGGACACCTGGGAGGGTCCGCCTGGTTAACCAGGCATAAACCCAATTCATCGGTTCCAGGACAAGGTCTCAGTCATGAAAAATCCCTCTGCTCGCGCCCGTAAAATCGCCGTGTTCGGCGCTGCCCCCCTGGCCGTCCTCATTGCCGGCGGCATGGTCTGGCAAGGATCCCAGGCCGCCTTCACGGCATCTACCAGGAACTCCGGCAGCTCATGGAGCACCGGCAATGTGACGCTCACCGACGACGATCTCGGCGCCGCCGCCTTCACCGTGGAAAACATCGTCCCCGGACAGACGGGCCAAAAGTGCATTGTAGTCACGTCCAACTCCAACGTCCCGGGCGAGGTCAGGGCCTACACCCAGAACCTCATTACCTCCAAGGGCCTGGAAAACCGGATCTACTTTGACCTCGAGCAGGGCACGGGCGGTTCGTTCAATGACTGCACCGGATTCACTCCCGTTGCCAACACCGTCCCCGAACTGCCCCTCTCCACACTGGCCTCGGTCAACCGCGATTTCGCCACCGGCGGTGCACCGTGGCAGACCGCCGGAACCCCCGGCGAAACGCAGAGCTACCGCGGAACCTGGCGTTTTGACACCACCGGCATGAGCCAGGAGGACGTCAACGCACTGCAGGGTGCCCGCGTGGGCATCGACCTGGTCTGGGAGCTGCAGTCGGACGAGTCCCCCACGCAGCCGTAGCCGGAAGGCAGCGGCAAACCTGACCTCGTGAACCGGGAGGAACCCGGGTCCGCCCGGGTACCCTCCTGGTGGGGGCCCCTGTTTTCAGCTGACGGCTGGACGCTTTTGGTGGCGTCCACGCTCTCGCGGCTGTATCTGGGCGTGCTGTTGAGCCTTGCCCTGATTGCGGCGCTGCCCGTCCTGCTGGGCTGGCATGGCACTGTGGTTCAGAGCGGGTCCATGGAGCCGCACATCAGCGCCGGCGACGCAGTCATCGCGGCCCCGTTCGGCGCCGAGCAGAAGGTGCCGGTGGGCGGCGTGGTGGAGTTCACCAGCCCTGCCTCCGCCGAGCCCGGTGGAGTAGAGAAAATTCGTCTCCACCGGATCGTGGCAGAGAACAGGGACGGCACCTTCGTGACGGCCGGAGACGCCAATGCCGAGGCGGACAGCACGCCGTTGGACCGCGGCCAGATCACCGGCCAGGCCCGGCTCCTGATCCCCTCGGTGGGGCTTCCCGGTCTCTGGCTGAAGAGCGGCAACCTCCCGGCCCTGGCATGGTGGAGTGTTTTGACACTGCTCGCCATCGCTCTTGCCGTGTTCGGCACCAGGGCATGGGACGAGGAGGACCACGAGGACAGGGGCAGGGACGACGGCGGCACTCCCCCGCCCGCCCCGGCTCCCCCAGCTGCCCGGTCGCGGCGCCGGAAGGCAAGCGCCGCCGTCGGGATAATGGCCGCCCTCGCTGTGCTGGTGACGGCGACGTCCACCGCCTTCTCCTCCGCTGCGTTCACCGCTACCACCGCGAGCACCGCCAACACGTTCGGTACGGCAGCCGACTGGACGCCGCCGTCGGTCAGCATGGCCAGCCCGGGAGCCACGGTACGGGGCACGGTCACACTCACTGCCGAAGCGAGCGACGCTGAGACCGGCATCCGCAACGTGGCCATCCAGCTGCTGCCTCCCAACGGGGCCTGGACCACGCTGTGCACGGCGGCGGCAACACCCTATTCGTGCCCGTGGAACACGCAAGACTCGCCCGATGGCGCTTATGGCCTGCGGGCCGTGGCCACGGACAATGCCGGGCTCACCAGCACCTCGCCCACCGTCCAGACCACGGTGGCGAATACATTCTCGGTGGTCCTGAACAATCCCGGCGAAGTGGTGACCGGCACCGTGAACCTCTCCACCACCCTTCACAGCCCGGGCAACACGGCCTACACCGTCCGCGTCGAGTATTCCGTTGCGGGGGCCAACAGGTGGAACACCCTGTGCCTGAACCTGCTCGCCCCGTACAACTGCAGCTGGGCCACTGGCACGTTTGCCAACGAGTTCTACGACCTCCGGGCCGTCGCCGTCTCGGGATCCACGTCCACCTATTCGGAGACCATTCCGGATGTCCTGGCGGACAACGCGGCGCCCACAGCGACGATGACCGATCCGGGCACACCGCTGCGGGGCGTCAGGACGTTTGCCGCCTCCGCCGCAGATGCACACTCCGGCGTTGAACAGGTGCAGATCCAGTACGCCCGCACGGGCACCAATACCTGGTCATCGCTTTGCACAGTCACCGAGCCGCCCTATTCCTGCCGGTTCGACACCACCGTCCTGGCAAACGCCTCCTACAGTTTCCGTGCCATTGCCACGGACGCAGCAGGCGTCAGTACGACGTCGGCCGCGGTCACCAACAGGGTGGTGGACAATACCGTGGCCTCCGTGTCGGTGGAGGATCCGGGGGCTTACCTGACCGGTACCGCAACCCTCACCGCCGCAGCCAACTCGACAGCCGGCGTCGGCAGCATCAGGATCCAAACGGCACCGGCAGGGACGTCCACCTGGACCACGCGCTGCACCCTGGCTGCGGCTCCGTACTCATGCACTTGGGACACCCGGCAGGTGCCCGACGGGTTGTACGATTTCCGCGCCATCCTCATTGACGGCGCCAACAGGGAAACCATTTCCGCCACCGTTGCGGGACGGCGTGTGGACAACAGTCCCCTGCGCGGCGCTGACGTCCAGGCGGTTAACGGCACCGGAGCGGCGGCCAGGCCGGACGCTGGCGACACCGTGAGCTTCACCTACAGCCAGCAGGTAAGCCTTCCGTCGGTCACCCCGGGGTGGACCGGCGCTCCCCTCCCCGTAACCGTCCGCCTGCGCGACGGCAACGTCCAGGGCCTCGGCACGGGCAACAGCGGAGACACGCTGGACATCCAGCGGCCGGGCAGCACGGTGAACCTGGGAAGTGTGAACACCCGGGGCAACTTCGTGAAGAACCGCAAAACCGTCACGTTCAACGCCACGATGACGGCCACCACGGTTACCACAGCGGGTGTGCCGAGGACAGTGGTGACCGTGACCCTTGGCAGCGTGGCGAGCGGGACTGCCAGCATCCGGACCTCCGCTACCCCTGCAGCCATGGTGTGGACACCGACGTCGTCCGTAACCGGCACCAGCGGTACAGCGAGCTCCATCGCACCGGCGACCGAGACGGGCATTGTGGACGGCGACTTTTAGTTCCTGGCTGACACAATCTCTTGACGCTTATACCCCTGGGGGGTATATTTCGAAGTGTTGTCAGTGAAGTGGTATGTCCCGGCCGTGCGTTCAACCGGCCTTCACAGCCGTTCAACCCCAGCGCCCATCACCTCTTAGTGGAAATGGAAACTGACATGGAACACCAGACCCAGCACCACCAAAATGTGCATGCAGGCGGGACTGCCACCACACCGCAAAGGTCCCCCGCCGCCGCGCTCTCCGGCCACGTGACCGTCTCCCCCGCAGGCCACGGACACAGCCGCCTCCACGACGATGACCACGCCGTGCACACAGCCGGCCAGCACGCAGGCCACAGCACAGCGATGTTCAAGAACAGGTTCTGGCTGAGCCTGGCCCTGTCCCTGCCGGTGGTCTACTTCAGCCCCATGGTGGGGCACATCCTGGGCTACACGGCCCCGGCCTTCCCGGGCTCGGCCTGGATCCCGCCCATCCTGGGCAGCGTGATCTTCCTGTACGGCGGCCAGCCGTTCCTCAAGGGCGGATGGCGGGAACTGAAAACCCGCAGGCCCGGGATGATGCTGCTGATATCCATGGCCATCACGGTGGCGTTCGCCGCGTCCTGGATCACCACCCTGGGCATCGGGGGCTTCGACCTGGACTTCTGGTGGGAACTCGCGCTGCTGGTGGCCATCATGCTGCTGGGCCACTGGATTGAGATGCGGGCCCTCGGCTCGGCACAGGGCGCACTGGATGCCCTCGCCGCGCTCCTCCCCGACGAGGCCGAACGCATCACCGCCACCGGCACCGAAACCGTCCCAATTTCCCAGCTGCGCGCAGGTGACACCGTCCTGGTCCGCTCCGGCGGCAGGATGCCAGCGGACGGGACAGTGGTCACGGGGCAGGCGGAATTCGACGAATCCATGATCACCGGTGAATCCAAAACCGTTCCCCGCGGCCCCGGGGACCCCGTGGTGGCCGGGACCGTCGCCACTGACAACAGCGTCCGCGTCCAGATCACCGCGGTGGGTGACGACACTGCCCTGGCCGGGATTCAGCGCCTGGTGGCTGAAGCGCAGGCGTCCTCTTCCAAAGCCCAGGCATTGGCGGACCGGGCAGCGGCCTTCCTGTTCTACTTCGCCGCCGGCGCGGGCGTCATCACACTCATCGCATGGACCCTGCTCGGCAGCGTCCCCGAGGCGGTCACCCGGACCGTCACAGTGCTGGTGATCGCCTGCCCGCACGCCCTGGGCCTGGCCATCCCGCTGGTCATCGCCATCTCCACCGAGCAGGCCGCCCGCGCCGGGGTGCTGATCAAGAACCGGATGGCCCTGGAACGCATGCGCACCATTGATGTTGTCCTTTTCGACAAGACCGGCACGCTCACCACGGGCGAACCGCAGGTCAAGGACATCGCCACCGTGCCCGGCGGGGACCCCGACGCGCTGCTGGCACTTGCTGCCGCGGTGGAGTCCGACAGCGAGCATCCCGTGGCCCGGGCCATCCTCCGCGCTGCGCAGGAGCGGAATCTTGCGGTGCCCGCTGCCACCTCGTTCTCCGCGCTGACGGGACGCGGCGTCCGTGCCAGCGTGGACGGACGCACCCTGCACGTAGGCGGGCCCGCGCTCCTGCGCGAGCTCGCCGTCGTCGAACCTCCCACCCTGGCCAAGGCGACCCGCGGGTGGATGGAGCGCGGCGCGGCTGTCCTGCACGTGCTCGACGGCGGACGCACCCTGGGTGCGGTCAGCCTGGAGGATGCAGTGCGGCCCGAGTCGCGGCAGGCAGTAGCCGCACTGCAGAACCGCGGCGTCAAGGTGGCCATGATCACCGGTGACGCCCGCCAGGTGGCCAAGACGATCGCCGAGGACCTTGGCATCGACGAGGTGTTCGCCGAGGTCCTGCCCGCGGACAAGGACAAGAAAGTTGCCGAACTGCAGGCCCGCGGCATGAAAGTGGCCATGGTGGGCGACGGCGTCAACGACTCGCCCGCGCTGGCCCGCGCCGAGGTTGGCATCGCCATCGGTGCCGGTACGGATGTGGCCATGGAATCCGCCGGCGTTGTCCTGGCCGGGAACGATCCACGGGCCGTCCTGTCCATGGTGGACCTGTCCCGCGCCAGCTACCGGAAGATGTGGCAAAACCTCGTTTGGGCCACCGGGTACAACGTCCTGGCAGTTCCCCTGGCAGCGGGCGTCCTGGCCTTCGCCGGGGTGGTTCTGTCACCAGCTGCCGGGGCCGTGCTGATGTCTGCGTCCACGATTGTGGTGGCACTGAACGCCCAACTGCTGCGGCGGGTCAAGCTCAATCCCGCCCAGGTGCAGTGACCCGGCAGCGTGAACCGGCAGGCCAACGCGCCGGTACCCTGATAACCATTTGCCCCTGCGGGAGGCAGAGAGAACCGGAAGGACCTTGATCACCATGAAGAAGACACTGACGATTTCAACTGTTGCCATCGCCGGAGCAATCGCCCTTGCCGGTTGCTCCGCCGGTTCCGGGGCGGGCGGTTCGGACACCACCAGCATGCCGGGAATGCACCACGGCAGCTCCGGAGGACCATCCGGTTCGGCCCCGGCATCAAGCGAGGCCCCCGCAGCGGCGGCCGGGATCAATGATGCGGACACCATGTTCGCGCAGATGATGATCCCGCACCACGCCCAGGCGGTGGAGATGAGCGATCTTATCCTTGCCAAGGAAGGCATTCCGGCGCCGGTGACGGACCTGGCCACCAGGATCAAGGCCGCCCAGGGCCCCGAGATCGAGAAGATGACCGGTTGGCTTCAAAGCTGGGGCCAGCCCACCCAGATGCCCACGCATAAGGCATCCGGGCACAGCATGTCGGGGATGATGGGCGAGGATGACATGGCAAAGCTCGAGGCCGCCCAGGGCACCGAGGCGGCCAGGCTGTTCCTGACCCAGATGATCGCCCACCATGAAGGTGCCGTCACGATGGCCAGGACCGAAACCACCGACGGCAAGAACAGCGACGCGGTCCAGCTCAGCAAGGACATCGCCAGCTCGCAGGAAGCCGAAATTCAGGAGATGAAGGACCTGCTGGCTGCCCTGTAGCCGGCAAGTACGGAAGTCGGCCAGAGGCCTGCAGGTTGTTGGAAGTACGCTTTGACCGTGATGGGCGGTAGCAAGCTTCGCACGAGCGCCGACTGGAGGGGTGCGTCATGGAGACGAAAATGATCGACGGCGGGAAGGGGACTTTGGCGCTCGGCCCGGAGGGGGTCCTCCACTTGGTTTGGTCCCCCAAAGCCATCCTGGGAGAAGCGGATATTAACGCTGCCATGGCGGAGGTTAATGACGTCTGCCATGGCAAGAGCCGCCCCCTGCTGGTGGAGATGACCAGCGTCGAAACAGTCAGCCACGCAGCCCGTGCCGCTTTCTCAACTCCCAGTGCGGCTTCGCGCATTGCGCTGCTCGGCTCCAATCCGGTGGACCGCGTGATTGCCGGCTTTCGCGGTCCTGGCAGCCATCCGTGTCCCACCCGGTTCTTCACGAACAGGACCGAGGCTTTGCACTGGCTTCTCGAGGAACCCATCTCCACGCCTTGAGCACGGCGGGTGGTTGCAGGAATTCTCAGGCTTGGCCCCGGGAGCCAGTTTCAGCCTGAATCATGCCTCCTGGAAAAGAGAGGCCCAATCGCCCCCGGGTCAGGACCGTCACGACCGCCATCAAAACACCGAACGCCAACGCCGAGATCAGGTAGTACATGGTGGCTGTCGGCCCGTCCCCGGATCCGTCGAACAGTCGAATTACCAGTCCCCCTGTAGCATTCTGGGCTCCGTGGAGAAGCATCACGATGAGGACGCTGCCGCTGGTGGAGTTGTAAGCCCAGGCCAGGACGAAGCCGTTGACCACTGTGGCCAGCAGATGGGCGAGGGTCTCGGCCGGGTTTTGCACAAACAAGGCGTTTGGAAGGTGCCAGAGTGCCCAGATCACTGACACGACCAGCGCGGCAAGCAAGGGATGGAAACGCCGATTGGCAGCTGGCTGGGCGTAGCCGCGCCATCCAGGTTCCTCAGCCAGACCGGTGAAAACGGCAATGCTCAAAATACCCAATGGCAACTGCGTGTAGAGCAGCGGCCAGTTCTGCCCCAGGGCTGCAACTGTTGCCCCCGGGTGGAACGCCCAGGTGGCGGCTACCCCGAGAAGCGGGACAGCGAGAAAAACGAACGCGTACCACAAGGGATGGACCCGCCACCGGACGAGGCTCCCCGCCAGCCAGGCCAGGCCACGCCTACCCTGGCTGAGGGCCAGGACCACCACGGCAGCAAGCAACGGGGCCGCGGAGGCCACCTGGTTCATGACGGCAACCAGCCCGCCTTCGGGGTCCAAGGTGCCGGCCTCAGTTCCGAAGAATCCTCCGACCAACAAAGGCCAGGCAATCCCATACGCCATCACCGTATAGGCCAGCAACCCATGACGGGCTGTCCAGTGGCGGAGCCGGCCGGTCCCGGCGCCTGTCCGCTCCGGAGTATCAGGCCAGGGGGTTGAACGAAATTGAGGAACCATCGGCTTTTCTCTTTTCGATCAACGGGCGTAACGCGGTCCGTCGCTGTCGCCGGTGGTGTTGGCGCTTGAGCCCTTTGTGGGGCGCCGGACTGTGCGGGCGTCCTGGCCTCCTTCAGCCGGTGCAGCCCGCAGGCGCCAAGCCCGGGAGGCGGCGGCCACCACTCCCAGCAGGACGATCACAGCGGCAATCTGCTGCCACTCGCCGTCGAACACGTCCAGCTTCGTGGAGGCAGAGGCGTTGAAGGAGGCGTGCAGCAGCCCCACTATGAGCAGGCTGTAGCCCGTTCCCAGGTAGGCGATCCCCATGAGTAGGCGGAAGAACGGTGCGAAAAGGAAAAGGACTGCCCAGGAGACCGCGACGTCGGACCATGGAGTGCCGGTGAAGCCCCGCTCGGCGAAGGCGAACGGCAGATGGATGAGTGCGAACGGGATGGCCGTCAGCAAGGCAGCAACTACGGGTCCATGCCGCTCCATAAGCCGGTGCTGCACCACCCCGGTCCAGGCGAGCTCCTCCCAGATGTTGCCCAGGAGGGCACCAATAATCACAGTGTTCAGCAGGTAATTGCCCGTCAACGGCCACCAGCCGTCGGCCGGCGGGTGGATCGTCCCGGTGACCGCAGCGATGAGCGCCGTCAGTGCAGGAAGTGCCAGCAGCGCTGCCACGTACCACCCCGCCCCCACCCTCCAGCGGAATGCCCTGCGGAAGAGCTCGCGGACGGCGGGCCGGCCGTCCGCCGCCGCCGTTACGAGGACTGCCGTTCCCAGCAGGATCAGGAGTTCGGCAAGGATTCCCGGCAGGATGTTTCCCAGCAGCAGGAGGGAAAGGATCTGGACGGTCCATGACAGCGCGATGGCAATGACCACGAAGGCCGCCACCGGGTGCCGTTTGGTGAGCGACAGGACAGAGCCAGCGGAACCAGGCGATTTCATCAGCTTGACCGCCGTCTAGAGTGTCCGGTGAGGAAAGGCACCGCAGCGCTTGCCGCCGCGTGCCTCAGAAGCGCTGAGCCGCTGACGTGGGAACAGCTACTATTCTGTGCCCCCGCAGGACCGGGAACAAGTGTCCGGCACACAGAAAAAGCACGGCCCGTCCTCGGGGGAGGACGGGCCGTGCGTGGGGAATCGGATGAGGATTCCGGTGTGGTTTAGCGGCGGGTGATGCCGTCGTCGTCGAGTTCGATGTTTTCCTTGCGGACTTCCTCGGTGACGGTGTGCTCGCTGGTGACCGTTTCCTTGTCCAGGCGCACGCGCTCGACCGGGACGGTTTCCTTCTCCACTACCGGGCGTTCCTCGTGCAGGATGACTTCGTGCTCTTCCTCGCTGATGGCCGGGCCGTCCAGGGCGTCGCCGCGGTTGGCGTCGGTGATCGGTTCGCGTTCGATCCGGACCTCTTCACGCTGGACCGGGACCGTGGTGGTGACGTTCTCGGTGACCACGTACTTGCGCAGCCGTGCCCGGCCGGCTTCTTCCTTGCGCGTGCCGACGTGGAGCTGTTCCTCCGAGCGGGTCATCGCCTCATCGGTGGTGGGACCGGAGGTGTCGTGGCCAACGGTTCCGCGGCCCACGGTGTCCTCTGCGGTGCCGGCGGCGTATCCGTTGCCCGTGAACCCCTGACCGGTGCCCAGGCCATAGTAGGTGTAGAGCTGGTCTTCCTCGGCCGGTTCCAGGTGCCCGTCCGGGGCGACCCGGGGGGCGTCCTTGACCTTGTCCTTGGTGTGGGCGAGGACGATATCGTTGCCGTCCTGCGTAGCGGCCTCCAGCGGGGCGAAGGACTCGTGCGTGCCAAAAAGCCCGGTCTTGACCGTGACCCAGGTGGGCTCGGCAGTCTGGTCATCCACGTAAATCTGGCCGATGGAGCCGATCTTGCTTCCATCGGAACCTACGACGTGTCCGCCGGCAGTGGTCAGTGCAGAAAGGTTCTCAGTGCTGATCATGTGTATCTCCTTCTTGGTACTAACTTGATGCTGCGTGAGGACAAAACTGGAAGCATTAGTAAGCATGCTTTCTACCTAAATAGTAAGCACACTTCCTATCCGTCATGCAAGCCGCGCGCCTGGAATTGGTCCGTCTGACGTGCCTTCAAGGGGCCAGCCGGGCTTGCAGAATCCTCTGCAAATCCTGCGCTGATACGGCGGGGCTGAGGGCGCGGAATGCCTAAAACTTGAAGGGAAGGGGGTGGATCGTGCCCTCATGCTCCCTGACTCCGTTCGGGGACGGAACTGTTTTTGGAGTGGAATGAAAACGCTACGTTTTGTGGCATGCGTCCTGGCGCTTGTGGCCTGGACAGTGACGGGTACGGCCCCGGCCGTGCAGGCCGCAGGTGCCTCAATCAGTCTCAGCCCTACGTCTGGGCCAGCGGGAACTTCGGTGACGGTCACCGGGACCGGCTTTCCGAAAAAGGCCGCAGGAACAGTCACCGGCGGCACGGCCGCCGTTGCTTTTACGGCCAGCGCGTCGGGCTACTTTAAGGTTGACCTGGTGATCCCGGTGACGAACGATCCCGCCGTCGTAATCCAGGCAGCCTCGGGCAGGACCACAGCCGCGGCCAGCTTCACCGTCACGTACAGCTCACCGTCCACCACAACGGAAGACAGCCAGGAAGCTCCCGCTCCGGTACCTGCACCGGCAGCCGAAGCCCCTACCAGGGCGCTCCTGCGCTTCGGGGCCGGTGTCCCCGGCGGCCCGCTGGCGGGCGCGGAGCTGGACGAAGTCGCTGCCCTGGCCGGCGAAGCGCCGTCCATCATCCTCTCCTACAAAGACTTCAACCAGGCCCCGCCGCTTACCGAACTCGAAGCAGTCAGGGCCCGGGGAGCAATAACGCTGCTAACCTGGGAACCCTGGGCCTGGGGCGGCGGCACGGACCAGCCCGCCTACTCCCTGGACCGGATCGCAGCCGGTGATTTTGATACCCACCTTCTGAGCTGGGGACAGTCCCTAACTGCCTGGGGGCACCCGGTCATGCTGCGGTTCGGGCACGAGATGAACGGCGACTGGTACCCCTGGGCCGAAGGCATCAACGGCAACACCACCGGCGATTACGTGGCGGCCTGGCGTCACGTCCACGACGTCGTCGAATCCACCGGTGCTGCGAACATCACCTGGGTATGGAACCCCAATGTCCCCTACTGGGGATCCACGCCGCTGGCCGGGCTGTACCCCGGCGCCGCCTACGTGGACGCCGTCGCCCTTGACGGCTACAACTGGGGCACATCGGCAACATGGAGCGCCTGGCAGACGCCCTCACAGCTCTTCGGCCAGGGCATCTCCGAGCTCCGTTCCCTGGCGCCGGGCAAGGAAATTCTGATCGCTGAAACATCTTCCGCGGAGCAGGGCGGCTCCAAAGCCGACTGGAACACCTCGTTGATCAGCTACCTGGCGGCCCAGGGTGACGTCACCGCCATCACCTGGTTCCATTTCAACAAGGAAGCGGACTGGCGCATCAACAGCAGCAGCTCGTCAGCGCAGGCACTGAAAAACGCGCTGGCGGCACGGCAGTAACAGCGTCAGCACCCATACCAAACAACCAATTGCCCGGCAGTGGACTGCAGATTCCCCTGCCGGGTAATCAGTGTCCAAACGCAGCACCCATACTTTCTTGCGAGCACTACGAACGTCTTACGGCAAAGCGCACCCGCAAATTAGGAAGTTAGATGCATCTGACACCCGATCACCCTTTCTACCCCCTGTCGTCCCGATTCGAAGTTGTGGACGGGTATTGGATTCCGCGAAACATGGTGGAAAGCAGCTCTTCCACTTCAGTCCACTGCACCAATAACGTCATCATCAGAAGGCGGCCCCGGGTTGGAGAGACGGTACCGGCCGCACCCAAACCGGCTCCTATTGGGGACTGACTCCGGTTCCTGGGTGGCGGCAGCCATGCGGCCACGCTGTCAGCGAAAGCTTTACCGCCAGTTAGGCGTCGTCCGGCTCATGCAATTTAGGATGACATAGTTGGGTATGTCGGTATCCGGCAAAAGGAGGCAGATAGCCAATGGGTGAGCAGACTTCAGAAGCAGCAGCGGAAGAGGAGGAGAACCGGCTGGCGTCGTTGGCGGCGACAGAACTTCTCGACAGTCCTGCTGAAGAGGGCTTCGACCGGATCACCCGGCTGGCCCAGCAACTTTTTGGAGTTAGCACAGCAACTGTCGCCCTTGTTGCGGATGACCGCCAGTATCTCAAATCCCTGGCCGGGAGCCTGGAACGGGTAATCCCCCGGGCAGATGCATTTTGTACCCACACCATCAAGACCCCCAATACCCTGGTTATCGAAGATGCACGCCAGGACGATCGGTTCCGGAGCAACCCGCTGGTTCTGGGCCAGCCCAACATCCGCTTTTACGCCGGGCAGCCGCTGCAGGGACCCGGCGGCTGGAACATCGGAACGCTGTGCCTCATCGACCAGGAGCCACGGACTTTTACTCCAGAGCAAGAGCAGATACTTCGTGATCTCGCAGCTATTGTTCAGCGCGAGATCAATGTCCGCACCGACATGACGGGTGCTGCCAAGATTCAGCGGGCACACCGGCCTGCCACTCCGCCCAGTGTTCCCGGCTATGAGGTTTACGCCCACACCCGTGCCGCCGGAGACTTATCCGGTGACTTTTATGACTGGCAGCTCGAAGATAACCTGCTGCGGGTCACTGTAGCGGACGTGATGGGCAAGGGAACCGGCCCTGCCATTTTGGCTGCCACCGTCCAATCCCGGTTGCGTTCCACCGGCCCTGTCGAGCCAGGCGAGGCCCTGACCGCGGTTTCAAACCAGCTGCACGACGAACTGGCTCTCGATGACGTGTTCGTTACCGCGTTTCATGCCGACCTCGACTTCGAAACAGGAATTGTCCGCTATTCCGACGCCGGGCACGGCATCGCCCACCACACGACGGCCGAGGGGAAGGTCTCCCAACTTACGGCTGGTGGCCCTCCCCTCGGAATCATTCCCGGTTGCCGCTGGGGCACAGAAACCCGCCGCCTCGAGCCAGGCGACTCCCTGATCATCCCCAGCGATGGCATCCTGGAACTCGCCAATGACGACGTCGAACAGCTGCAGACGGAGCTACTTGCCCTCACCGCCCCCGGCGCCGACACGAAGGGGGCCGTAAGAGCACTGATTAACGCGCCACTGCACCCGACGGATGACCTCACCCTCCTTGTTATCAAGCGCCTTTAGTAAAATCAGGACGCAGGAGGCGCTGTGGAAGAGCAAGGAAGTGAAGGAACCACCGGCACTGTGGAGCTGTGCGGGCAGGTCCTCTGTCTAAGGTGGGCTCCCGGCGCCGTGGTCACGGAACGCGATGCGAAAGCGCTCATGGAACAGGCCGCTGTCCTCAGTGCAGGGCGCACCCTTCCGCTGCTGGTGGAAATGACCGGCATGACGTGGATTGGCCAGCGGGCCCAAGATGCCTTCTCGGCACCCTGGCCGCTCACCCGTGCAGCAATTGTTGGCTCATCCCCGGTAGACGAAGCCATTGCCAGCTTCTACATGGCCCGGCACAAACCGGCACACCTCACCCGTTACTTCACCTCAAGGGATGAGGCGATGAAGTGGCTGACCTCCTGAGGCGGCGGCGGTGTGCTGCATGGATCTGAGGGTGGCCCCGGTCGCCGCACAGCGCAAAGCCTCCGGGAGCTTTCACACCCCCCGAGGCTTTGCTTAAAAAACCGAGCCGGGCTGCCCGGCCTGGCAACGGTTAGAAGCGGTTCCGCGGCGGCCGGGTCTGGCCTGCGCGAAGCTGCTTTGCCTTGCGGGCGTTCAGGACCCGGCTGATGATGCCGGGCAGAAAAGCGATGAGCAGTTTTTTCATGGCACTGGTCCTTTGGTTGGTGGATCCGTTGTCTTGCGGTGACTTTGAACGTTTAGGGCTGGCGCTCTGCGCCACGGATTTCGCTGTACGGATCATCCAGGTCCCTGAGCGGAACTCCGCCTGCTTCGGTGCCGGAGTAGGCCGGACGCGCTGGTTCGCCGTAGATGGTTTCGCCGTACGTCGCCGGGGCCGTTGTATGGTTCTGGTAAACCGACTCTTCGCCCCAGGCAGCAGTTCCGGTTGCTGCCGCGGGTGCCTGTGCAGGCTGCGGCGGGATGGCAGGTTCCGGCGCCGGGGCGGGCTGCAGCCCCCGTACCAGGCGGCCCGCGAGGACGCCTGCGCCGGCAGCCAGGAGCAGGAACACCCCGGGCTTGCGGCGGGCGAAGGATTGAACGTCCTCAAGCAGCGCTCCGGGTTCCTTGTTTTCCACCCACGATGCAACGGAGGTGGCCCGGTCGGCAGCCTGCCGGATCAGGTCGCTGGCGATGCCCTGTTGATCGGGTGCATCAGCCATGGCCTGGAGCTGGCTGGAGATGGTCCGGATCCCGTCCGCGGCCTTCTGCTGCTGCGCTCCGGCCTGGTTCCCCAATCCCGACTTCGCCTCGTGCAGGAGCCCCTTTGCGCTGGACTTTGCCTCGGACGCGACGTTTCCAGCCTCAAGCTTGGCGGTCTGCGCCACATTGTGGGCCGCACCGGCCGCCTGCCCGGCGATCTTCGACGTCTCTCCCTTGGCTGCATCCTTCTTGGTGACGTAGGTTTCGGGCTCTGCCGATGGATCCGTTGGTGCTGCGTTTCCGTACTGGTCGAGATCGCTTCGGGCAGAAGCCTCAGGCCACTGGTTTTCCGTCATCATCACTCGCTTCCATTGGTTGGCAGCTGGACTTTCAAAGCCAGCCTGGTGAATTAGTAAGTAAGGTTACTAACTAAATACTAAGCACACTTGTTATCTTTCGCGCAAGGCGTCCTGGCCGGAAGGGCATTTCGGGCCATCCGTCCTCCCGTTCGCCACGAACCCTAGACTGGCACCAAGGAAGACTCGATGACAGAAGGATGAACCATGGCCGACCTCAGCGCATTTGCCCTTATCTGCTCCCTTACACCTTCGCCCGCCCCGTCCAGCAGCGAACTCCTGGCCCGCCACGTGCTGGATGAACTTGCAGGCCATGGGGTGGGAGGAGCCTCACTGCGGGTTGTCGATCACAACGTGATGCCCGGCGTCCAAACCGACATGGGCGACGGCGACGAGTGGCCCGGGATTCGCGCGAGGATCCTCGCGGCCGACATCCTGGTCCTCGCCACCCCCATCTGGATGGGGCACCCGAGCAGCATCGCCCAGCGGGTCATTGAACGCCTCGATGCCGAGCTGGCCGAAACGGATGAGGCCGGGCGGCCAATCATGTACGGAAAAGTTGCGATTGTGGCCGTGGTGGGCAACGAAGACGGCGCCCACAAGACCGTGGCGGACACGCAGCAGGCACTGAACGACGTCGGCTTCACCGTCCCTGCCCAAGGCGCCACCTACTGGGTGGGAGAGGCCATGCAGACGGTGGACTACAAGGACCTCGACAGCGTCCCCGAAAAAACTGCTGCGGCAACGGCGGGAGCCGCCCGCAACGCCGTGCACCTGGCCCGCGTACTCACCCAGGCCCCCTATCCGGCAGGGTGAGGCACCCTTCCACGCTTAAAACTTTTTCGGTATCCGACCCATCCTTCGCGCACGTGGCTCCGAAGCACTTCGGCTGGACATGCACCACTCACACGCTCGTCACGCTCCACGACCCGAAGGAACGCCATTCATGAGCATCCCGAACTACACCCGCTTCCTTTCCGAATGCTTTGTGCAGGACTCAGAAAAGCAGCCTGCCCTTCGGGAGGATGATATTTACGGGCTCTACATCAGCTGGTGCCTGCTCAACGCCGAGCGGCCGGGCCCTACCAAGTCCTTATGGACCGCCATGCACCAGCACGGACATTCGAAGCTGGAGTGCAACACCGGTCGGCACGAATGGCCCGGACTGGCCATGAAGGGCCCGGCAGCCGTGGATTACATCCTCTCGAGCCAGCCGAGCCTGGTCTAATTCCCCTTGCCAACCGCCGCGGTATCAGCCACAAAGTCCTGACTGCATCTCCCCCGCTGAAGACGCCCTGCTTCACGGCTAGGCTGAACTGATGGACTCCCTCGCTGCCTTGGCACCCACCTTCGCGGCCGTGTCCATCCTGATGCTGATAACCGTCGCGGTGCTCCGGGGCGCGCGGACGCCCTCGTTCCTTGCACCGGCCGTTGCCATTCTGCGGGGAGCCGCCCAGTTGGCGCTCATCAGTGTGGTTCTGGGTGGCATCATCAGCGATCCGCTCTGGGTGGCGGCGGCGCTGCTGGTGATGTTCTCCGTGGCTGCTGTGACGGCAACGCGGCGGTTGGCCTGGTCATGGCGGCGCTTTGCCATGGTGTCAGCAACCATGGCCATCGGCATTTTGGTAACTCTCGCCGTCGTCTTTGCTACAGGCGCCGTGGCCCTCGAGCCGCGCTACGTCCTTGCGGTAGGCGGGATAGTGATCGGCAACTGCATGACCATCGCGGTGCTTGCCGGACACCGCTTCCAAGAGGCGGTCCACGAGCAGTGGGACCAGGTGGAAGGCTGGCTCGCCCTCGGCGCCACGGCACGGCGCGCCACTCTCACTCAGGCCCGCTACTCTGTTCATGCCGCCCTGATCCCCTCGACGGACCAGACCAAAACCACCGGCCTGGTGACCCTGCCGGGCGCGTTCGTGGGGGCAATCTTCGGCGGCGCCTCCCCCCTGGAGGCCGGACGGTTCCAGGTGGTGGTCCTGGCGTCCATCATGGCGGCCGGCGCCATCACCGCCGTCGCGCTTGTCCGTTCGCTGGCTGCCGTGCGCGTGCGTCCCGACCCGCTGTAGCCGCTGCAGCTCCAAGCCTGACTGGGTCAGCCCGCGTTGCTGCTCACAAAGGCCCGGATCTCCTCCGCAATACGCCTCGACTGGGTCCAGTGCAGGTAGTGAGGGCCTTCCAAAGTGACGATCTTGTGGCGTGTAACGTTGTTCAGCAAGTTTTCGGCGGCGGTCGTTTTCCTGGGTGTTGAGCCGGACCCGTCATCGGCAAGGAGGGCCAGCACCGGCAGGTCAGCGGGATAGGTCATTCCCCTCAGGGCCGCCGCGTTGTTCGCTATCCGGGCCGTTTCATCGGTTACTGCCGGGTTGCCGTAGTTCCAGCTGGTCATCATCCGCATGCGCTGCAGCTCGTCATCGGTGTAGGCATCACTGGCGGGATCGACAAAGTCGGGGGCGGCGGCGGACACAGCGCGCACTATGCCGGTAACGGCCAAGGCCTTCTGCCAGTTGAGGCCCGACTCCGGCCCTGGCACTGGCCCGTCTCCCGGTTTGGGTACTGTTGCATCGATTCCGACGACGGCGGCCACCTCGGCGGGATACCGGTTGGCGTAGTCGAGCATGTAGAAACCGGCGATGGAGTGACCGGCCAGGATGTAGGGCTGCCGAACCTCAAGCTTTGCCAGTACGCCGTGAAGTTCGGTGCTGATGTTCTCGTTGGTCCGCGGAGGGGCCTCCAGATCGCTGTAGCCGTAACCGAACCCCTCGACGACGATCGCGTCGAAGCCGTGCAGCTCGCGGACCAGAGGCGCGAAGTCGAGGCCGGGCGCCGGAGTTCCCAGGCCGCTGAGAAGAACGATCGGTGGGCCGGTCCCCTGCCCGTTCCGGTACACGTTCAGCGCGCCGCTGCTCACGGCGACGCGCTGGCCGTAGGCAGTGATGCTCGACTTCTCTGTTGACTCCATGATCAGGTTGACCACCGTGGACACAAGTATCAGTCCCAGCACAATGAGCACCGCGATGCCGGCCCGACGCAGCCCGCGCTGTGGCTTCTTCCGTGGCCCCTGCCCCATGTCCTCCGATGTTCCCTTCAATAAGAGGTCAGTTAAGAGCCGGAGCGGCCGTGGGCCAGGCCGGTGGGGATGCCGACCAGCACCGGTTCTGCGCCGGTGGAGCAGACGCCCGTCCTGGGGAGCTCCAGCTGCACGGTCTCCGCGGCCTCCCTGTCACCTGCCAGGGCAGCAGCGACGGAACGGACCTGTTCGTAGCCGGTGGCCAGCAGGAAGGTCGGCGCCCGGCCATATGACTTCATACCCACAATGTAGAAGTCCTTGTCCGAGTGTGCCAGCAACCTGGCACCGTGGGGCCGGACGGTACCGCAGGAGTGGAACTCAGGATCAATCAGGGGGCCCAGCTCCACCGGCGCCTCAACGGCAGGGTCCAGGTTGAGCCGGATTTCGCGCAGGATGCCCAGGTCCGGGCGGAAGCCGGTGCAGGGAATGACGACGTCGGCCTCGAGGCTGCGGCCATCGACCGCCTTAACGGTCACGTGCGCGCCGAGGGACGTCAGTGAATTGATGCCGAATCCGGTGTGGAGTTCGATTTTTCCGGTCTCCACGAGCCGCCGGACACGGCCGCCGAGCTGGCCCCGTGCCGGCAGTCCGTCCGCGTCCCCGCCGCCGTAGGCCTTCTCGGCGGAAGGACCGCGGACGGCCCAGAGGGTGCGGGTGCCCGCTTCCTCTTTGGCGAGGTCAGTAAGGCTGATCAGGGTGTTGGCGGCGGAGTGGCCGGCGCCCACCACCAGCACACGGCGGCCGGCAAAGGCCGCCCGGTCCCGGCCGACGACGTCGGGCAGGGGCGCGGAGATCCGGTCCGCCGCGGTGTCCTCGCCAATGGCAGGCAGCCCGGAAGCACCAAGCGGGTTTCGCCGGGACCACGTGCCGGAGGCGTCGATCACTGCCGCTACAACGTGGTCGCGGGTTTCGCCGTCCGTGTGCTGCACCCTCACCAAAAACGGCGTGGTCCCCCGGTTCCTGGTGTGGGTTTTATCCATGCCCTGCCTGCTGACGGCCACAACGTGGGCGCCGGTGTGCAGCCGGGCGGCGATCTGCGGCAGCGCGGCCAGCGGTGCGAGGTAGTTGTCGATAAGTTCACCGCCGTACGGAAGTGCGGTGGGGCGGGGTGATTGCCAGCCGGCAGCCTCGAGCAAACGCACGGCAGCGGCGTCGAGGTTGAACCGCCAAGGTGAGAACAGCCGGATGTGACGCCACTGCTCGATAGCGGCACCCGCCGTCGTGCCCGACTCGAAGACCACCGGCACCAGGCCGCGCTCCAGCAAGTGGGCCGCGGCGGCCAGCCCGACGGGCCCGGCGCCGATCACGGCAACGGGCAGGCCGCTCGCGGTCGCATCCATGCTGTCCTCTTCTTTCATTACTTAGGCGGTGGGCGCCCAGCCAGGCAGCGTGAAGTGTCCCTATGAGGCCTGAAGCCCTGCTGCCTGGCCGGGCGGAAGGGGTCAGCAACAGTCCTGATCGTCGCAGCAACCGGAGTCACCGCAGCATCCTGTCGTCATTCCGCTCACCTCCTCCCCTGGTCAGGATTTAGGCGTGGGTTGGTTCCTCGACGAGTGCGGTGGCAATGCTGTCCGCGTCCTCTAAAGCAGCGAGGTAGCGTTCGGCGTCGAGGGCGGCAGCGCATCCGGTACCGGCAGCCGTGATCGCCTGGCGGTAACGGTGGTCCACGGCGTCACCGCAGGCGAAAACGCCGGAGAGGTTGGTGACGGTGGTGGGTGAGTCCACCTTGATGTAGCCGTCCTCGTCCAGCTCCACCTGTCCAGTGAGCAGCTCCGTCCGCGGCACATGCCCGATGGCCACGAAGATCCCGGTGGCGTCCTGGTGGCGGGACTCCCCCGTGCGCGTATCAGTCAGCGTCACACCGGAGACCTTCCCGTCCCCGTGGATCGCCGTGACGGCAGAGTTCCACGCGAAGGTGATCTTCGGGTTGTCCTTGGCCCGCTGCGCCATAATCCGGGAGGCGCGCAGCTCGCCCTTGCGGACGACGACGGTCACGGACTTGCCGAACCGGGTCAGGAACATGGCCTCTTCCATCGCCGAATCCCCGCCGCCGACCACGATGATGTCCTGCTCGCGGAAGAAGAACCCGTCGCAGGTGGCGCACCAGGAAACACCATGGCCGCTGAACTTCTTCTCCTCCGGAAGCCCGAGCTCCTTATAGGCCGAACCGGTAGCCAGGATGACCGCCGGAGCCTCATAAGCCTCGCCGCCGCCGGTGACCACGCGCTTGAGGTGACCCTTCAGCGCAACATCAGTGACGTCGTCGAACACCACCTTCGCGCCGAACTTCTCCGCCTGCTCCTGCAGCCCGTCCATCAGCTCCGGCCCCTGGATACCGCCCGGGAAACCGGGGAAGTTCTCCACCTCCGTGGTGTTCATCAATGCACCGCCCGCAGTGACGGACCCGGCCAGCACCAGCGGCTCAAGGCCGGCGCGCGCGGCATAGATTGCGGCCGTGTACCCGGCGGGCCCGGAACCGATAATGATCAGCTGCTCGGCCTTGGCCGGTCCGCTTGTGACGTTGTTGCTGCTCATGGATGTCTCTCCTGGTGTCCGGAACGGGCTATTTGGCGGCGGGGATAAGGGACTCGATCAGGCCCTCGATGCGGGTTTTGATCTGGTCACGGATGGGCCGGACGGAGTCGACGCCCTTGCCTGCCGGGTCTTCCAGAACCCAGTCCTCGTAGCGCTTGCTCGGGAAGTACGGGCACTCGTCGCCGCAGCCCATAGTGATGACGACGTCCGACTCCTTCACGGCCTCGGTGGTCAGGACCTTCGGCACCTCGGCGGACATGTCGATGCCCAGTTCTGCCATCGCTTCGACGGCGGCGGGGTTGATCTGCTCCGCCGGCTGGGACCCGGCGGAGCGGACTTCAATCTCGCCCTTGCCGAGGCTGGTGAGGAAGGCGGCGGCCATCTGGGAGCGCCCGGCGTTGTGGACGCAGACAAACAGGACGGAGGGCTTCTTGGCGGTTTCGGTACTCATAGTTTGCTCCTGGGGGTTAGGGGACGCTGGGTTTATCGCCGCGACCGCACCTCCCGCATCATATATTGAAGTTGATCGATGCAGGAAGTATGGGACAGTGCATTGATGGTTGTCAATATGGTGCGGCAAACGTTCAGGCCGCGAGCATCCGCGGCGCGAGGTCGCTGATGCGGTGGGACAGATCGTTGAAGGCGTATTCAAAGGCTTCCACCGTGTTGGTCCGAAGGGGATCCGGAACCGACCAGTGGACGCCGCCGAGGCCGGAAAGCTCCTCATGGGCGTTATCGCATACCGTGATGACAAAGTCGCCGCCGGTCACCGGTCCCAGCTTCCTGGGCCGGACCTCCGGAAGATCCACGCCGTGGCGGCGGGCGACGTCGATGGCTCCTTGCGCGATACGGTCCGCCGGGTGCGTGCCGGCAGAGGTTGAAGGGATGTCGCTGGCCTGCTGCCAGAGGGCGGCCGCCAGTTGGGAACGGGCGCTGTTGCGCGTGCAGACAAATAAAACGCGGGCGGCGCCGTGTTCAGCGCCGGGCGCCAGCCCTTCGAGTGCCCCGGCAGCCAGGCGGATGTAGCTGCGGCGCTTATCGGCCTCGGAGCGGTGCCGGGTTGCCAGCCCCGCTCCTTCCAGGGCGCGCAGGTGATGGGACAGCAGGTTGGACGGCATCCCGAGTTCGGCCTGCAGTTCCGTGGGGGAAAAGTCCCCGAGGGTGAGCAGATCAACGATCCGCAACCGCGCAGGGTCAGCGAGGGCAGCATGCTTGGCCACCCGCAAGTGGAAAGTGTCAGCAAGCTCAGTTTTCATTGCCTCAATTTTGACTGAGATAATTTCGTGGGTCAAGCTTGAAGCCATGACTACCAACCAGCCACCGCTGTGGCGCCGCGCCGTCGCTGAGCTTCTGGGCACCAGCCTGCTCGTCATGATCGTTGTCGGTTCCGGGATTATGGCCCAGCAGCTCTCACCCAACGACGTCGGCCTGCAGCTGTTGCAGAACAGCACCGCGACGGTGCTGGGCCTGACCGTCCTGATCCTTCTGTTCGGGCCCGTCAGCGGAGCGCACTTCAACCCGGTGGTCTCCCTCGTGGACTGGCTCCTGGGGCGGCGCAGCGGGACGGGCCTCACCCTGCCGGAGGTGGGCACCTATGTTGCGGCCCAAACACTCGGCGCGGTCAGCGGCAGCGTGATCGCGAACGCCATGTTCGAGGTAGGGACTTCCCTTTCCGGGAAGGACCGCGCCACCGGCGGCCATCTGCTCAGCGAAGTTGTGGCCACCGCCGGCCTTATCCTGCTGATCTTCGCCCTTGCCGCCACCCAGCGGGGCGCCCTTGCCGCACCGGCGGTAGGCGCCTATATCGGGGCCGCGTACTGGTTCACGTCCTCGACGTCGTTCGCCAACCCGGCAGTAACCATCGGCCGCATCTTCAGCGACACGTTCGCCGGCATCGCACCGGCATCGGTACCTGCTTTCATCATCGCCCAGCTCATCGGCGCGGCAGCGGGTGTGGGCCTACTGCTCCTCCTGTTCCCCCTCGCGGCACAAGCTGCGGACCGCGTGGTCCTGCCGCACGGGGCCGACGAAGCCAGCTCCTGAATCGGCGGCACTGGGGCCCTGCGCACCGTGGCCGCCCTGAGCAGCCGGATAGAGCTGCGAAAATAGCCCTGTGACCATCGCGAAAACAATTCTGCTGTTTATCCTTGCCGCCGCCGCTGAAATCGGCGGCGCCTGGCTGGTCTGGCAGTCGGTCAGGGAAGGCAAGGAGTGGTGGTGGGCCGGCCTGGGCGTTATCGCACTGGGCATCTACGGTTTCGCTGCTACCCTGCAGCCTGATGCACACTTCGGCCGGATCCTCGCCGCCTACGGGGGCGTGTTCGTGGCGGGCTCCCTTGTCTGGGGCATCGTCTTTGACGGCTTCCGGCCGGACAAATGGGACATCGCAGGTTCCGCCATCTGCCTGCTCGGAGTCGCCGTGATCATGTTCGCCCCGCGCAACACTGCTCTCTAGTCCTCCTTGGCTGGGACCCGGACAGTGCAGTCGGCCGCGTCCCGTACAACGTCCTCCAGGTCCCCGGTGCGGTGCAGGACCTCAAGCTGCCGGGCTGCGCCCGTGCCGGCGTTGAGCAGATCGTCCATCAGCTCCTCCACCCGTTCCAGGTCCCCGATGTCTTCCAGGGCCTTGCGTACGTGGTTCATCAGGGCATTGACGACGGCGAGAGCGGGCGCCGGCCGGCTTGTCACCGGATCGAGGAGCTCTCCGCGCAGCCCCCACCTGCTCGCCTTCCAGCCCGCCAGCCGCAGCAGCGCAGTGGGAACCACCGCCGGCTCGACGCCCTGCCGCCACTCCCGCGCCGCCGTCTCCACCAGTCCGCGGGCGATGCCGGCCAGCAGCACGGTGTTCTCCGGCCGGAGGCAGACATCCGCAAGCCGTAGCTCCACGGTGGGGTAGTGCCGGGAAAGCCGGGCGTCAAAATAAATCATCCCCTCGTCCAGCGCGACGCCGGTGCCCACCATGTCCTGCACCAGCTGATAGTAGGCCTCCGGGGTACGGAGGACTTCAAGCGGACCGGCGGACGGCCACCGGTTCCACACTTGGGAGCGGTAACTGGCGTAGCCGGTGTCTTCGCCGTGCCAGAACGGGGAGTTGGCGCTCAGGGCGATCAGCACCGGCAGCCAGTTCCGGATCCGGTCTAGCACCGCCACGCCCTCCTCCGCCGACTCCACGGAGACATGGATGTGGCAGCCGCACGTGAGCTGCTCACGGGCGGTCAGCCCATACTCCTTCGCCATGGCTTTGAACCGCCGGAGCTGCACGGGATGGGGATCTGCCGGAAGTGGCGAGGTGGCCAGCGCTGCCACCCTGACCCCCACGTCCTCAGCCGCCTGGTGCGCGATGGCCCGCCCGGCAACAATGTCCGCTTCCAGGGCAGCCAACGTCGATTGGGGCGGGGTGACCACCTCGATCATCTCCTGCTGGAACTCGGCCGTGAGGACAGGACCGTTGCGGGACTCCAGCGGGCGGACGTACAGGTCCAGAAGGGCGCCCGCTACCGGAACCGCATCCCCGCTGCCGGGGTCCACCAGGAGCAGCTCCTCCTCCACCCCGAATGTCCGCGTGCCGGGGCCCCGGCCGTTCGCGCCGGCCGCCCCCGCTGGGGTGCCGTTAATGCCTGAGGTGTCCATCGCCGTCGTCCTTTGTCAGTTCCATGCCCGCCAGCTCATCCCAGAAGCAGGCCAGCGTCACCGCGCCGTTCACCAGGACCTCAAGGTTGGCGCTTTCATCACTGTCGTGCCAATGGTCCTCCACCAGGCCGGTCCCGAAGAACACCACCGGAGCGTCCAATAACCTGCTCAACAGTGTGGCCGGTCCGCCGCCGGCGTTTCCCATCCTGCCCACCTCTGATGAGCGGAAGCCTGCAGCCATGGCCCGCTCCAGCGCCGGGACAGCGGGGTGCTCGGGCGTCCAGTACGGTTCCTGGGCTGTCGCCAGGTCAACGCTCAGCGTGTGGCCGTAGTTGTCCCCCACCGTGTCCTGGACCCATTGCCGGAGCTGCTCAGCCACCTTCTCCACCCGCTGGCCCTGTACTGTCCGCAGGCTCAGGTCCACGGACGCCACAGACGGGACGGCGGCGCTGGAAATTCCGGCCGGATCACCTGCGATCATTGCCGTGATCTCCACCGCCGGGCGGAGCCACAAGCGTTCCGGTACCGAGTAACCCGCTTCGCCCGTGACGCTCCCCATCTTTGAACGCTCAAGCCAGTCCTCGTCCGTGAACGGCAGGCGTGCGAGCGCTTCCCGGTACTCCTCCGGCACCGGCGCCACGTCGTCGTAGAACCCCGGGATGGCAATCCGGCCATCCTTGTCATGGAAGGCGGCAAGGAGCCGGCTCAGTTCGAAAGCCGGATTGGGGACGGCACCGGAAACGGCGCCGCTGTGCACGTCCACCTCAGGACCGGTGATTTCCAGATGTGCGCTGAGCATCCCGCGCAGGCTCAGGCACAGCGCCGGATAATCCTCCCGGAAGAGCAAGGTGTCCGAGAACACCACAAGGTCCGCCTTGAACCGGTCCGCCTGCTCCTCGAGCAGCTCAGCCAGGTGCGGCGAGCCGCCCTCCTCCTCCCCCTCGACAAGGAACTTCAGGTTAAGGGCCGGCGCCGGGGACTGCAGGAGCGTTGGGGTTTGGGGTGCGTTAAGTGAGAGAGCGTCCGGGTTTTGGGGGTCATAAGTGGGAGAGCGTGTGGACTGCTGGTGCAGGTGCGCGCGCAGCCCCCACAGGTGGGCCAGAACCTGGCCCTTGGCATCCGAACTGCCCCGCCCGTACAGCCTGCCGTCGCGAACCACCGGCTCGAACGGGGCAGTCTGGTCCCACTGCCCGGGCTTGGCCACCCGTACATCGTGATGGCTGTAAACCAGGACCGTGGGTGCGCCGGGTGCCTCACACCATTCTGCGTACACGGCGTGGGACTCCCCGGTGGGGAAAACCTCCACCACCGGGAAGCCGACGTGACGGAACTCGCCGGCGAGCCAGTTGGCGGAGCGGAGCAGGTCCTGCACGTGCCCGGGGTCACCCAGCACGCCGGGCACGCGCACCCACTCAGCCAACTGGCCCTCCAACTCGGCCCGGCGGGACCTGACGAACGCGTGAAGGTCCTCGCCGCTTTGGTTTTCCGGGCCGCCGTTATCCCCGCCGGCATCATCCGGGGCGGGGCGCTCCGGGCCGTCGTGGTCGGGACCGTCGTGGTCCTCGACTCCGTGATGCTGCTCCACGGCTCACCGGGGCTGGGCAGGGTTGGTGGGATCACCTTGCGACGGCGGATTGATGGGCGGTCCGGGAACACTGGCGGTCTGCGGCGTGTCCGGCGTGCCGGTGTTGACCTCCGGGGTGCTGGGCGACTGCGGGCCGCGGGGCACCGTACCGCCCTGCAGGTCATGAAGCCTTTTTTCGAGGATCTGCATGATGGGCAGGCGGTTCCCGTGGGCCTCCTCGTAGGTGATCAGCTGCGCCACTTGCGCCTCTTCCAGGCCGGAGATGCGCGACGGCAGAGTTCCCACCGGCAGGTGGTCGTAGTCCGGCAGCGGCAGTTCCCTGTGCAGGGGTACTTCGTTCATCGTTGTTCAGCTCCTTCTCTTACAGGGCAACTTGTGGGGGTTGGCAGAAGACAATCAGGCTGTGGCCTCGGCGTCAACCGGTTCCGGTTCCTGCAGTCCTGCGGCAAAAACGGACTCCGCCATCCGGGCGGCAATCGCGTTCCAGTGGTACTTCTTCAGCAGCTCACGGGTGTTGGGCTTGGGTCCGCGGGAGGGGTCCCGCTGGCCGAGCGTCCGGCACAGGGCAGCAAAGCCGGCGCCGTCGTTGCGCAGGTGCACCACGCCGGGGAAGTCTGCCACCACGTCCGGAACCCGCGTGGAAACCACCGGGAGTCCGGCCGCGAGGTACTCCAAAGTTTTGGTGGGACTGATGGAGCGTGTGGCCTCGTTCGACGCGAACGGCATCAGGGCCACATCGAGGCCGGCCATCGCTGCCGGCAGGTCCGCATAGCTGGTGTACCCCTCATAGCTGATGTTGGGCGCCTGCGGCAGGGTGGCCGGGTCGATCTTGGCCACTGGCCCGTACATCCTGATGTCCCATTCCGGCAGTGCCCGGGCGAGGTCGGCGATGAGGTCCAGGTCCAGCCGTTCGTCCAGCACTCCCACGTACCCCGCCACCGGACGCTGCCCGGGAACCCGGGGTGCCGCCGTCGGGGTCCGGTAGTGCTCCGGCTCCACGCCGCTGGGAAAGAGCAGTGTGTCCGCGCGGCCCTGCCGCACCATCGACCTGTGCAGCGAGCGGCCGCCGGCAAAGACGACGTCGGCCCTGCGGAGCGCCTGCCGCTGCCTCACTACCAGCTCCGGCGGGGCATCCTTGAAGGCGGCGAGATCGTCCATGACGTCATACACGAGCGTGGTGGGGTTAAGCGCGAGGGCCAGTTCCAGCGACAGCGGGGTGTACATCCACACCACACGCTCGCCGGCTGGCGGGCCCACCAGCCCGGGCAACTGCTCGATGTAGTCCGGGAGGACGTCGTCGAAAAAGCCCACGTGGTGGCCCTGCTCCGGAATCTCCAGCCAGGCGCGGTTCAGCCCGTCCACTTTCGTGTGGTTCATGCGGTTGGGCCCGCCGAAATCGGGCGCGGGCGTGAGCGGCTCCTCCACGTACCAGGTGGAACAGCGGGAGCCCAGCCGGGACACGAGGTGCTGGGGACGCTGCCATACCCAGTCCCAGCGAAGATGCGACAAGACGATCAGTTCACTCTGCATTGACTATCCTCAATTCCATCTTGGTCTGCGTATTGGGCAGGCTGTTTCCCTGATCCGCATCAGGGGCAGCTGTCCAGTTCCAGTGCGACATTTGTTGCTCGTAACCGCGCAGCCATGTGGCGACGGGTTCGCCCAGCGTGAAGGCCGGGAGCTCACTTGACGGCGTGCCGGCGGCGGCTTTCGCGTATGACTCCGACATGGCTGACGGCTGGCGGGCCAGCTCATCGTCCAGCCAATACACGCCCACAGGGTCGATGGAGCCGTCGCTGCGGTACAGGAGCGTGTTCCAGTCCGTGGAGTCGATCACCGGGAACCAGCACAGGCCTTCAAGGGGAACTCCCATCTGCTGCGCCCGTTCGCACTGCTCCAGCACGTACTTGAACCAGGTGGCACGATCAGATGTGCGGCCGCGGATGTTGGTCTCTGTCAGCAGGCACGGCAGCCGGTAGCGGTCCCAGTACAGGTAGATCTGCTGGGCGAGCGGCAGGGGATGCGGAGTGTTGGGCGAGCCGCCGATGTCATCGAAGTGCCACTGGCAGTGCGCGTAATAGTCCAGCCCCAATACATCGACCCGTCCCGGCTCCAGGTCCTGCAGCCTCTCTCCCCCGGCTTCGCTTAGCAGGTCCGCCACGGGGCCGTCCGGGTCGTAGCCCTTGCCGAGGAAACTGTCCAGCACCAGGAACCGGCGTTCGTTGGCCATGGCAGCGTAGGCGCTTCCGCCGGAGCCCTCACCTGTGTGGTGTTCACAGGTGTCCACCCATACATGCTTGGCGCCGGGCAGCAGGTCCGCATACGCGCGGCTCGCTTCTGCCACGGCCGGCAGCACGTTGAGGATCTGGCTCACGAAGTTGTCCATGCCCTTCTGGTAGGGCGGCCAGATGCCCTCATGCCCGGTGAGGAACAGGGTGGAGAAGGGCTCATTGAAGAGTGTGTATTCCTCCACCCAAGGGTAGCGCCGGGCAAACTCCTCCGTGTACCGCAGGTAGGCGGAATGGAAGCGGGGATCCGCAAAGCCCCCTTCCATCCACCGGGGATAGCTGGTGTGGTGCACCAGGTCCACGATGGGCTGGAAACCGTGGTCGCGCAGATAGTGCAGCACCCTGTCCGTGTCCTGCCAGCTGAAGACGCCTTCCTCGGCTTCCACCCGGTGCCAGCGCACCGGATACCGCAGCCTTTGAACTCCGCAGCTGGCCAGCAGTTCGAGGTCCTGCTTCCACTGGACGTCGTGGGCAGTGGACTCGAAGATGTCCTTGTCATGGCGCGGGAGGTACGTACTTTCAAAGGCGCCGATAATTTCGAGTGCGCTCATAAACCGGCGCCTTCGCCTTGGAAAGCAGGAGCCTGCGCGCCGCCCGGCCGGGTGCCGGCGCGGTCAAAGGTACCGGCCCCAGCGGCGGGGCGGCCAGGGTTGGCGGCCAGGTGCTCGTAGACGAGGTCCAGCAGCTCCGCAGCCCTTCGGTTTAACCGCCGGGACTCGTCAAGGTCCCGGTCCAGCCGGAGAACCTCGGCGCGCAGCTCAGCAATATCTGTTGCGGCGATGGCCAGCCGCAAATTTACCTCTTCCAGCGGGTCGGCCAGGGGCTCGTGCTCGTGGATGGCGTCAATCAGTGGATCATTCATGGCAAGGCCCTCACTTTCACTCGTCGGGTGGGAAGGGCGCCATCGTCCAGGCCCCCTGGTTTTGGTGGAACATCCTCTGCCTGCAGCCCCAGTTCAGCGAGGCTGCCTTTCAGGTCGTCAACATCGATGGGCCCGTAGAAGCGGCAATCCGGGAAGGCCGGCCGCGGCTCCGCCACCTGTACTTCCAGGAACGCTGCCGCAGTTTGGCCCTGGTTCCGCAGAAGCTGCCGGATCAGCCCCAACGTGTTCTCCCGGCCCTGCCAGTCCAGCGAATTCAGCAAAAGGCGCGAGTACACATGCAGCGGACCAGCACCGTCATTGGTCAGTCTGGCCAGTGGTGCAGTTTGCCGGAGCGAGTTGAGGTTGACCCGCCGGGCCTCCAGTGTCCCGGACCCGCACGGCTGCGTTTGCAGGTATTGGAGCGCCGGCCTGCTGTAGTCAACGGCCACTACGTGGTGCCCCTGTTCCGCGAAATGCTTCGCGTCCGCGCCGAGTCCGCAGCCCAGCTCCAGGATGCGTGACCCCGGGGGCAGTCCGCGGGCCAGCTCCGCTGCCCAGGCCGAGGGTGTCTGGCCGGCATCGTGCCCGGCTGTCCGCTGAAGCAGCGCCCGGTGGTGGTCCTCCCAGTTCTCCCGGTCCCAGTCCAGGCCGCCCAGCCAGGTGTCATAACGGCGGCGTGCCGGCGGTGGCGTGACGAAACGGAACGCCGGATCGGGGGTGTGCCAGCCGGGACCGTAGATCGCCTCAAGCATCTGCTCCGGCTCGGCCGGCATTGGCAGTTCCCTGCCGTTGATGGTGAGGTTCCGCAACGGGAAGATGGTTACTTCCTCGGCGCGCTCGCGGGCATGGAAGGTTCCGTGGAACCAGCCGCCCACGTTGAAGTACGTGAAGATGTCCAGGTAAAACCTGTCCGTCCCGTCCGCTCCGGGAAAGAGCAGCTGCAGGTGCCCTGCGGAATGCCGGACGGTTTCGTAACCCTGGGCGTGCAGGGCCCGTTCCAGCTCGAAGCCCTCCAAAGCGATGTCCGAGGGGTTTTCGTACCTGCTGAGGTAGGCAAGGTCCACGTCGTCGTCACCGGGCATGACGTGCCCGTCCCGGACAGGCCCCAGGAGCGTGCCGCCTGTGACGAACAATTCGTGGCCGCGGTTCCGCAGCAACTCAACCAGCGTGCAGGCCTCGTCCAACGCCTCATCAATCAGGTAGGCCCGCTGGCCTTCGAAGTTCCGCGCGATCCGCCCCCACTTGTTGATAATCTGGGGCACCCCGGTGCCCGGCTCCTCCAGCGAGAACTGGTGGGGTGAGTCATCAAAGATGACCGTCGCCGTCGGACACAACGGCTTTCCGTCTTGCAGCACCGCGAGCTGCGCCCAGCCGGACAGGCGGACGGCCAGGGCCGGCGGCCAGTCGATGGTGCAGCCGCCGGCACCGGCCCTGGCAGCCTCGCCCGTATGGACGCTCCAGATGGGCCTGTCGCCCAGCCGGATGGACAGGGTTGTGCCCGCCGGGATGGGCGGTCCTGTCAGGGTAAGTGACACCCTGTCCGCCCAGAGGCTGTGGCTGTAGCTGCCGCTCCCGGCCGGCACCTGAACAGCCAGAGCCCCGGGAGCCAGCGGGTCGTCCCGGGTCTCGACGTCCTGGCTCATGGCTGCGCCACCAGTTCCGAATCTTTGGACGGGTCCGTGTACGGAAGCCGGACATCCACCACCTGCCCGGTCATGGCCGACGCCAGGACCTGGACGCTCGCCCAGGCCACAGCTGCCGCGGGGAGCAGGGATCCTTCCTCCTCTGCCCCAAAAGCCCTGGTCCGCATGGGCGTGGCGGTCCGGCTGGGGCTGATGCAGTTCACCCGGATGCCGTCCGCGCTCCACTCGTCCGCGAGCGCCTGGGTGAGATTCACGATCGCGGCCTTGGTGGCGGAGTAAACCGTGTAGTTCGCCCGGCCCCGGGTGTAGGAACTGGAGGCGAAAAGCGTCAATGATCCCTTGCTTTCAGCCAGGTACTTCTGCGACTCCTGGGCCACAATAAAAGCCGCCGTGAGGTTCACGTCAACGTCGTGGTGCAGTTGCTCATCGGTCAGCTGGGAAAGCGGCCCCACACTGAGGACGCCGGCTGTGAGGATGACGTGGTCCAGGCGGCCGTGGGTGGCAGCAGCTGAGGCGAGCGCCTCCGCTACGCACTTGCGGTCCTCCACGTAGGTTCCGTTACCGGTGCGGCTCTGCCCCACAACGAGGGCGCCTTCAGCCTCAAGTTGCTGGACAAGTTCCAGGCCGATCCCCGAACTCGCACCGAACACCAGAACGGTGGAACCGCGGAGCCCGTCCGTATTACCGCCGGGGAGCATGGTTTTGTGCCTGAGCTGGAAGAGTTTGTCCGCAAGGTGGATGTCGATGGGCTGGGTGATCTTGATGTTTGCTTCGTCCCCGTCCACCACAAAAATGGGGACATCGGGGCAGTACTTAAGGACAACGGAACAGTCGTCCGTGGCGGAAAAGTCCGGGTCCTGGCCGGCCCTTTCGTACGCCTTTGCGATGACGGGCATGTGGAACGCCTGCGGCGTCTGGCCCCTTCGCAGCTTGGCCCGCGGCGGAACGGCACGAATGAAGTTCTCATCATCCACTTCGATGATGGTGTCCGCTGAGGGGATGGCGGTGTCCACTGCGGCATAGACGTCGAGTGCGCGGATGCAGGCGATGATGATGTCGCCGTCGAGCAGGGGCCGGACGGCGTCGTGGAAGATGACGTTGGCGTCCTTGTCCGCGATGGCGTCCAGCGCCAGGCGTGAGGTTTCGCTGCGGTCCGCGCCGCCGGTCAGGATGGAAGTGAGCTTGCCGAATTTCTTGGCTGCTTTCGCATCCGATGTGGCCCCGGGCCTGTTGCCCAAAAGCAGTTCCTCGGCCCGCGGCAGGTACCCGGGGGCCATCATGACAATGATCTCGTCAACCAGCCCACAGTGCTGGAACAGCTCCACCGTGTGCTCAAGGCTGGTGCGGCCGGCGATCGGAACAAACTGCTTGGGTATGTCCAGGCCCATGCGGGCGCCGATGCCTCCGGCCAGGATGACCGCCACGTTGCGGCGGCGGGTGCCGGTTGGAGAGGGTGGTTTCTGATTCATGGCTGGTCCTTTCTTGGGGATTGGCGGCCTAGCGGCGGCCGATGGGGGTGCCTCCTGCGTTCTCGGTGGCGGAGGGGATGGTGACGGCCGCGGCCTGGAGCCGCTGGCGGGTTTCCTCGGCAGTGACGTAGGAACTCATCCGGGGGTACTCGCCCACCGGGACCACCGCAGAAACAAAGGTCCGGTTGTGGATGCGGATGAGGTTGAAGGAACGGGCGCCGTCCAGGCCCTGCATGGCCCCTGACGGCAATGCCAGGTCCTGGTTGTAGCTGGTGGAGGAGGCCACCGAAACGGGGATGTTGGCGAACGTGGAAAACACGCTGTGGTGTGTGTGGCCGGACAGGATGCCTATGACGTCACTGCCTTCCAGTACCTGCGCCAGGCTGTCCTGGTTCCGCAGCTCCGAAAGCACCGCGAGTTCCTGTACGGGGGGAACAGGCGGGTGGTGGATCACCAGGAGGGTGCCGTCGTCGGCCCTTGTTTCCAGTTCCGCGGCCAGCCAACGCAGCTGATGGGCGCTGATTTCCCCGTGGTGGTGGCCGGGAGTGGAGGAATCAAGGACCAGCACCCGCAGATTGCCCAAGTAATAGGTACGGTCGATGGGAAGCGTGTCCGGCGCCTCGTCAAGGAGCACCTTCTGGAAATTCCTGCGTTCGTCGTGGTTGCCCATGGCCCATATAAGCTGAGCCCCCATGCGCCCGGCGTACCCCTGGCACGTGGTCCGCAGGCGCCGGTAGGCCTCCACACTGCCCTTGTCCGTGAGATCGCCGGAAAAGATGATCGCTTCCGGTTTCAGGCCGCTGGCCTCTATGGCATCAAGGACTTCCACCAGCCCCGTCTGGGGATCCAGCTCGCCGTACAGCAGCCCCTCTTCCACAAAATGAGGGTCGCTCACGTGGACCAGCACATGGTTGGGGTTGGAGTACTCGGAACGGATCAGATGCATGGAAGCCTTTCAGCTGTTTCCCGGGGAGCCCACCAGGGAAGATGTGCTGACGGGCTCTGCATGCCGTCGAAAGAAGAACATAATAAGCACGCTTATGAATTGTTGGGAAGACTTGTCTTTTGTTACGGCTGTGTGCTGGTGCTGCCCCGGACGTGCTCTGCCGGTTCGGCGGACGGCTGTACTTCCCCTGTACTTCCCCCCTGCCCCGCGAGTAGATTCAGAAGCGTGACGGGCGTACCCGTCCTCCCCGGCACTCCTGCATCGGCCGGGCGAGCAGCTGCTGAAGCCACCCGGTGGCGCATTGTTGCAGAATCGGATAGAGCCATCATGCCGTCCTCGTACTTCCAGCAGTTCCTTGATGAGGCCACAATCCCGGACCCTGAGGCCGAGCACCCGTTGGGGCCCGACTGCCTCTACGGCCTCTATGTCAGCTGGGCTTCGCTGCATGGCTTCCGGGCCAAACCGGACCAGGCCTTCCGCGCTGGCATGTTGCGCTGCGGCGTGGACGTCAACCGCTCCCAATTGCACATGACCGGAGCGGCCGCAGCCGATTACATCCTCCGCAGTTACCCAGACGTCGCCTAAGGCAGCAACACAGGCCTACGGCAACAACGCTATTGGGGGACAGCGATGGGATTTGAACCGCACGAACCGGAGCAACGCCACGAACTCAATGCCGCCCTGCAGGAGGCCGACATCAGCGTCTCCGAGCTCTGGCTCCGGTACTTCAGCATGAGCGGCGTTGCCGGCGAGTATGAGGTCCAGGCCTACACGGAGGGACTGATCTCCCTGCCGGCCCTCCAGCGTGAACTGCTGGCCATGGCGGCCAGGGAAATCATCAGCGAAGCACCCGATGCGGCCGGCGGCGGGGCAAGCTGAAGTGACGCCCGACGCCGATAGTTTCGTCCCGCCGTCGGGCGTCACATCCTGCGGGGTGCCGGGCCGCCCGCTTCGGCGTGGTTGTTGGTGATCCCGGGGTTTGGCCGCGGAGGTCAAGGAAGAGCGCGGCCTCTTCCCATCGCGCTCCTACCCAAGCTAGTGTGGGCACAAAACCACTGGCCAGCGCCATGGGTAATTGGGCTCATGAAGTTGGGCCTCTGGGTCTGTCCGGAGGGAACCGCGGTGAGCACTGGAAGAAACACCTTCAAATGGCGGCGGAGTGCCGCGTTACTTTCGATTCCGGCCCTGATGGCTTTGACCTCCTGCTCTGCGGAGGTCCAGCGCGGCTGGTTGCCCGGCGAGCGGGACACCACGGACCACACGCCTCTGATCACGGACCTGTGGGTTAACTCCTGGATCGCTGCACTGATTATTGGTGTGATCACGTGGGGGCTCATTCTGTGGTGCATCATCGCCTACCGCCGCAGGAAGGACACCGTTGGGTTTCCACGCCAGATGAGCTACAACCTCCCGCTGGAAGTCTTCTACCTGTCGGTGCCGCTGATGATTGTTGGGGTCCTGTTCGTGTTCACCGACCGCGACCAGCGTGCCATAGACGACCGCTTCGAGGACCCGGATGTCATCATCGACGTCCGCGGAAAGCAATGGTCCTGGGACTTCAACTACGTCAAGGAAGACGTCCACGAGGATCCCGGCGTGCAGGCCCACCTGGACGGTAAGTACGGCGCTCCTGACAGGCTGCCCACCCTGTACCTTCCAGTGGGTAAGAAGGTTGAGCTGCAGCTGAACTCCCGGGATGTTCAGCACTCCTTCTTTGTGGTGGAGTTCCTCCAGAAACGGGACATGTACCCGGGCGAAAACCAGTTCAACAGGTTTATCGACATCATTCCCAACCGCACCGGGGAGTTCACCGGCAAGTGTGCCGAGCTTTGCGGTGAATACCATTCCGAAATGCTCTTTAAGGTTCGGGTGGTGACCGAGCAGGAATACAACAGCCACATCTCGGATCTCCGGGCAAAGGGCAACACCGGCATCCTCGGCGACAAATATGACAAGAATCCGGCACAACCGGCCCTGGAACAGGCACAGCAAAGGACGGAACCGTAATGACCGCCATCGGCCAGAACACGGGCATTACAACGGATACTGCCGCACCCTCGGTGGTCAAACGCCCCAAGGGCAGCATGGTGGTCAGTTGGATCACTTCCACGGACCACAAGACCATCGGGTATATGTACCTGATCGCGTCCTTTATTTTCTTCCTCCTTGGCGGCGTGATGGCGCTGTTGATCCGTGCCGAATTGTTTGAACCCGGGATGCAGATCCTGCAGACCAAGGAGCAGTACAACCAGCTCTTCACCATGCACGGCACCGTAATGCTGCTGATGTTTGCCACTCCGCTGTTTGCCGGGTTTACGAACGTAATCATGCCGCTGCAGATTGGTGCGCCGGACGTTGCCTTTCCCCGGTTGAACGCGCTGGCTTTCTGGTTCTTCCTGTTCGGCTCCACGATTGCAACATCGGGCTTCATCACCCCGCAGGGGGCTGCCTCCTTCGGGTGGTTCGCCTACGCGCCGCTGTCCAACACCACCTTCAGCCCGGGCATCGGCGGTGATCTCTGGGTCTTCGGCCTGGCGTTGTCAGGTTTCGGCACGATCCTTGGTGCGGTCAACTTCATCACCACCATCATCTGCATGCGGGCCCCGGGCCTCACGATGTGGCGGATGCCGATCTTCACCTGGAACGCCCTGGTGACGTCCATCCTGGTGCTTATGGCATTCCCGCCGCTGGCCTCGGCCCTGTTTGCTTTAGGAGCGGACAGGAAGTTCGGCGCCCACATCTTCGACCCCGCCAACGGTGGCGCCATCCTTTGGCAGCACCTGTTCTGGTTCTTCGGCCACCCCGAGGTGTACATCATCGCGCTGCCGTTCTTCGGCATTGTCTCCGAGATCTTCCCGGTATTCAGCCGGAAACCCCTGTTCGGCTACAAGGGCATTGTGTATGCCACCATCGCCATCGCGGCCCTCTCCGTAACGGTGTGGGCCCACCACATGTACGTCACCGGCGCGGTGCTGCTGCCGTTCTTCGCGTTCATGACCATGCTCATCGCGGTTCCCACCGGTGTGAAGTTCTTCAACTGGATCGGCACCATGTGGGGCGGTTCGCTGACGTTCGAAACCCCCATGTTGTGGAGCATCGGGTTCCTGATCACGTTCCTCTTCGGCGGCCTCACCGGCATCATCCTGGCGTCCCCGCCGCTGGACTTCCACGTCTCCGACACCTATTTCGTGGTGGCCCATTTCCACTACGTGGTGTTCGGCACCGTGGTGTTTGCGATGTTCGCAGGATTCTACTTCTGGTGGCCCAAGTTCACCGGCACCATGCTGAACGAGCGCCTGGGCAAGATCCACTTCTGGCTCCTCTTCCTGGGCTTCCACGCCACCTTCCTCATCCAGCACTGGCTCGGCGTGGAGGGTATGCCCCGCAGGTACGCCGACTACATGCCGGAGGACAACTTCACCTGGATGAACCAGTTTTCCACCCTGGGTTCCTTCCTCCTGGGTGCGTCCCTGATTCCCTTCTGGTGGAACGTCTACATCACCTGGCGGCACGGCAAGAAGGTCACGGTAGACGATCCCTGGGGCTTCGGAGCATCACTTGAGTGGGCCACGTCCTGCCCGCCGCCGCGGCACAACTTCACCTCGTTGCCCCGGATCCGGTCCGAGCGCCCGGCACTGGACCTGCACCACCCCGAGCTCAGCGTGCGGGAGCACGCGCCTGCTGACAACCCGATTGCCGACGTCCTGGGCGCTGCGGACATCGGCCCGAGCGACGTCAAGAGCCCGGACCCCAATACGTAGCCGTTCCATAACGAAGCCCCCTGCCGCGGCCCTTTTTCAGGGGCCGGCGGCAGGGGGCTTTCCGCTGCCGGTTACTCCTTGTTGAGTTTGTCCTGAATGGTTCCCGCTGCCTTTTCCATGATGTTCGGCAGCTCGGTGGTGCCGTAGAAGCGCGAGTCCGGGTGCGTGGGCGGCGGCATGGGGACACCGGCCGGGGGCTCTGCCACGTAGCTGAACTCACCGAGGCCGTCCGGCGAAGGACCCTTGGCCCATGAACCTTCCGCGGCTGCCTGGCCGTCGGAGAAGTTCCGGTACTGGTAGGCGACGTCCCGCATCTCCTTTTTGATGGGGAAGTTGCTGGGCACGGGGAAGTTCTCGTTGCCTTCCTCCTGCAGCTCGCGTGCTGCAGCAATCCACTGGTTTTGGTGCATGGTGTCCCGGGCCAGCAGGAAGGACAACATATCCCGGATGCCGTGGTCATCGGTCATGTGGTAGAGCCGGGCCACCTGGAGCCGGCCCTGCATCTCCGCGTTGGCGTTCGCCCAGAAGTCAGCGAGCATGTTGCCGCTGGCGGTGACATAGCTGCCCTGCCAGGGGTTGCCATTGCTGTCCACCGGCCGGACGCCCGCCCCGGCTACGATGGCAGACTGGACATCGGTTCCGCCCACGATGGCAGCGACAGTGGGGTCTGACTGGACCGCGTCCTCGGTGATTCCGAGGGGCGCTTTTTCGAGCAGCTGGGCGATCATGGTGGCCAGCATCTCCACGTGGCCGAATTCCTCCGCGCCGATCCCGAAGAGCATGTCCCGGTATTTACCAGGCATGTGGGCGTTCCAAGCCTGGAACGAGTACTGCATGGCAACGGTGATTTCGCCGTATTGGCCGCCCAGCACCTCCTGGAGCTTACGGGCGTAGACGGCGTCCGGCTTGTCCGGGGTTGCCTTGTATTGAAGTTCCTGCTTGTGAAAGAAAACCATGAGTATGTCCTCTCGAGCTCACATTCGGGTATTTGGAACCGTGCTGGTTCCGGCAGCCGATTTACTCAGCATGCTTACTATCCTGCGCTAGATCCGCCGGTTTTTCCAGACGCTGGGCTACCCCTGAACAGAAGCCAGCCGCCCAGGACCAACAGCACGCTGACCGCCAGGAATCCGAGGTCCCATACCAGCGGTCCGCCCAGATCATCCCGGACGTGGTGGATTTGCAGCACCTGGTGGTTGATCAGGCCTTCGATGATGTTGAAGACGCCCCAGCCGACGAGGACCAGGCCGGTGTGGAAGTTCCAGCGGGCTGAGAGAGTCCCCTGCTGCCGGGCGCGGATTGTCAGGGCTGCCGCGGCCACCACCAGCACCCACATGGCACTGTGGAACAGGCCGTCCGCCAACGTGTTCAGCTCCAGGCCTGGAACGGTTTTCGTGTTGCCGCTTTCGGTGTGGCTGAGCATGTGGTGCCATTGCAGCAGCTGGTGCAGGACGATGCCGTCCACGAATCCGCCAATGCCCATGCCGAACAGGATCGCAGGGGCTTTGGCCGGCGCTCCGGCCGCCTTCGCCGGCGTGGTCCGGGTTTCCCGTGACATTCTTCCGCTCCCCCTTTGATCGGTGCACCTGTCACCCTGTCCCCTACCCGCCGTCGGACGCTCTAAGCATTCTGTGCTCCCCCTTATGTGCCTGCGCTCCGGCCCTTGACCATCTCCTGCCCGAGGTGGAAACGTAGGGCAGGCGGTGCGCCTCAAGGAGCGGGGTGGTTCCTGCACGAGACGGAACCGCACTGCCAGCCAACAACCAAGGCGGCACACATGCGAGCAATGGTTTATCGCGGCCCGTACAAAATCCGGGTCGAAGAAAAAGACATTCCCAAGATCGAGCACCCCAATGATGCCATCATCCGCGTGACCACCGGCGCCATCTGCGGCTCGGACCTGCACCTCTATCACGGCATGATGCCGGATACCCGGGTGGGGATGACGTTCGGGCACGAGTTTGTGGGCGTGGTGCATGAGGTGGGCTCCTCGGTGCAGAACCTGGCTGTCGGGGACCGGGTGATGGTCCCGTTCAATGTGTACTGCGGATCGTGCTATTTCTGCTCCCGCGGCCTGTTTTCGAACTGCCACAACGTGAACCCGAACGCGACGGCGGTGGGCGGCATCTACGGCTACTCCCACACGTGCGGAGGGTACGACGGCGGCCAGGCAGAATTCGTGCGCGTTCCCTTCGCGGACGTGGGGCCTTCAAAGATTCCGGACTGGATGGACGAGGAGGACGCCGTCCTGCTCACCGACGCACTTCCCACCGGATACTTCGGTGCGCAGCTGGGCGACATCGTTGAAGGCGACACCGTGGTGGTGTTCGGAGCCGGGCCCGTCGGCTTGTTTGCGGCCAAGTCCTCCTGGCTGATGGGGGCTGGGCGCGTGATCGTTATCGACCACCTGGAGTACAGACTGGAAAAAGCACGCACCTTCGCCCACGCCGAAACGTACAACTTTGTTGAGTACGACGACATTGTGGTGCACCTGAAGAAAGCGACCGACTACCTGGGCGCCGACGTCGTGATCGATGCCGTAGGGGCCGAAGCGGACGGCAACTTCCTCCAGCACGTCACCGCCTCCAAGTTCAAGTTGCAGGGCGGCTCGCCGGTGGCGCTGAACTGGGCCATCGACGCGGTGCGCAAGGGCGGGACGGTGTCCGTGGTGGGCGCGTACGGCCCCATCTTCAGCGCCGTGAAGTTCGGGGACGCCGTCAACAAGGGCCTGACGCTGCGGATGAACCAATGCCCGGTCAAGCGGCAATGGCCCCGGTTGTTCGAGCACATCCGGAACGGCTACCTCAAGCCCAGTGACATCGTCACCCACCGCATCCCGCTGGAACACATCGCAGAGGGCTACCACATCTTCTCCGGCAAGCTCGATGACTGCATCAAGCCCCTGATCGTTTCCACCCCGGCCTGAAAGGAACGGCACCATGGCTGAAATACCAACGCCTTACACCGCCGGAAAGCCCGGCCTGAAGGAATCCGCGCAGGACCTGCGGGCGCGCATTCCAGGGTGGGGAGCAGACCTCGATCCCGCCGACCGGCCTTCGTTCCCCCGGGAACAGCCCGGGATTGAAACCGGAGCGCACTGGGACTTTCCCGAACGCCAGCAGGAGGAGTGGCCGCGAGAGAGATCCATCGAGCATGCCTTTGTCACGCCTGTTTTTGGCACCTCCACCCCGCCTGCCGGCGCGTCCGGGGCCATTCGTAAATACGCCTATGCCCGGTTCAGTGAGGGCCGGGCGGCGCACTGGCTGCTGCTCATTGCCGCGGACCGGGTGGACGCGTGGGAGCACCACCTGCGCTCGTTGGCCACGCCGCGCCCGGACAACCCGGTGACCGAGACAGGAGTGCTCAGCGAGTTCTCCCGCCACGGCCTGAGCTCCCGCTTCGGCAAAAAACGGGCGGACGTGAACCACCAATGGATCGATCCGATCCTGGTTGGCGGGCCTTGGGTGCTCGCCGGCCTGGGTGGCGTCGCTGCTGTGCGTGCGATCGTGCGGGCAGGCCGGAAATGACACAGGCCACCTCGGGGAAGGCTTCATTCACCACGGTGGCGGACGGCGTGCACTGTGTCTCAGAAGCCTTCGTCAACTTCTACCTGGTGGAGAGCCCTGACGGACTGACCCTGGTGGACTCCGGGCTGCCTGCGATGTGGAAGACGCTGGAGGAATTGGTCCGGGAACTGGGGCACGGGGTGGGCGACATTAAGGCCGTGGTGCTCACCCACGCCCACTTCGACCACCTGGGCCTCGCACACCGGCTGCACACCGGTTTCGAGGTCCCGGTCTGGGTTCACGGCGGCGACTCCTTCATCGCCCGCCACCCCTACAGGTACCAGCACGAAAAGTCCCGCTTCGTCTTCTCGCTCTCCCATCCCCGCGGCCTGCCCGTCCTGGCCAGCATGACCAAGGCCGGTGCCCTGCGGGTGAAGGGTGTGGACGAACTCACCCTGTTTCCCGCCGGGAACGGTACGCTGCCCGTGCCGGGGTCCCCTGAGGTGGTGTTCTCCCCTGGCCACACCGCCGGGCACTGCGGGCTATATCTGCGGGACCGGGACGTGCTGTTCAGCGGGGATGCCCTGGTGACCCTTGATCCCTATTCGGGCCGGACAGGGCCGCGCATCGTGGCCGGGGCTGCCACCATGGACAGCCGGCAGAACCTGGACACCCTCACACAGCTCGCCCGGACCGGCGCCTCCCTGGTTCTTCCCGGGCACGGCCAACCCTGGACTGGCGGCATCGAGGAAGCGGTGGCGGCAGCCCGGCGGGAGGCTGCATCCTGAGCCCGGCGGCTCGTTCTTGACCCAGGAAAATCACGCTGTTGAAACATCCCAGCAATCTGGGCACGGCAAGCTGTGCGTACGGGGATACAACAGCAGGAGGCTCTCATGGAGGCACACAAAGTACTGACGGACCAGCTTCGCATCGGCGACCAGATCGAGGCGTGGCACAACGGCAAGCTCTTCCACCGGGGGCGGGTGACCGACGTCGTACCCGCCCTGGAACTGTTCTGGATCCTGGACGCCAGGACCGGCACGAGGAAGCTGCTGGATCCGGAGGCGCTGGAGATCCGGCACGTCGAGGCACCGGTCGCGCCGGTTGTTACGGCCTGAGGGCGTTAGTTCCCGGGACAACAATAAGCATGCTTACAATAGAGCCATTGCGGCACCCTGCGGCAGTCCGGGCCGAGCCCGGTGACCACCATGAAGGAGCACACCGTGATTGGATTCATTGTTGCCGGCCTGATCATCGGCGCGTTGGCCCGCCTCATTAAGCCGGGCAAGCAGAACCTTGGCCTGCTTGCCACTCTCCTGCTGGGCCTCGTTGGGTCGGTTATTGGCGGAGTTGTGGCGTCCCTGCTGGGCACGGGGGACATTTTCGAACTGAACTTCCTGGGCTTTATCGTGGCTGTCATCGCCGCGGTGCTCCTCATCGGCACCGCCGAGGCGGTCACAGGCCGCCGGAATTCAGTGCGGCGCTAAAACCGCCTAAGCGCCCATTCAAAGTGGGCAGCCGGACGACGTAACGTCATGCAACAGGCCCCGGGATTTCCCGGGGCCTGTTGCAATTAAGTGCTCCCGGCCGGCTGCGGTGACAGCCCGACGCCCGGCCGCTGGCTTGGGCTCCCTACGCCCGGTCCTGGTACACGTCGGGGATGCCGTCCTGGTCCGCGTCCACCTTTTCGGCTTCCTCAGCTTCGCGGTACTGGCGGTTCCTGGTCCGCAGCACGGCCGTGGCCAGCAGCGCCGCCAACAGTGAGGCGGTGAGGATCCCTACTTTGGCGTGGTCGTCGTGCAGGCTGCCCTGGCCGAAACTGAGTTCGGCCACCAGCAGGGACACAGTGAACCCAATGCCGGCCAGGAGGGACACGCCAAAGACGTCAATCCATTTGAAGGACTTGTCCAGCTCAGCCCGGCTGGTTTTGGTCAGCAGCCAGGTGGTGCCCATAATCCCGATCGGCTTTCCGAGAACCAAGCCCGCGATGATGCCGACGGCCACGGGATCAACCAACGCCGAGCCCAGTCCTTCCCAGCCGCCCACGGCCACACCGGCCGAGAAGAACGCGAAGATCGGCACGGCGATGCCTGCGGAGATGGGCCGGAAACGGTGTTCGAAAATTTCTGCCAGCCCCGGTCCTGCTTCGGGCCCGCCGGCAGCCTGTGAGCGGATCACGGGTACGGCGAAACCGAGCAGTACTCCGGCCACCGTGGCATGGATGCCGGAGGCATGGACAAGCGCCCACGTGACCACCCCGAGCGGCAGCAGGATGACCCAGGCCGCGGGCGCCTTCATGCCGAAGAAGTACCGGAATCTGTGCGCCAGGAAGGCATAGAGCGCCAGCGGAATGAGGGCCAGGAGCAGCGGCATGACGTGCAGGTCGCTGGTGTAAAAGAAAGCGATGATGCTGATGGCGATCAGGTCATCTACTACGGCCAGGGTCAGGAGGAAAATCCGCAGCGCGCTGGGCAGATGCGATCCGATGATGGCCAGGACGGCCACCGCGAATGCGATATCCGTGGCCGTGGGGATGGCCCAGCCGCGGATGGTTTCGGGGCTGGCAACGTTGAATGCGACGTAGATCAACGCGGGGACCACTACACCGCCTACTGCGGCAGCCACCGGAACAATCGATTTGTTGATTTGCCGCAGGTCCCCCGCAACGAACTCCCGCTTGAGTTCCAGTCCCACCAGGAAGAAGAAGATTGCCAGCAGCCCGTCTGCCGCCCAAGCGCCGAGGCTGAGGTCAAGGTGCCACGGTTCGTACCCTACTTTGTAATCCCGCAGGGCGAAGTAGCTGTCGGCGGCGGGCGAGTTGGCCCAAACCAGAGCAATGATTGCTGCCGCAACCAGCAGGGCTCCGCCCACGGTCTCTTTGCGAAGGATCTCCCCAATCCGTAGGGATTCGGCATAACTGCCGCGCCCAAAAATAGTGGAGCGGGCGGGGTTGGGCGGGGGCATTTGGCTCATAAAGCGTCCTTATATCCGGGCTCGGCAATTTTATTGCCGACCAGACTTCCCGGCGCACCTTCGGTCCATTCTACAGAGCGAGGCTCGGTTCCCACTCCAAGTTTTGCACTATGACACTTTTAGCCGGCCCGGCGCGCGGCGCTTCCCGGCCACCTGCTGTCATGGGCGATGGCCTTCACTGCGGCGTCGAGGTACCCGCCTGTAGCCGCCGAGTTTGCCAGCTGGACCAGTTCGGCTGCCACCACCACCAGTTTGACGTTGCGGTGGCTGCTGGTGCTCACCAGCACCTGGAAGGCATCGTCAGAGCCCAACTTCAGCTGGCCCATCAGGATTCCCCGCGCCTGGTCGATGACGCTGCGGGTGGAGGTTGCCCCCGCTACGGCTTCGCGGGTTTTTTCCTCGGTTTCACGCTGGAGGGTGGAGGTGAGGTCGATCATGACCCCTTCCATGGCGGTGACTTTCCCTGCCTCACCCATCATGGCTTCCCCGGATGTGAGGACGCGCCGGGTCCTTCCGCGGGAGTCGATAATCCGGTGATACATGCAAAAGTAGCCTCCGGTCTTAATAACCTGTGCCACGATGTCTTCACACTTGGGCCTGTCATCAGGGTGCTTGTGCGAGAACAGCAGCTCCACCGTGGGGACCACTTCGCCGCGCTCATACCCGTGCAGTTGGTACATGCCGTCCGACCATTGAATTTTCCAGCCCTCCACGTCTACGTGGAAGGTGCCCGCCGCGCACTCGTTGCCTCCCAACGCGCTCGAGTACGTGTAGGGGCCGCTCAGCTCAGCCACAGAGCCACCTCCGGTTAAATTGTCAGCCCCACCCAGCGGGCGCAGGCGTCGTTGCCTGTGTTCTTCATTATGGCCAAGAAGCGGCGCGGCGGATAGGCCGGGGCCTCCCCCGCCGCCCGAAGGTGATCGAGCGCGGCCTTTGCGTGCAGCTAGCGCCTGAAGTTTCAGGTACTGCGGCTCTTGACGTGTTCGGGGCGGATTCCTATTCCGACGAAGCGGGCTGTGACCGGACGCAGCAGCGGCGAAGCGGTCCGGATCAGGACCACCAGCCAGCGGGGTGCGATGCGGCGGCCGGCAGTTGCCCTTGCCAGCGCCTTGTGGCCATTCCGCTGCAGCCTTTGCATGATCTTTACGGGTATTTCCCGCCTTCGCTGCACGCCCGCAAGCTTTTCTTCAGGAGCCGCCCCGTTTGCTAGGTCCTCCGCGACGGCGTTGAATAGGGCGACGGCATCCTGGATGGCGAAGTTGACGCCGACTCCGAACATCGGGGACATGGCATGGGCGGCATCGCCGATGGCGATGAATCCTGGCCGGTACCAGCGCCGGAGCCGGTTGATCTGGACTGACAGGAGTTTGACCTGGTCCCAGCCCAAGAGGGTGCCCACCACGGGCTGAAGAACAGGAGCAGCAGCGGTTATCCGTGCCTGAAGGGCGTCGATTCCTCCGGCGCGAAGTTCGTCGAAGCCGCCCTTCGGGATGACCATCCCAGACTGGTACCTGTCGCCGCGGTCGATAGTGAGGACCATTCCCTGGGCGGATACGTATCCAAGGGTGGCCGGCGGTGGCTTGGGCGGTTTTGGCAGGTTGAACCACAGCACGTCGATGGGCACGCCGTATCCATCGGGAGCGAGCCCGGCAGCGGCGCGCAGAACCGAAGCACGGCCGTCCGCAGCGACGGTAAGCGTCGCACGGATGTCCAGTCCGCCGTCGGCCGTTCCCACCTGGACACCGCAAACCTGGCCGTTCTCAATGATGAGGCCGGTGGCTTCGGTGGACATGCGCAGTTCGAAGTTGGGGAAGGCTGCCGCCTCCCGGGCAAGGAAGTTCAGGAAGTCCCATTGCGGGGCGAAGACGAGGAAGTTGTCCGGACGCGGCAGGGTGCTGAAGTCGACGATGGTGATGCGCTGGCCGTCGATAACCGCGTCCAGGGTGGACAAACGCGTCAGCGGCAGTTCCAGGAACTTTTCGCGCAGCCCGATTTCGCCGAGCAGTGTCACGGTGGAGGGATGGACCGTGTCGCCGCGGAAGTCGCGCAGGAAGTCCCCGTGTTTCTCCAGGACGGTTACGCGCAGGCCGTTGCGGGCGAGCAGGTAGCCGAGGACCATCCCGGCCGGGCCGCCGCCGGCGATGACGCAGTCCCGTTCGATAGCGCTTTCCACACTCATATCATCGTGCCTATTGCAGGAAAGTGAGAGAGGATCCAGGGAAACCGTGCGATAAGTGAGAGAGTATCCCGGGAAAACCTGCGTTGTGTGGAAGAGGATCCCGGGAAAACCTGTGTTAAGTGAGAGGGCGTGCGGGGAGGTGCGGCCGGCGTCGGGCGGTTGCGTGTAAGTTGAAAAGCACGGACGCACCGGCTGGAAAGAGAAATCTCCCTTGGACTCACCCGCACCAGTAAGAATCCTGACCGTCTGCACGGGCAACATCTGCCGGTCCCCCGTGGCCGAACGGCTGCTGCAGGCAGGGCTCAACCAGGTGCTGCCGGGCGGTTTCGAGGTTGCCAGCGCCGGGACCCGGGCCATGGTGGGCGACCCCATGCAGCCCATCTCCGCTGACATCGTGCGCACCTTCGGCGGCGACCCTGACAACTTCGCTGCCCGCCAACTGACGCCCAGGATCCTGCGCGGCGTGGACCTGGTGCTGACCATGACCTCCGGGCACCGCGGCGAGGTCCTGCAACTGGACGCGTCCCTCCTTAAACGGACCTTCACCATCCGCGAGTTCGCCCGGATGCTTGACGTCCTGGACGGGCGGGCCGCTGCCTCGGGGGACAAGGAACCTCAGGCAGGATTGTCCGACGATGGAGACCTGCTGGCCGTCAACCATGCCTTCTGGCGGGGCTTGCCGGCGAGCGCAGCGGCCGTGCGGCACCTGTCGCTGCCTGCGGACCCCTCAGAGAACGACATCATCGACCCCTACCGCCGCGCGCCGGAGGTGTACCGGCAGATGGAAGACGAACTCGCTCCGGCCATCGTGTCCATCCTTCGCCATGCACGCCTTAACGCTCCCGTTCCCGGGACGCGTGCCGGGACCTTGTAGCGTTCGGGCAACCCTGTCGCCTTTCCCTGAGATGACAGTTTGGACACGTCTGTAGCCAGGGAGGCCTCGTCGGGCGGACACTGATCCCACCATCCCCACAATGAGGTGAGGCACAATGAGTTCGCCTGGCGGTTCTGAACCCGGCACCAGCCCCTCCAGCCCCCGGCCACGCGGCCCTGTCCTGGCTTCGCTCGGGCGGCGCCGGTGGATTGCTGCACTGCTGGCGCTGGCGCTCGTGGCGGTTGCCGTCGTCGCCGTCGTCAGCCTCAACCGCACGGGCGCTGAGGCACAACCGGCTGCAACGCAAAGCGAAATCCCCTCACCCACCCCAACTGCAACACCTTCCGAAACCCCGCCGCCGGCCCCGCCTCCTCCGCCGCCTATTCCGGAACACCCTGCCGTTGCCATGAACGTCCTGGTGATCGGCAGCGACATGCGGGGCATCGCGAAGGACGCGGCAGCCCATACCGAGGCAACCGGCCAGCCCATGGACCAACGTGCCGATGTCCTGATGCTGGTCCACGTCCCGGCCGACCGCCGGACCCTGTACATCGTGTCCATGAACAGGGACATGTGGGTGGATATCCCCGGCTTCGGCGGAGGGAAGATCAACGCGGGCCTCCAGTACGGCGGGATCGACATGGCCACCCGGACGGTGCAGCAGCTGTTGGGGATCACCATCGACCACACCCTGATGCTGGACTTCGGTGGCTTCAAACTGATGGTGGACGGGCTGGGCGGCATCGACGTGAACGTTCCCGTCCCGTTCCAGTCCACGCACGATACCGGGCACGTCTTCGGGCCGGGTGTGAACCACCTGGACGGCCAGGCGGCGCTGGAGTTTGTCCGGGAGCGGTACGCGTTCGTGGACGGCGACTTCCAGCGCGTGCGCAACCAGCAGATCCTGCTCCGCGCCGTCCTCGCCCGCCTCACTGCCGGCGGCGCCCTGAACGACGTGACGGCCGTCCGGAGCCTGGTGGATTTCGCATCCTGCTGCCTGACGGTGAACAAGGGCTTTGACCCTGTGCAGGCCGCCATCCTCGCATACAGCCTCCGGAACCTGGACGTGAACGCCATCGGTACGATGACGCTGCCTACGGCCGGCAACGGCTTTATCGCCGGGCAGTCGGTGCTGCTTCCGGACTACGGCGCCATCTACGCTGTGGGGGCAGCCCTGCGGGAGGGCCGGATCGGGGAGTTCGCGGTGCCATAGGTCCGGAGCCGGAGGGGCGGGCGGACGTGCCCCGTCCAGCTGTTCAGCCCTGGCTCACCGCCCGTTCATCGAAGGGAAACAGTCTGTGCGCCGGGGGCCGGGAGGCTGGCACCATGACTGACATTTCCCGCCGTACCATCGTCAAAGGTTCCGTCCTCGCTGCCGCACTGGCCGCCACCCCTGCAACTGCCCAGGCTGCCCCCTTCCGCGCGCCCGCCGGCGTTGCTTTGGTCCGCAACCGGCTCACCCTTCCCAGCGGCATCGCCACGGGCGACGTCACCTCCGACTCCGCCGTGCTCTGGTCCCGCGCTTCGGGCGCCGGGCGGATGACGGCGCTGCTGCGGGCGATTGACGACAGCGGCCAGGTCCTGCACGGCCGTGGCTCCTTTGAACGCACCCTGCGCGGGCCGCGCGCCACCCAGGCGTCCGACTTCACTGCCAAGATCCACGCGGGCAACCTGCCGTCCAACACCCGCTTTGCGTTGGAGATCAGTTTCGAGGACGACGGCGGTGCTGCGGGTGAGACGGTCCGCGGCACCTTCCGCACGGCTCCGGACGCCGGGACGGTCAACGGCAAGGGGCGCACCGGCGAGACGAGCGCCGGAGGTGAGGTGCCGGCGTCGTCCGCCCAGAGCTTTGTCTGGACCGGCGACACCGCCGGGCAGGGGTGGGGCATCAACGAGGAGATCGGCGGGATGCGCGGCTACCGGGCCATGCACCAGACCCGGCCGGACTTCTTCATCCACTCAGGGGACACCGTCTACGCTGACGGCCCGCTGACCGAAGCCGTGGTGGAGAAGGACGGGCAGGTGTGGCGGAACCTGGTGACCGAGGAGGTGTCCAAGGTGGCCGAAACCCTCACGGAGTTCCGCGGCCGGCACCGGTACAACTCGATGGACGCCAACATGCGTGCCATGTTCGCGGAGGTGCCGGTGATCGCCAACTGGGACGATCACGAGACCACCAACAACTGGTACCCGGGTGAAATCCTGGATGACCCGCGCTACACCGTCCGCGATGTCAACACCCTTGCGGCCCGCGGCCGGCAGGCGTGGCAGGAGAACATGCCGATCGCCGACTCGTCCGCGCTCTGGCGCCCAGGTACGTTCGAGGATGCCGGCCAGTACCAGCCCGCGCGCATCTACCGGAAGATCAGCCGGGGCCCGCAACTGGACATCTTCTGCCTGGACATGCGCACTTTCAAGTCCCCGAACACCGACGGCAAGGAACCCTACGCCACCAACATCCTGGGTCAGGAGCAGGTGGACTGGCTCGTCCGTGAGGTCACCAGGTCCAAGGCGACCTGGAAGGTGATTGCCGCAGACCTGCCGCTGGGCATCATCGTCCCCGACGGCACCGTGAACCAGGAGAGCCTGGCGAACCGCGACGCCGGCGCGCCGCTGGGCCGCGAGCTGGAGATCGCAGGGGTACTGAGTGCGTTCAAGCACAACCGGGTTAAGAATGTGGTGTGGCTGACGGCGGATGTGCATTACTGCGCCGCCCACCACTACTCCCCCGAGCGCGCCGCCTTCACGGACTTCGATCCTTTCTGGGAATTCGTGGCCGGGCCCATTGCCGCAGGGTCCTTCGGCCCCAATCCCATGGACGGCACCTTCGGCCCGGAGGTGGTCTTCGCCAAAGCCGGGCGCTTTCCCGGCGAGTCACCGCGCGACGGCGAAAACCAGTTCTTCGGGCACGTGCAGTTGGGCGAGGACAGCAGCTTTACCGCAAGCCTCCGCAACGCGAACGGCGCCACAGTGTTTTCGAAGGTGCTGACGCCGGAGAGGTAGCCGGAGCAGTGGGCGGGGCGGTGGGCGGGGCTTCCCGGGGCGCGCGCCACTTGCTGCGCACCGGGGGGTTCCGCCGTCGTCCGTTCCCTGTTGGTCGTTTACTTGCCCCGCCCTCTGGGTACGCCGCTGGTAATGTTCCTGCATTCGGCACGGCACACGGACGGGGTGAGGCTTTGTGAAAGAAGACGGACTGGCAGAGGCTGTCCAGGAAGCCGGGGCGGTGGAGTTGATCCTGATCCGCCACGGTGAGAGTGAAGGCAACGTGGCGGCCACGGATGCGCGGCTGGCCGGAGCGGAGGTCATTGAGGTCCCCGCCCGGGACGCGGACGTAAACCTGTCCGGCACCGGGCAGGAACAGGCCAAGGCCCTGGGTGCCGCGCTGGCCCGCATCGCAGAGGACCTCCGGCCCGACGCAGTGGTTTCCTCCCCCTACGCCCGTGCACGCCAGACGGCCGAGATCGCTGTTGAGGCAGCGGGCTGGCCGGTGAAGGTGCGGACGGATGAACGCCTGCGCGACCGCGAACTCGGCATCCTGGACCGGCTGACGCGCCGCGGTGTTGAAAACCGCTTCCCGGAAGAAGCGGAGCGCCGCGAGTGGCTGGGGAAGATGTACTACCGGCCCCCGGGCGGTGAATCCTGGGCGGACGTGGCACTGCGGCTGCGGTCCGTCCTGGATGAGCTGAACAACCTTGGCACAGGCCACCGGGTAATGCTTGTCTGCCACGACGCCGTGATCCTGCTGTTCCGCTACGTGCTGGAGGGCATGACCGAGCGGGAAATCCTGGACCTTGCGGCCGGCACATCCGTCCTCAACGCTTCCCTGACCCGCTATGTGCGGCCGTCCGGCGAAGGGCCATGGACCTTGGAAAGCTTCAACGTGGCGGACCACCTTACCGAGCAGGGCGTAACAGTGACCGAACACGCAGGAGACGCCAGTGTCCACCCAAAGTGATTCCGTAGCCACCGCCGGAACCGGCACCGCGTCGCCCACGCTGGTGACGCCGTCCCTGCTGCGCGACTGGCCGCTGCCGGCGCCGGGCGCGGACAAGTATTCGCGGGGCTCCGTGCTGGTGATCGGCGGTGCCCGGGCCACCCCCGGAGCGGCACTCCTGGCAGGTACCGCTGCGTTGCGGGCAGGCGCCGGAAAGCTCACGCTCGCCGTGGCCGAGTCGGTAGCAATGCAGTTGGGCGTGGCCCTCCCGGAGTGCGGGGCGATGGGGCTTCCGGAAACCGCCGAGGGGTCGCTGACAGGTGAGGGCCTGGACCGGATTTCTTCTTATCTCGACCGCGCCGATGCGATCCTGGTGGGCCCCGGGCTTGACGATCCGGACCTCGCCGAGGAGCTGCTGCGGGCACTGCTGGACCGGGAATCGGGCGGCTCCGGTGATTCAGGCTCTGGTGGGGGGACCACAGGCGGAGGTCCCGCCGTCGTGCTTGATGCCTACGCCCTCGGCGGCCTGGTGAAGGTGGCGGACCGGCTGGATCCGTGGAAGGGGCGGCTGATCCTCACGCCGAACCCGAAGGAAGCCGCTGTCCTGCTGGAGCGCGACGTGGAGGACCTGCCGGCAGATATTGCTGAGATCGCCGACAAGTTCCAGGCCGTGGTGAGCTGCCAGGGCTTCATCGGCCGACCCTCCGGCGGGGACGCACCGGAGGAATCGGAACTTTGGAAGATGACTACCGGGTACGGAGGCCTGGGAACGTCCGGGAGCGGGGACGTGCTGGCCGGGGCGATCACGGGCCTGCGCGCCCGGGGAACCACCAGCGCGCAGGCGGCATGCTGGGGGACCCACCTTCACGCCGCGGCAGCAGACCGGCTCGCCAGCAGGTTGGGCCCACTGGGATTCCTGGCCCGCGAACTGGCCGACGAATTGCCCGCCCTGATGCTGGAGCTGAACACCTAAAGCCATCCCCGGCGGTTCCAGCCCGGACATGGGACGACCCCCGGCCGAAACCGGGGGCCACCGTATCGGGAAATGCAGGCCTACCCTGCCCGTGCGCGTCCAGCGCTGTGGCGTGCTCAGAATGGCTATCCGCCCAAAAGGCAGTCAACAGTCTTTGCCCGACATCCCGATCCTGCTGGGGACTAGGCGGAAATTTCCTGCTTTGCCCCCTTCGTCTCAATCTCAATTTTACGCGGCTTGGCCTTCTCAGCGACAGGAATCCGCAGGGTAAGGACGCCGGCGTCGTAAGACGCCTTCACGTTGTCGGTGTCCAGGGTGTCACCAAGGATCAGCTGGCGGCTGAACACGCCGCGCGGCCGCTCGGAGGCGATCATCTCGGTATCCTTGCCTACAGGTTCAGGGCGTTCTGCCCGCACCGTCAGGACATTCCGTTCGACATCAAGGTCCACTGAGTCCGCTGCAACACCGGGCAGATCAAAGGCGACTACGAAGTCCTGGCCTTCGCGCCAGGCGTCCATGGGCATCGCTGCCGGACGCGCTGCCGTGCCGAGGACCTGCTGGGCCAGCCTGTCCAGCTCGCGGAACGGATCGGTTCGCATCAACATGGCTTCCCTCCTCGTGAGAGACGGTCCAACATAGTTTTTGTACCAGCCGATCTGTATTGGCTGATATAGATTTTTTAGCACTGGCCAAAAAGATCTGCAAGTGGTTCCGGGAAAAATTTTTCCTGCTCCTGACCGGGCGCCCGGCCACGAAAAGGGGCCTTCGCAGCGTGCGAAGACCCCTTCACGTGACGGGTTGCCGTTCAGCTTCGGGTGGGGTCCGGGCGAAGCGGTGCAGGCCCGGGATCCGGCACCGGCAGCGGCCCGGGAGGCTCCGGCACCGGGAATGGGTTGGGCGGCGGCGGACCAGGATGGCCGGGGTGGGCAGGATCAGGGCTTGGGCCCGGCTCCGGCGGAAACGGCTCGGGCTCGTGCACTGGCGGGATGGTCATAAACTTCCCCTCTCACGCTGGGCGGATGTTGCCTTAGCGGAAACAGAATACGCCTGCCTCCGGAGCCCCACTAGGGCAGCCCCCTCCCGGGTGCGCCGGCAGGCCATGGTCCCGGTTGGCTCGGTTCAGCGACCCAACCTGGCATGGCATCGCCAGGGTTCTCGTCCGGTAGCGAACGGCCGGTTCATTGTCATGGCGGGTGGATATATTTGAACTCATGACCCAGACTCCGCTGCAGGATTCCGCCCGCACCGCCGCCACCGCCCCGAATCCCCCGGTTGCCAAGAAGATCCCGTTCGAGCGGCGTCACCATGGGGACACGTTCGTGGACAACTACGAGTGGCTGCGGAATAAGGATTCTGCCGAGGTAGTGGAGCACCTGGAGGCCGAGAACAGCTACCAGGAAGCGGTCACCGCGCACCAGGAGCCGCTCCGTGAAGCGATCTTCCAGGAAATTAAGGGCCGCACGCAAGAGACGGACCTGTCCGTCCCGCACCGGAAGGACGGCTGGTGGTACTTCAGCCGCTCGGTGGAAGGCAAGGAATACGGCATCCAGTGCCGGGTCCGTGCCGGCAACAGCGGCAACCCGGTGGATGACTGGACGCCCCCGGCGGTGGAACCCGGCGTGGAGATTCCAGGCGAGGAAATCCTGCTGGACGGCAACGTCGAAGCGGAAGGAAAGCCGTTCTTTTCCGTCGGCGGCACAGCTGTCACCGTCGACGGCAACCTCTACGCCTATGCCGTGGACAATGCCGGCGACGAACGCTTCACCCTGCACATTAAGGACCTCCGGACCGGCGAACTCCTGCATGACGTCATCGAGAACGTGTTCTACGGCGTCTCCTTCTCCCCCGACGGCACCCGCATCTTCTACACAGTGGTTGACGATTCCTGGCGCCCGTACCAGGTCAAGGCCCACACACTGGGAACGCCCGTCAGCGAGGACGTGGTGGTTTACCAGGAGGACGACGTCGCCATGTGGCTGGGCTTCGAACTCTCCGCGGACCGGCGCTACCTCGTGCTGGGCATCGGCTGCTCCGAGTACAGCGAAACGCGCCTGCTCCGTTTCGATGATCCCAGCCAGGAACTCACCACCGTGATTTCCCGCGATGAGCGCGTGCTGTACGAGGCCGAACCCTTCCTGCTGCCGGGCCCGGACGGCCTAAAGACCGAACGCATCCTGCTCACCCACAACCGCGGTGCCATCAACTCCATGGTCTCCCTGACGGACTGGGCAGAGCTTCACAAGCCGCTCGCCGATCAGCGGTGGGACACCGTCGTCGAACACTCCGGGGACGTCCGCGTCAACGGCGCAGGCGTTACTTCCACACACCTGGTCGTATCCATCCGCAAAGACACCATCGAGCGCGTGCAGGTGATCGGGCTTGAAGGCCTGGGCACGGCTGCCCAGGAAGCGGCCGTTGAGCCCGCCTTTGATGAGGAGCTGTACACCGCTGGAGTCGGGGGCTCGGACTACGAGGCGCCGGTAATCCGCCTCGGCTACACGTCCTACTTCACGCCCTCGCGCGTTTATGATTTTGTGCTGCCCACTCCCCGGCAGCCCGCGGGTGAGCTGCTGCTAAGGAAGGAAAGCCCGGTCCTGGGCGGCTACGACGGCAAGGACTACGTGGCCACCCGCGAATGGGCAACGGCGGCAGACGGCACGCGGATCCCTCTCTCCGTGCTGCGCCACAAGGCGGTCAAGCAGGATTCGACGGCGGCCGGCCTGGTGTACGGATACGGCTCCTATGAATTGAGCATGGATCCCGGCTTCGGCATCGCCCGGCTCTCCCTGCTGGACCGCGGTGTGGTGTTTGTGATCGCCCACATCCGCGGCGGCGGCGAGCTGGGCCGGCACTGGTATGAGGACGGAAAGAAGCTCGCCAAGAAAAACACCTTTACCGATTTCGTCGCTGCCACGGACTGGCTGGCGCACTCGGGCTGGGTGGACCCGGCGCGGATCGCGGCCATGGGTGGCTCGGCCGGCGGACTGCTGATGGGGGCCGTGGCCAACATGGCCCCGGAGAAGTACGCCGCGATTGTGGCCCAGGTGCCGTTCGTGGACGCCCTCACCACCATCCTGGACCCGGAGCTGCCGTTGTCCGCCCTTGAGTGGGAGGAATGGGGCAACCCCATCACGGACCCGGAGGTTTACGCCTACATGAAGTCGTACTCCCCCTACGAGAACGTCCGCGCGGCGGCCTACCCGAAGATCGCCGCCGTGACGTCCTTCAACGACACCCGCGTGCTGTTTGTGGAGCCGGCAAAGTGGGTGCAGGAGCTGCGGAACCGGACCACGGGCTCTGAACCGGTGGTGATGAAAATCGAGATGGACGGCGGGCACGGCGGCGCGTCCGGCCGCTACGTGCAGTGGCGCGAAAGGGCCTGGGACTACGCGTTCATCGCCGATTCACTCGGAGCCACTGAATTGCTTCCCGGCGCTGGCCTGCGGTAATACCCCCGCAAAAGGATCTGCTCCGGTACCGAAAAAAGCTAACCATGCTTACTATTGTCTGGCGCTGGCTGCCCGCTGGGGGCAGGCCAACCGGTGCCGGATGTGGAGGTTTGCGTGAGCATGGAAAAGGAAATGCGTCCCCTGACCGACGACGAACTGCTGTCGGAGCAGGCAACAGCGCTGCCGGACAAGGAAGTTGCTTCTGTCCTTGACCTGAATGCGGATCTGGACCTCGGCATCGACGCCGCCGCACCGATCGACCTTGCCGTGGCGGCGAACGCCAACGTGGCCGCGCCGATTGACGCCGCGGCCTCTGCAAACATCCTCTCCTACGGATCGGACGCACAGGCACTCGCCGATCAGGGCGTCATGATCGAACAGGGCATTGCGGCGGACGCGAACGCCCAATCCACCCAGGACAGCATCATCGACCAGGGCAACGACACCGTAGACGACGGCGGTGCCACCACCGAGGCGGGCGGCACCGAAGCTGCTGGCACTGGCACCACTCCCGACGCCGGCAGCCTCCTTCCCGACGGTACGTCCACCGATGGCATCGTGCCTGAAGACGGCCTGGGCGGAGAACTGCCCGACGTCGGCGCCCTGCCGGTGGATCCAGCAGCCGCGCTGGACGGTGACCTGCTCAACGTCAACGTGGACCTCGCCGCCGATGCGGACATCGCCGCGCCGATCAACGGCGCAGTAGCCGCCAACGCGAACGTCGCCGCCCCGATCGACGCTGCCGTCGCCGCGAACATCGGTTCCATCGACAGCCAGGCCTATGCCGTGGCCGAACAGGACGCCATTATCTCCCAGCACATCGAGGGCGAGGCCAACGCCTCCGCTGACCAGCAGTCCGACCTCGAGCAGTAAGCACAGATGAGCCGCACTACCGGCGGGCTGCGCTCCCAGGGCAGCCCGCCACCGTCCGCTGCCCCCGTTACCGGGCACCCGCTGCTGGTTCCCGCCCTGGCCGACGGCGTCCAGCTGATCGGCAGGGCCGAGGGATCGGGCTACCGGGAGGCGCCCTCGCTGGTCCGCCGCGCGGACGGTCAGACCCTCCAGCTCACACCACTGCTGTTTCTGGTGCTCGAGGCGGTGGACGGCCAGCGCGGCCTCGAGGAGATCGCCCAGCACGCCAGCGCCGCTTCCCGAAGGCTGGTCAGCGCGGACAACGTCCGCACGCTGATGGACTCCCAGCTCCTGCCGTTGGGCCTGCTCCGCCTCGCGGACGGGTCCCAGCCGGAGGTCCGGAAAGCTGACCCGCTGCTGGGGATGCGCTTCCGCTACACGGTGACGGATCCGAAGCGCACCCGCAGGATCACCGCGCCCTTCGCAACCCTGTTCAACCCGTTGATCGTGGCAGCGGTGACCGCGGCATTCCTGGCAGTGAGCTGGTGGGTGCTCATGGTGAAGGGGCTCGGATCGGCCACCCATGAAGCGTTCGAAAACCCTGTCCTACTCCTGCTGATCTTTGCCATCACCATCGTCTCCGCGGGCTTCCACGAGTTCGGGCACGCCGCCGCCGCGCGCAGGGGCGGAGCCACGCCCGGGGCCATGGGCGCCGGGCTATACCTGGTCTGGCCGGCCTTTTTCACGGACGTCACCGACTCGTACCGGCTGGGCCGCGGCGGCAGGCTGCGGACAGACCTCGGCGGCCTGTACTTCAACGCGATAATTGCGGTGGCCGTCATGGGCCTGTGGTGGGCCACCGGCTTTGATGCGCTGCTGCTGGTGGTAGTAACCCAGATCCTGCAGATGGTCCGACAACTGCTCCCCCTGGTCCGGTTCGACGGTTACCACATCCTGGCCGACGCCACGGGGGTGCCCGACCTCTTCCAACGCATCAAACCCGTACTGCTGGGCCTGCTCCCCTGGCGTTGGAAAAGGCCGGAGAACAAAGTCCTCAAGCCATGGGCCCGGGCAGTGGTCACGGCGTGGGTGCTGGTCACCGTGCCGCTGCTGCTGTTCAGCCTGGCCATGATGGTGCTCGCCCTGCCGCGGCTGTTGGCCACTGCATGGAGCAGTGCCGCCAGGCAGCAGGAACTGCTGGCCGAAAGCCTCTCCGCCGGGGACCCTGCCGGCGCCGCCGTACGTGTCCTGGCTATCGTGGCCGTCGCCCTTCCTGTGCTGGGCATGCTCTACATCCTGCTGCGGCTGCTGAGGCAGCTGGTCACCGGGCTCTGGCAGAAGACCCGCGGCAAGGTCCTGCAGCGCACCGCCGCCATGGGCGCGGTGACGGTACTGCTGGCCGGGCTGGCCTGGGCCTGGTTGCCCGACGGCGGGACGTACCGTCCGGTGCAGCCATACGAACGCGGCACGCTGGCTGACGCAACAGCGTCCGTCCTCCCGGCAGCAAGCACCGTCCTGCGGGAGGGCGGCAGCGGAATGACACTGGCGCTGTGGCCTGATGCTGCGCCCCTGCCCACCCGGGAGAACCCGCAGCTGAGCATGGTGCTGGTTCCGGTGGAGGCTTCGCCGGGGTCCGGCCCTACCAGGTCCCCGTCTTCTTCTCCCGGCTCCGCCGCCCCGTCCTGGGTGTTCCCGTTTGACCGGCCGGCCGCCTCGAAGGAGGACGGCAACCAGGCGCTTGCCGTGAACACCACCGACGGATCAGTCACCTACAGCGTGGCTTTCGCGCTGGTGTGGGCCGAGGACGGCGGACCCGTCGATACCCGGAACGAGGCCTACGCCTTTGCCAGCTGCACCGGCTGCGCCGCCGTGGCGGTGGGCTTCCAGGTGGTCCTTGTCGTAGGCCAGGCGGACGTGGTGGTACCGGAAAACCTGTCCGCGGCCGCCAACTACAACTGCGTTGAATGCCTCACCTACGCCCTGGCCAGCCAGCTCGTCCTAACTTTGGACGGTCCCCTGAGCGATGCCGGCATGGAGCAGCTCATGGCGCTGTGGGCCGAAATCGCCGAGTACGGCCGGAACATCCACAACGTTCCGCTCTCGGAAATCCAGGCCCGGCTTGCCGCCTACAAGGAGCAGATTCGGGCCATCATCAAGGCTGATCCAAGCGCCGCCCAGTCTAACGAGACGCTGGCGCCGGTTGCTACGGACACCGCTGCGCCCCCAACTGCGCCGGCAGCGGGCACCGCGCCCACCGAAACCCCTGCTACTGGCGAAACACCCGCAACCGCGCCGGCACCTGCTCCGGCAGGAACCGGGGCCGCCACCGCCCCGGCGACGCAGCCCGCCCCCGTTGACCCGCCGGCGTCGTACGCGCCCATTGAGCCGCCGGTGCCAACGGCGGATACTGGGGGCACGGCGCCCGCCGCTGAGCCCCGACCCACCGAAAACCCCAGCTAGGAGAACAGAATGTCGTTAAGCAAGGGAACGTCCGTGGAGTGGAACACCTCGCAGGGCAAGACGCACGGCAAAATTGTGGAGAAGAAAACCAGCGACTTCGAGCTGGACGGACACACGCACCGGGCCAGCGAGGACGAACCGCAGTACATCGTAGAATCCGCGAAGACCGGCGCACGGGCAGCACATAAAGCCTCCGCCCTGACGGAAAAGAAGTAACCCGGTGGCAGCACAGCACGAAGTGGTCATCATCGGCGGTGGGAACGCCGGAATCGCGCTGGCGGCCCGGCTGGAGCGCTACGGCGTGAAGGACGTGGCGGTGGTTGAGCCGAAGGACCACCACCTCTACCAGCCGCTGTTCTCCCACATTGCCGGGGGCAGGGCGTCCGCGAAGGAAGCGGTCCGGACCCAGGAGTCAGTGATTCCCAAAGGCGTCAGGTGGATCCGGGACAGCGCAGTGGCCGTGGACACCGACGCCAACACCGTAAGCCTGGCGTCAGGATCAGCTGTTTCCTACGGCCAGCTGGTGGTCTGCCCGGGAATACAGTTCGACTGGGCCGCGGTGCCCGGCCTGGCCGAGGCAGTGCATTCACCGCACGGCACTTCGCACTACGAGTTTGAGCTGGCATCTAAGACCTGGACCCTCCTCAGCGGACTGACATCGGGCACGGCAGTGTTCACCATGCCGGCAGGTCCTGCCACGTGCGCCGGCGCGAGCCAGAAACCCATGTACCTTGCCTGCGACTACTGGAAGGAACAGGGCGTCCTGGACAAGATCCGGGTTGTGATGGTCCAGCCCTATCCCACTGTTTTCGGGGTGCCGGAGGTTGACCGGGAGCTGGACCGCAAGATTGCGGAGTACGGCATTGAGTTGTGGACCAACAGCGAACTCGTAGCCGTGGATGCCGCCAGTCAGAAGGCGACCATCCGGAACACCGAGTCCGGCGCTGAGGAGAACCTGCACTACGACGTCCTCAACGCCGTCCCGCCCCAGTCCGCGCCTGACTGGCTCAAGGCGTCAAACCTGCCGGCAGCCGGGGACGACGGCGGCTTCGTTGAGGTGGACCGGCAGACGCTTCGGCACATCCGGATCCCCAATGTCTGGTCCCTGGGCGACGCCGCGGCTACCACCAATTCGAAAGCCGGCGGAGCCCTCCGTAAACAGACGATGGTCCTGGCCAAGAACCTGGTGGCCGCCCGGAAGGGGAAACCGCTGCCGGCCAAGTACAACGGCTACTCCGTCTGCCCGTTCACGGTATCTCGCAATACCGTGGTGTTTGCCGAGTTTGATGACCGGTACCGTCCCATGCCCACCATCCCGCGCATCCCCACATGGAACGAGAGCAAGCTGTCCTGGGTGGTGGACCGGGACCTCTTCCCGCAGGTCTACTGGAACCTGATCCTCAAGGGGCGTGCGTAGCCCAGTCAGCCGCCCTGCCGGGCCTGCCGCTTAAGCGCCTGGTCCACGCGCCACTCGTCAGCCAGGACTGCATAGATCAGCTCGGTGGCCCACTGGCCTTTGTAGTGCCATTTGTCCACGTGCCGCGCTTCCTGCCGCATGCCCAGGCGGCAGCAAAGCGCAGCAGATGCTGCGTTCAGTTCATCAAGGCGCGCCTCGATCCGGTGCATGCCCAGCTCCTGGAAGCCGAGGCGGAGCACGGCCGCCGCCGCTTCCGTGGCGTAACCCTTGCCCCTGGCCCCGGGCGCCAGGCTCCAGCCCACTTCGCCCTGGCCGTATCCCGGCAACCATTTGAGGACCACCTCACCCTGCAGCCCGCCGTCGTCCTCTGCCTCGACGGCGAGCGCCACCCAGTCGCCCTCCTTCGCGAAAACAAAGTTCGCGTACCGGCCCACCCGCTCCATTGACTGCGTGTAAGTTTTGGCCGGTCCGGGCAGGAAGCGGGCGGTCTCAGCCAGTGAATGGTAGGCATGGAACGCATCAAGGTCGCCGCCTTCGAAGCGGCGCAGGATCAGCCGTTCGGTACGGATGGGCAGGGTGATATCAGGCATGGGGAAAGGCTGCTCCTTGGTTCAGGAGGGCGGTTACCGCGCCACTGAGGCGGAAACGACGGCGGCTGTCGCCTCCGCGATGGCCCGCTCCTCATCGGTGGGAATCACCAGGACAGGGATGGCGGACTGCGGCGTGGAAATAACGCGCGGCTCCCTGGACCGCTCTGCGTTTAGGCCGGGGTCGAGCTGTATGCCCAGGGCGCCCAGCTTCTCCGCCACGAGCGACCGGAACTGGTGGGAGTTCTCGCCGATTCCGGCGGTAAATACGAGTGCCTTGGCTCCGCCCACGGCCACGTGGTAGCCGCCGATGTACTTGGCCAGCCGGTAAGAGGTAACCGCGAGCGCTGTGTCCGCCCTGGCGTCGCCGGATTCTGCGGCCTCCACGACAGAGCGCATGTCGTTGTTGCCGGCCAGGCCCTTCAGCCCGGATTCCCGGTTCAGCATGGTGTCGAGGTCTTCCGGGGTCCAGCCCGCCCTGCCGAGGAAGACCAGGATGGAGGGGTCGAGATCCCCTGAGCGGGTTCCCATCACCAGGCCCTCCAGCGGGGTGAAGCCCATGGACGTATCCACCGAGCGGCCGCCCCGGATCGCGGTGGCGGAGGCGCCGTTGCCCAGGTGGGCGATGACGCCGTCGAACTCATCAACCGGAAGGTCCAGCAGTGCCGCGGCCTGGCGCGTCACGTACTCGTGGGACGTGCCGTGGAAGCCGTAGCGGCGGATGCCGTGGTTTGTGTAGAGTTCATCCGGCACGGCGTAGCGCCACGCCTGCTCCGGAAGGGTGCGGTGGAACGCGGTGTCAAAGACGGCCACCTGGGGCATGTCCGGCCACTTTTTGGTGATGGCGCGGATACCCAGCACGTTGGCGGGGTTGTGCAGGGGCGCCAGCGGGTTGAGCCGTTCGATGGCGCGGGTGATTTCGTTGTCTACCAGCACGGGTTCCGCGAAACGCTCGCCGCCGTGCACCACCCGGTGCCCCACCGCGGCCAGCTCCAGGTCGCCGAGCTCCTGGTGGATGGCGGCGTCCACCTGTTCCAGCGCCTCGGCATGGTCCCGGGGGCCCACGATCTCGCCGTCCCCGTCACCGCCGTTGCCCATCCCGATCTTTTCGATCAGCCCCTCCGTGAGTACGCTCCCGGCAGCGACATCACGCACCTGGTACTTGAGCGAGGACGAGCCGGAATTGATGACGAGGACGAGCATGCGGGCCTCCTGAGCCTGGCGTCTGCGGTTCAAACCACACTATAGGTTGCCCCGGCAGCGGCGCTGTTTCCTTGCGGATGGAAGCCGGCTGTGCCTAGAGTCGGCGGACAGGCTGGACCACGCCCGAGAGGACACTTCCATGACGAACGAGCCCACTTCGATCGACGAGAACGACCCCACCAACACCGGATCCAGCAGCACCGCGCCGCTGAACGCTGGGGGCTCCGGCACCAAGGACCCTGCCGGCGTCGAGGGCGCCAACCCCGCCCTGGATGACACCGGCGCCAGCAAGGCCGGTGAAACGGGCGAGTCCCCGCAGGCGCCGGAGAACCTTGAGGACCTCGACCTCACCCCGCAGGGCCTGTCCGATGAGCCGGCCAAGCAGGAGGACTCCGAGAGCTTGGCGAAGCCGGACAACAGCTGACCCACGCGAAAGGACGACGCCGGCCCCCACCCGGGTGCCGGCGTCGTCCTTTGCGTGCTTACAAAGCCGGCGCCTGCGCCTGGATGGCTGTGATGGCCACCGTGTTCACGATGTCCTCCACCGTGCAGCCGCGGGAGAGATCGTTGACCGGCTTCCGCAGGCCCTGCAGGACTGGCCCGACGGCGACGGCACCGGAGCTCTGCTGCACCGCCTTGTAGGTGTTGTTGCCGGTGTTAAGGTCCGGGAAGATAAACACGGTGGCCTGGCCGGCCACCGAGGATCCCGGCATTTTGGACTCCGCGATCGAGGCATCCACGGCGGCGTCGTACTGGATGGGGCCTTCGACGGCGAGATCAGGGCGGCGCCGCCGCACCAGTTCGGTGGCCTGCCGCACCTCGTCCACCGCCTCACCTGAGCCGGAGCCGCCGGTGGAGTAGGACAGCATGGCCACCCGCGGCTCCACGCCGAACTGCGCAGCCGTTTCAGCTGAGGCGAGCGCGATGTCCGCCAGCTGCTCAACGTTAGGGTCCGGGTTCACTGCGCAGTCGCCGTAGACCAGCACCCGGTCCGGCATCAGCATCAGGAACACCGAGGAGACGATCTTCACGCCCTCGCGGGTCTTCACGAACTCCAGCGCCGGCCGGATGGTGTGCGCGGTGGTGTGGGCCGCGCCGGACACCATCCCGTCCACCACACCGAGCTGGACCATCATGGTGCCGAAGTAGCTGACGTCCTGCATGATTTCCAGGGCCTTGGGGAGGTCAACACCCTTGTGTGCCCGCAGCCCCGCGTACTGCTCGGCGAATTTTTGCCGCAGGTCCGAGGTGGCAGGGTCCACGATGTTGATTCCGGACAGGTCGATGCCGCGGGCGGCGGCCAGCTCGCGGACATCCGACTCCGGCCCCAGGACAGTGAGGTCACAGACGTCGCGGCGGTGCAGGATCTCCGCAGCCCGCAGGATGCGTACATCCGTCCCCTCGGGGAGGACCACGTGCCGTCGCTGGCCGCGGGCCCGCTCAATGAGGTCGTGGAGGAAGCGGAGCGGGGTCATTCGTTCGGCCCGCGGCAGGTGCAGCCGCTCCATCAGCTCGGCCTCATCCACGGTGCGGGACCAGAGCCCCAGGGCGGAGGCGACCTTGCGGCGGTGGCCGGACCAGATCTCGCTCCGGACCTCAGAGACGCGGCGCGCGGTGGTGTAGGTATCGTCCGCGGCGGCGAACACCGGGAATGGTGCCTGTGCCAGGAGCGGGTAGATGTTGGCATCCGGTGCCAGGCCGCCGGTGAGGATCAGCGCCGAGGCCACCGGGAATTCGGGTGAGAAGGACGACGCCAGGCACGCGACCATCACGTCCGCGCGGTCTCCGGGGACGATCACCAGGGCGCCCTCGTCAAGGACGTTCAGGAAGTTGCCCACGTTCATGGCCGCCACCTTGATGTCCTTCACGTCCCGCTCCATGTCCGCACGGCCGGCGATCTGCCGGACACCCAGGGCCGCGGCAACTTCACCCGTGGTGGGACGCGCGATCTCCTCGAGCTCGGGCAGGACGTACACCGGCCGTTTGGAGGCGCCGGGCTTCACGGCGGCAGCGATAGCCTCGACGTCGTCCGGATCAGCGCGGTTCACCATGATGGCCAGCAAGGCGCACTTCTCGGCGGCGAGCTCCTTGCGGGCCACCTCGACGGCGGCCGCGGCCTCCGCCACGGTCCGCCCCTTGGCGCCCACCACCGCAACCACGGGGGCGGCGAGGTTGTTGGCCAGGCGGGCGTTGAGGTCGAACTCGACGGCGGCATCCTGGCCGATGAGGTCGGTGCCCTCCACTATTACCACGTCGCAGTGGCGGGAGATTTCCGCGAAGATCTCCACGCAGCGGGAATCAATGTCCTCGCGTCTGCCATCTGCAAGCAGGGACCTGACCTCCTCGTGGGTCAGGCCGCCGCGGCATCGCTCATCTTCCAGGGCGAACCGCGATTTCATCAGGGCCACCATGGGATCGTCCGCCGCGTCCGGGCCGTGGACCACGGGCTTGAAGAAACCGATCCTGTCCGCATGACGGTGCAGGGTGTCCGCCAGGCCCAGGGCCACAAGGGACTTGCCCGATCCGGGAGTGGTTGCGCTGACGTAGATGCTTTTGGCCATGGTCCGCCCTTTTGCTGTTCTGCTGGTTCCGGTCCTCCCATCCTTGCACTTTTCGCCGGAATGGCTTCGGGCAGTCCGGACTCGTGGCCCACATAAGTGGCGCCGCCGTGCCTTTTCCACCACTCGGACCGGGACGCGGCGCTGACCCGGTCCGGCGGGCACGCCCTTGACACCGGACCGCCTCATGGGATTACCTAATGAACATTCGGTAAATAAAGCTGGAGGCAATGACGCATGGCTGAAACAACAGTTTCCGGGGCCATCCACCCCATCCTGGAAAACGACTACGCCTCCATCTGGATGGGAATCGAAGTCCTTGCCGTCAGCGAGGGCCATGCCACCATCCGGATGACACTCCGCCAGGAAATGCTCAACGGCTTCGGCATGGCGCACGGCGGAATGATCTTCGCCTTCGCGGACTCCGCCTTCGCCATGGCCTGCAACCCGGTCCACCCGGCGCCCGGCGAGGAAAACAACATCACTGTAGCCGCCGGCGTCGACATCAACTTCCTTAAGCCGGCCTACCGCGGACAGGTGATTACCGCCGTCGCGGACCGCCGTTCCAGCGCCGGCCGCAGCGGCCTGTACGACATCCAGGTTTTCGCTGCCGACCCGGGCGCCCAGGCTCCGGGTGAACTCATCGCTGAGTTCCGCGGACGCAGCCGGACCATCCCCAAGAAGTAGGACACCATGACCCTCCACGCCCCCGAAACACCCACGCCCACTGCCTCCGGCGCCGAACTTGACCGCGAAGAAACGATCTCCCGCGACGAGCTCGAAGCCCTGCAGCTCAGCCGCCTGCAGCATACCGTTGCCTACGCCTACGAGCGCGTGCCCCTGTACAAGCGCAAATTCGACGACGCCGGCATCCACCCCGGGGACCTGCGCGAACTCAGCGACCTCGGCAATTTTCCCTTCACCACCAAGGACGACCTGCGCGCCGAATACCCGTTCGGGATGTTCGCCGTGCCGCAGGGTGAAGTAGCCCGCGTCCACGCCAGCTCGGGCACCACGGGCCGGCCCACCGTCGTCGGCTACACCAAACAGGACCTGGCGGACTGGGCCAAGCTCGTGGCCCGCAGCTTCCGCGCCTCCGGCATCCGCCCCGGGATGAAGGTCCATAACGCCTACGGCTATGGGCTGTTCACCGGCGGGCTCGGCGCGCACGCCGGAGCAGAGGCTTTGGGCTGCACCGTCATCCCGATGTCCGGCGGGCAGACCGAACGCCAGATCCAGCTCATCCAGGACTTCCAGCCGGATGCCATCCTGGCCACGCCCACCTACCTCCTGACCATCGCCGACGCCATGGCGCACATGGGCATCGACCCCGCCTCCACGTCCCTGAAGTTCGCCGTCCTCGGCGCCGAACCCTGGACCCAGGAGATGCGGCACGAACTCGAAGTCACCATGAACATCAAGGCCTGCGACATCTACGGCCTTTCCGAAGTGATGGGCCCGGGCGTCGCCGGCGAGGCGGTGGAAACCCAGGACGGCAGCCACATCTGGGAGGACCACTTCCGCCCCGAAATCATCGACGCCTTCAACCCCGTGGTGGGCAAGGAGAATGTCCTGCGCGACGGCGAACACGGCGAACTCGTCTTCACCTCGCTTACCAAGGAAGCACTGCCCATCATCCGGTACCGCACCAAGGACCTCACCCGGCTCCTGCCCGGCACCGCCCGCCCCGCGCACCGGAGGATGGGACGCATCACCGGCCGCAGCGATGACATGATCATCCTGCGCGGCGTGAACCTCTTTCCGTCCCAGATCGAGGAAATCGCCCTCCGCATCCCCGAGCTCAGCCCACACTTCCAGCTCGAACTCACCCGGCCCGAGGGCCAGCGGATGGACCAGCTGACGGTCCGGATTGAACGCCGGGACGCCGTGACCTCCGAGCAGAGCGCGACGGCGGCGCGAACCCTGCAGGAGCAGATCAAGATCCACGTGGGTTCTTCGTGCTCCGTGGACGTCGTGGAGCCGGGCTCGCTGGAGCGGTCCAACGGCAAGCTGAAGCGCATCTACGACCTCCGGCCCAAGGGCTAGGGGCATCAGCCGGCGCCGACTGACCGACCGTTCATGAGAAACTAGGCTTCATGCCCAGCACCACTGACACCACCAGTTCCGCCGCCGGCGCCAAGCGCGGCCGGCCGGGATACGACCAGCAGTCGGTGCTGCGCATCGCCGTGGACGTTTTCAACCGGCATGGTTACGACGCCACGTCCATGGGCATCCTCGCGGACAACCTGGGCATCTCAAAGTCCGCCATCTACCACCACGTACCGTCCAAAGGCGACCTCCTCAAGCTTGCCCTGGACCATGCGCTCGGTGGCCTCGAAGCCATCCTGGAAGAACCCGAAGCTACCTCCGGTGCAGCCGATTCCCGCCTCGAATTCGTGCTCCGGCAAACGGTCGCGGTGCTGGTGGACCGGCTGCCGTTCGTCACGCTGCTCCTGCGCCTTCGCGGCAACACCGAGATTGAACGCGACGCCCTGGAACGCCGCCGCACGTTCGACCACAAAGTGGCCGGGCTGATTTCCGCTGCACGGGACGAGGGCTCGCTGCGCCAGGACATCGATCCCCGCACCGTCACCCGGCTCCTGTTCGGCATGATCAACTCCATCGTGGAATGGTACAAACCCGGCGGCTCCCTCTCGCCGGAAAGGCTCGCCGACGACGTCATAACCATGGCGTTCGACGGGCTCCACTCCCAACCGTAGGATCCTTGCGCCGACCTCAAATACTAAGCGTGCTTGGTATTTTTGTTGGTCCCCGGCTACGGTGGTAGAACCAGCCAGCATCCGCAGGAGGCCGTTCATGAGCACCACCACCAGCCAGGGTTCATCCCGCCCGGCGCGTGCGCGCGCAGCGGCCGGCGGAGTGCTGCTCGCCCTGGCCCTTACGGCGTGCACTGGCTCGCCCACTCCCCCGGCCCCAAGCGAAACGTCCGCTTCGACAACCGGCGGCACCGTGTCCCCGGGTGCGACGCAGCCCGGCCCCACGGGTTCTGCCGGCAGCACCGCGCCGGCACCTGACGCAGCCGGCGGTATTCCTGACCTGGTAGCCAACCTTTCCCCGTCTGTGGTGACCATCTTCACCGAGGGCGGCGGGCTGGGCAGCGGCGTGGTCTATTCAGAGGACGGCCTCATCCTCACCAACGAGCACGTTATTCGGGGCAACACCAGGGTGGAAGTCGGATTCGCGGACGGCCAGCGCGTGGCCGGGACCGTGCGGGCCACTGATCCCGTCACCGATTTGGCTCTGGTCCAGGCCGACCGCACCGGCCTGCCGAAGCCCGTCTACCAGAGCGACCTGCCCCGCGTGGGTGAGGGTGCACTGGTGTTGGGCTCACCGCTGGGCTTCGAGAACACAGCCACGGCCGGCATCATCTCCGGGCTCCACCGTTCCATTCCCGGGTCCGCTTCCAACAGCCTTTCGCTGGTGGACCTGATCCAGACCGACGCGCCCATCAGCCCCGGCAACTCGGGCGGCGCGGTGATCAACATGCGCGGTGAAATCATCGGCATCAGCGAAGCCTATATCCCGCCATCGGCCGGAGCCGTCTCACTGGGCTTCGCCATACCTGCCGCCACCGCGGTGGAGGTGGCCGAGGAACTGCTCGCAGACGGCACCGCCGAGCACGCCTACCTGGGCCTCACCCCGTCCCAACTGACCCCGCAGATTGCCGACCAGCTGGGCATCGACACCACCACCGGCGTGGTGGTTCTGTCCGTTGACGAGGACGGCCCCGCCGGACGTGCCGGAATCCGCCCCGGCGATGTCCTGGAGTCCATGGAGGGCGTGGAGTTGACTGCGCCTGAGAAACTCCTGGCTGAACTCCGGAACCGCAACCCCGGCGATACCGTCGGCTTCAAAGTCCGCCGGGACAGCCAGACGCTGGACCTGAAAGCGGACCTCATCGACCGGCCCACAGAGTAGTACACCCGAGAGAAAGGTTAGACACATGAGCAACCACAGGGAAGAACCGGACGCCGGATACATCACTCCGGACCCGTCCAAAGTCCGCGAGGACATTCCCGGCGACGCCGGAGACGAAGCCAATGCCATCCGCTTCAGCGAGGAGCAGGCGCTGATCGAGGAACAGGCCAAGGGCATCCGTCCCGACACCTACAGCGTCCCCTCCGGTGGCCCCACCATGGACGAGGCCCGGGGAAACATGGACCTTTCAGACCAGACCGGAGCAGCGCCGTCGGACGACAGCAGCGACGACGGATTGCACAGCGGCGCCGAATCCTGACCCCGGCATAAAGCGGCGGCAGGGGCGTCCCGGTTGATCCGGGGCGCCCCTGCCGTTTTCGAAGCGGCTACTTGGCTACGAGGGTGAGGACGTCGTAGGTGGCCACGATCTCGTCGTTCTGGTTGGTCAGCACAGCGTCCCAGGCAACCTCACCGTACTCGTCCGTCTCGCGCGGAGTGATCTTCTTCGCGGTGAGGGTCACCCGGATGGAGTCGCCCGCGGCCACCGGAGTGATGAACCGCAGGTTCTCCAGGCCGTAATTTGCCAGCACCGGCCCGGGGGCAGGCTCCACGAACAACCCTGCACCCCAGGCCAGCAGGAGGTAACCGTGCGCCACGATGCCGGGGAAGAACGGATTGGCTTCCGCCGCTTCCTGGTTGGTGTGGGCGTAAAAGGTGTCGCCGGTGGTGTTGGCGAACGCTGTAATGTCCTCCAGCGTCACTTGGCGGAGGTCGGACCTCACGGCGTCACCGATACGCAGTGTTTCAAGCGGTTTCCGGAACGGATGCGTCCCCTCGGTTTCCACTGTGAAGTTGCGGTCGGCGCCCGGATGCCAGACCCCGGTGACAGCGGTCAGCATGTTCGGCGAACCCTGGATGGCCGTGCGCTGCATGTGGTGCATGACCGAGCGGATGCCGCCCAGTTCCTCGCCGCCGCCGGCCCGGCCCGGCCCGCCGTGGACCAGGTGCGGCACGGGCGAGCCGTGGCCGGTGGAGCTGCGGGCGTCCTCGCGGTTGAGCATCAGGACACGGCCGTGGTGGGCGGCGATACCCGTGACAAGTTCGCGGGCAAAGGCAGGATCATTAGTACACACCGAGGCCACCAGCGAGCCGCTGCCCCGGGCGGCGAGGCGGACGGCGTCGGGAATGTCGGTGTACCCGATCACGGAAGAAACCGGGCCGAAGGCCTCCAGCGAGTGGACCTCCTCGGCCTCCGGGTCCTGCCAGTTGAGCAAAAGGGGAGCCATAAAAGCCCCGCCGTCCGCCACGCCCGTGGATCCGTCAGCGGAGGTGACCGACGGCGCCTCGAGAGTTCCGTACGCAAGCTCGCCCCCGGCGTCGAGCATGGACTGCACGGCCGCGCGGACGCCCTCAAGCTGCTCCACGGAGGCGAGCGCACCCATGGTGACGCCGTCCGCCCGGGGGTCCCCAAGGACAACCCGCTCCGAGATGCGCCTGCCGATGGCCGCCGACACGGCGGGCACCAGTTCCTGCGGCACGATGGCACGCCGGATGGCGGTGCACTTCTGCCCGGCTTTAGCCGTCATCTCAGTGACGACGGACCGGACGAAAGCGTCAAATTCCGGCGTTCCCTCCACCGCGTCAGGTCCGAGGATGGCGGCGTTCAGGGAGTCGGTTTCGGAGCTGAAACGGATTCCGCCCTGAACCACATTGGGGTGGGACTTCAGCGACAGCGCGGTGGAGGCGGAACCGGTAAACGCCACCAGGTCGCGGTAGTCGAGCACATCCAGCAGTCCGCGGACGGAGCCGGAAATCAGTTGCAGCGAACCCTTGGGCAGGATGTTGGATTCGACAATCGCCTTAACCACGGCGGCCGCCACGTACCCCGTGGGTGTTGCGGGCTTGACGATGGTTGGGACACCGGCGATGAATGCCGGGGCCAACTTTTCCAGCATGCCCCATACCGGAAAGTTGAAGGCATTGATCTGCACGGCAACGCCCGGGATGCGGGTGTAAATGTGTTCACCGGCGAAGGACCCGTCCTTGGACAGCACCTCCATCGGACCGTCCACCACCACCTGGGAGTTGGGCAGTTCGCGGCGGCCCTTGGAGCCGAACGTGAAGAGGACGCCGATGCCGCCGTCAATATCGATCATCGAGTCCACCTTGGTGGCGCCGGTCTGGGCGGAGAACGAGTAGAAGTGCTCGCGCCGGGCGTGGAGGTACTGTGCCAACTCCTTGAGCTTGAGGGCGCGCTGGTGGAAGGTCAGCTGGCCAAGTTCCGCCTGCCCGGTGGTGCGGCCGTAATTGACGACGGCGGCGAGGTCCAGCCCCTCGGTGCTCACCTTGGCCAGGATCTCCCCGGTGCTCGCATCACGAACAGGGACGGCGGTACCTGTGGAACCGTCAGGGGTCCACCACGCGTCCATGATGAAGCTGGGTACTGTCTCCACGGTGTCGACCGTGGCCTGGGGAGCTGTGGCGGTGGTGGTCATCGTTGACGGGTCCTTCCAACAAGGGACATACAAAGGCGGCCAGTGATTACTGACCGTCCGTTCGGTAATATAGTCACCATACATGAAGGCCGCTGGTGCAGACTAGAAGGCCGGGCTGGAAATGGTCACCCCAAAGGAGAACGAATGAGCGCCCCGTCACCGAAGGATGCACCCGTCGAGAACCATCCCGACGCGCACCAGCTGTGGAAAATCACCCTTGGCGAGCTCGACGAGAAGATGGGCGTGAAGATCCTCGAGGAATCGGTGGAGCGGGTGGTAGCCACCATGCCCGTGGAGGGAAACCGGCAGTCCTTCGGGCTTCTGCATGGCGGAGCGTCGCTGGCCGTGGGTGAAGCGGTAGGGTCATGGGCGGCCGTGATCCACGCGAGCACCATGGGCAAGACGGCCGTCGGCGTGGACGTTTCGGCCACCCACCACCGCTCGGCGCGCGAGGGCCAGGTGACCATCACCGCCACGCCCATCCATCTGGGCGGCACCCTGACCACGCACGAGGTGGTCATTACCAACGAGGCCGGCCAGCGGCTCTGCACCATGCGCATCACCAACCTGCTGATGCGGCGCCACAAATAAACCCGTCGCCCTGGCGCATAGCGTCAGTCACTCCCCGGCCGTACCTTAGAGCTTATTTCGTGGTGGTGCGTTTCCTGCGGACGCGGACCAGCACCATCAGCAGTCCGCCGACGGCGATAGCCGCCGCGGCCGCGCCTGCCGCGGGCGCCAGCGCTGACGGTCCGGTGTAGGCAAGAGTGCTGTTACCCCACCGGTTGTCGCTGCCTCCGGTGCCGGCGAGTGGAGCGGGCGGACTGTTCACGGGCGGGTTCTCGACGACGGCGCTGGGCGTGGGCGCCGGGGTTGGCGTTGCGGGCGGGGCCGGGCGTGCCGGGGCCGGCATAGGTGCCGAAGCAGAATCTGCTACCGGGGTGCCTGTAGGGCCGGTGCCTGCTGGTGCGGCCGGCACGAACTCGAAGCTGCTGGTTCCGGATGTGCTGTACCCGTTGATCGTCTCCGCCGCGAACTTCAACGCTTGTGCGCTGTCAGGGGCGGCAAAGCTCCAGGTGCCGTCACTGCCAACGGGTACTTCGAACGGTTCCTGCCCCTGAATGGTGATCCGGACTTCCGACCCGGTTGCAATGGCGGTAGCGGGGGCTGCCGGGACGTTCCCGCTGATCACCTGGCCCGGCTCGTAGGTTGCTCCCGCGGGGGCGGCTACCACCGGCTTGTTCAGGAACAGCTCCAGCTGGTACCCGGGCAGGACGGCGAGGCTTCCGCTTAGGGTGGCGGCGACGGCCTGATTCGGAAGTGGTGGTTGACCGGGTTTTGGTGCAGGTTCCCCAGCGGCATGTGTCCCCACGGCGTAGTTGCCGCTGACATAGGGTCCGCCGGAATCGCCTCCGCTGGACTGGACATCATAGGACAGGAAGCCGTTGAAGGCGCGGACGTCCTTGGGGTCCGAAGTGACGGCAGGTCCTCCCACCAGGAAAATACCCACGGCATCTATGGTGCCGCAGGACCAGGCCGAGGTTCTGCCCGAACGGCAGACAGCCATCCCCGCTACAGGTTCTACCGTGCCGATAATTTTGACATCATGTTCCGGCTGGGAGGGGTCCCCCCAGGTGCTGGCTGCCGGAAGCGGTTCCACATCGGGGCCGAGTGACTCAACCACCGCGATGTCCGTTCCCACGTTCCCGGGGTCCGACAGGGCCGTGTGGTCCGACCCCGTGGCGGTAGTGGGGTCCAGCACCCGTGAGTTGCCCGGACCGCCAAACTGGCTGAATCCAAACCTGCCCAAGAACCCGATCCGGTTGAACTGCGATTCCAATTCGGCTGTTTCTGCAGCACCATCGGAAGCACAATGCCCTGCCGTGAGGACTGCAGGCAGCCCTGCGGGGTCGAAGGCAGAGAAACCCGTTGAACAGACCCAGCCGGTGTCGGCGATGTAGCCAACCCCGCCGGGAACGTCCGCTTCAGGCGCCAGTGGACCTCCGCCGTCGAGCTCCACGTTGGCGTAGCGGGAGACAAACTCAGCCGGCGATTTCTTGCCCGCACCCCCTGCCGGCGTCGCGTCTTTGGCGCCGTCCAATCGGGCATTCTCACCAGCCGTATCCGGCACCGACTCCGGGAAGTTGATGTCTCCGGTCCGGATGACAAACTTCCCGCCGGATGACACCACGGCCTGCAGGCCAGCCGCGCCCACTTCGCGGAGGTACGCCTGAAACAGCTGCTTCGTGCTGACAGCCACTTCCGTGCCCTGGGGTTCCTTATCAGGAGCTTGAGGAGTTTCAGCTTCGCGCACCTGGGCCGGGTCTTCGACAGCCAGCGGGACGCTGACGGAAAGTGCTGCCACTTCCGCCAGCAGTTCTGCCCCGGAACCTGTAACAAGGATTCGCCCGTCCTGGAGCCGTGTCCCCGTATAGCCCGGGACGTTCCGTAGCCGGGCGGCGACTTTGCCCGCCTGGGTACCCAGCTCCCCCGCTGCGGCAAACTCCGCCGGGGTCATGCCGAGGTCCCGCGCGACGGCTTCCTCGAGGGCGGCCTCGGGCAGACCGGAATGCTGCGACCCGGACACGGTGGCAGAAGGTGCTGGCACAGGTTCGTTCGCCGCCCACGCCGGTCCGGCGGCGTACGCAGAAGAAGCCAGAACTCCCGCAGCGGCGCCGGCAGCGAGGAAACGCCTGGCTCTACCGGCCCTCATCGGGGCACCCCGGCTCCGCAGAGCGTCAGCACCGCGTCCAGCTCTTCAGGGGTGAGTCCGTGCCGCAGGAGGAAAGCACGCGTGTCAAGGCTCCGTACAAAGTCCACCACTGCGGCGCCGCGCTGCTCCAGCAAAGGAACGAGCTCGGCTTCCTCAACATAGCGTTCCCGGGCATGGGGCGGGCCGTGGGTGCGGTAGCGCTCATTGATGCCGCGGGCGGCGCGCCGATAGCCGTCGGCGATCTCTTGGTCGGACGCACCCGCCAGGTCCTGCACCATGGCCGCAACCATCCCGCTGCGGTCCCTGCCGGCTGCGCAGTGGAGCACTACATCCCCGCGCACCGCTGCCGCAGCGAGTTCACGAAAGACGCCCGCCAGCTTTTCCGGAAAAATCCGGGCGTTGTCCGAGTAGTAGGCGGGATCGTTGAGGTAGGGCCCGGACAGCTCGGTGAAGCGCGGATGGCCCGGTTCCTCGGTGGGTGCGGACACAACAGCGATTCCCGCCCAGGCGGTATCAGCCACCATCGGGTCACTGTCCCGGCGCTGCACCTCGGCAGCGTTACGGAGGTCAATGACAGTGCGGACCCCGTCGTCGTACGCCTGCCGCCAGCCCGCTCCCGTCAGCCATTCGCGCCTGCCCATCCGGTAAATACCGCCGGCCACATGCCACGCATTGACAGCACCATCCCAGTCCATGGACCCGTCCGCTTTGCTCATCCGCACAGCTAACCACAAGCGTTAGGTAGGTGCACGTCACATTGGGGGAAGCGCTGGTGAAATTGGGGTAGCCGCCGCGGGTAACGTCCGTTGCCGCGGGGAGTACGGTACACATACCTGTCCTCTGCCCAGCACCAGCACCAAAGGAGAGCCACGATGGGCACACCAGTACGACGGCGTCACTCCGCTCTTGCGGCGGGCCTGGCCACTCTTGCAATGACCTTAAGCTTCGCCGCTCCGGCCCAGGCCGGCAAAATCCAGGACTATGTAGCTTTGGGAGACTCCTACGCCGCCGGAATAGGAGGTGGAGAATACAGGAACAAGGATTGCCTCCGCAGTGCGAACGCCTATCCAGAACTAGCGGACGATCTCAAATCCGTAAGGGACGTTACAAACGTGGCCTGCGGCGGAGCTACGACGCAGCAAGTGGTGCTCACCCAGCTCGGCCAGCTGGACAAGAAGACCGATCTAGTCACCATCACGGCCGGCGGAAATAACCTGGGCTTCGGGACTCTTGCTAGTGCTTGTGGTCCTGTCCTGCTTAATCCTGTCGACGCCACGGCATGTTTCGACGCCATCGCTCAAGCTCGGGCCCAGATTGCCAGCGGAGTTCTGCACGAGAACCTGGTCACGATGATAGAAGCTGTACAGGCTGCCGCACCGAAGGCCGACGTCGTGCTGACCGGGTACCCCTACCTCTTCGATCCCATCCCCTTAGATCCACACAATCCGAAGTCTGTCTTCATCAACGAAGCAAATTTCCTGGTATTCAAGCTGAACGCCACCATCGAGGCCGCCGCCCTGGCCACCGGGACCGAGTACGTCGACGTTACGGACGAATTTGCGGGCCATGGCATCAGCTTGGTGTCCAACGACTCGTGGATCAACTTCAACCCAGACCCAACGGCCTCGAACAGCTTCGAAAACCTCCACCCCAACGCCGAGGGCTACGAGGCATACTTCGCAGCACTCCACAGCGAGGGCGTCTATAACTAGCGGCCTTAGCCCCGCCGCGCCAGCCGGTATTCGAGTCCGGCACGGACCATGGGCCACTCGTGCTCAAGGATTGAAAACACCACGGTGTCACGCAGGATCCCGTCACGCGTCCTTGAGTGGTTGCGGAGCACGCCGTCCTGCTTGGCACCCAGCCTCGCGATGGCCTCCCGGGACTGGTGGTTGAGCCAGTGCGTCCGGAACTCCACAGCCGGGCAGCCCAGAACCTCAAAGGCGTGGCGCAGGAGCAGCAGCTTTGAGTCGGGATTCGTACCGGTTCCCTGCACAGACGCGGCATTCCAGGTGGAGCCGATTTCCACGCGGGGAGTGCCGGCGTCGACATTCATGTAGGTGGTCATTCCTATGATCCTGCCGGCGCCCCCGGTGGTGGGATCCACCAGCCGGGTGGTGAAGGGCAGCATGGAGCCCTGCTCCTGCAGCGCGAGCCGCCGCTGGATTTCAGCAGCCATCTCGCCAGGGGCCGGCACCGACGTGTACCAGAGACGCCACAGCTCACCGTCCCGTGCCGCGTCCACCAGGCCGTCATGATGGTCCGGATCCAGCGGTTCGAGGGTTACATACCGCCCGGTCAGGGTAAGGGGTTCAAGGAAGGTCACCGCACCAGCCTAGGTCCAACCGCCTGTGCCGGGGTTAGGCTGGAGAGCACCAGGACGCAAACGAGGGAGAAAATCGTGTCAGGACAGAATCCGGACCCGGAAGAAGACAAGCTCACTGGCCTGGAGCCTGGAGGCGGAGTGCCGCCAGGGGAAACGCCGCCGGGCGAGGCCTCCACCACCACCACCCAGGGCCATGACGAGCACGGTACGAGTCGGGGCACGCAGTTCTTCGTGATAGCAGCCATCGCAGTGGTGGTCCTACTGTCACTCCTGTACTTCGTCGGCTACATCGTGGGCTTCTTCGATTAGCCCGCTATCCTAGCTGGGCCAGTCAAAAAAGCCCTTGCCGGTCTTGCGTCCCAATTCGCCCCTTGCCACCTTGTCCTTGAGGATCTGCGGCGGGGCGAAACGGTCGCCAAGGGTGGAATGCAGGTATTCGGCAATGCCGAGCCGGACATCCAGCCCCACAATGTCGGTGGTTTTCAGCGGCCCGGTGGGATGCTTGTAGCCAAGGACCATGGCGGCGTCGATGTCTTCGGCCGAGGCCACCCCCTCCTCCACCATGCGCATGGCCTCCAATGCGATGGCAACGCCCAGCCTTGAGGAGGCAAAGCCTGGAGCGTCATTGACGACGACGGCGGTCTTGCCGAGTGCTTCCACCCACCCTTTCGCCGCGGCAGCGAGTTCAGGAGACGTGCGCGTTCCGAGCACCACCTCGATCAGGGTGGATGCCGGAACCGGATTGAAAAAGTGCAGTCCCAGGAAGTTCCCTGGCCGCTCGAGTTCGCTGGCCAGGCCGCTGACGGACAGCGACGAGGTGTTGGACGCCAAGTACGCGTCATCGGCGAGCCGCTCCTCAATTCCGCGCAGCGCGGTCACTTTCAGGTCCCAGTCCTCCGGGACGGCTTCAATCACCAACTGCCGGTCTTTGAAGGCGTCGTAATCGACGCCCACGGCAAGCCGGGAGACAAGCTCGTCCAGGTTGGCGTCGACGGCTCCGCGCTCGATGCTTTTTGCCGCGGCGGACTCGACCCGTTCCCGGGCACCCTGGGCGGACTGCTCGTCACGCTCGATCACCAGTACGTCCGCACCCTTGACCAGGAACGCATGGGCGATGCCCGCACCCATCCGGCCCCCGCCAAGGACGCCAACGCGGGACGGGAGCTTCGGGGCGGATTGCAGCGTGTTCGTCAATTCGTCTCTCCGGTCTTATTGCCGGCCTTCGCACCGGCACTCCTGTCGGCCTTCTTTGCGGCGTTCTTGTCGAGGAACCTTTGCATCCGGTCGAACTTGGCCTCTGATTCAAAAAGGATGCCCTGGGCCAATTGGTCGATCAGGGGGTGGGCTTCCGCCGGGGCGTGGAACACGGACTTGGTGATCCGGACCGCCAGAGGATCCTGCCGGGCGATCCGGTCCGCCAGGTTCTGCGCCGCCTCCAGGAGCTCCGCCGGCTCGTGGACTTCGGTGATGAGGTTGACGGCCAGTGCCTCTTCGGCTCCAAAAACCCGGCCTGCCAGCAGAATCTGCTTTGCTACCGGCTCCCCCACCAGTTCCTTAAGCCGCCAGCTGGCGCCGGCCGCGGCGAGGATGCCCAGCCCGGTTTCCGGATTGCCGATGCGCACGCCGGGGGTGCCGATGCGGAAATCGGCGGCGTAGGCCAGTTCCGCTCCACCGCCGAGGCAGTACCCGTCCACGGCAGCGATCACCGGCATGGGCAGTTTGGCGATCCGGACAAAGATGGTGGAGTTGATCCCCTGCAGGGCATCGTCCCGGCGCCGCTGGCGCAGCTGCCCGATGTCTGCCCCTGAGGCGAACACCCCGCCCACACCCGCGATGATCAGCACCTTCGGATTCTGTTCAAGGGCTGTGCAGACAAGGTGGAGTTCGTCCACCATCTGCTGGTCGATGGCGTTCCGGACCTCAGGACGGTTGAGGAGCACCACTACGCGGTCGGTGCGCTCCTCCACCAGCAGCGCATGGAACTTTTCGGACGCCAGGTCCACGGCGCCCGGCATCAAACCTTCTCCAGCAGCATCGCGGTGCCCTGGCCCACACCAATACACATGGTGGCCAGCCCCACGCGGGCATCCTCCCGCTCCATCCGTCCCAGCAGGGTGATGGCGATCCGGGCCCCGCTGGAACCCAGCGGGTGCCCCAAGGCGATGGCGCCGCCGTCGTTATTGACGATCTCCGGCTCCAGTCCCAGGCGGCGGATGCAGGCGAGGGACTGCGTGGCAAACGCTTCATTAAGTTCGACGGCGCCAAGGTCGCCTACGCTGAGGCCGCTCCGCTTGAGGACTTTCTGGGTGGCAGGCACCGGACCAATGCCCATGATCTCGGGCTCGCAGCCCGCCGAGGCACCATCAATGATCCGCGCACGGGGCGTGAGGCCCAGCCGCTCAATGGCCGCTTCCGAGGCGACGATGATTGCAGAGGCGCCGTCATTCAAGGACGACGAGTTGCCGGCCGTGACCACCGTTCCGCCGTTCGCCACCGGCCTCAGCCCGGACAGGACCTCCATGGTGGTGTCCGCCCGGGGGCCCTCATCCGTATCCACCACATGCTCCGACTTCCGGGTCTTGACGGTAACCCCGACAATCTCGTCTTTGAACCGGCCGGCAGCCGTGGCGTCCAATGCCCGCTGGTGCGAGCGGACGGCGAAGGCGTCGGCGTCCTCCCGGAGGATGCCGTCTACGCGGGCCACTTCCTCTGCCGTTTCCGGCATGGAGTAGGTCATCTTGCCGTCACGGGACAGCTCGCCCTTATGGAAGTGCGGATTGGTGAAGCGCCAGCCAATGGACGTGTCAAAGATCTGGCCCGGCTTGGCAAAAGCGGAAGTGGGCTTCTCCTGCACCCAGGGCGCGCGGCTCATCGATTCCACGCCGCCGGCAATGACGATGTCCGTGGCGCCCGCTTTGATCATTTGACTGGCCTGGATAATGGCGCTGAGGCCGGAGGCGCAAAGCCGGTTGACCGTGATGCCCGGAATGTGGAGCGGCAGCCCGGCAAGTATGGTGGCCATCCGCGCCACATTCCGGTTTTCCTCACCGGCCCCGTTGGCGTTTCCAAGAATGACCTCGTCGATGCTGTCCGGGTCCAGCCCGGCACGGTTCACCGCCTCCCGGATGACCAGGGCCGCCATATCGTCAGGGCGGACGGACGAAAGCGCGCCACCGTACTTGCCTACCGGCGTTCGGACCCCGCCTACAAGGAAAGCCTGCGGACCTGCGGTTGCAGCCATGGAAACACCCTTCACGCGATAAACAGCACTGTCATCGGCGGCAGGCAGAGCACAGCACTTACCGACCGTTCGTTCTGTAAATAGTACACGGGCGGTTGTCCTATGGGTACCGGGGCTTAGAGGACCGAGAGGCCGAGGTGGGCGGCAAGCAGGGGCGCCAGAAGGCCCAACTGGTACTCATCCACCACCGCGCCCGCCATGCTGCCGAGCCCGCTGATGCTGCGGAACCCCGTCCCGCGCAGGTCGAAGTCCTTGAGCTTCGCCCCGGTGAGGTCGAGGGACCCGATGGTGCAGTTCTTCAGTGCCACGCGCGTGCCCGCGGCAGAGCCCAGGTCCAGTTCGTTGATGATGCAGTCGGTGATGAGCACGTCCGTAAGCCTGGCGCCGCGCAGGTTGAGGAAGTCCAGCTTGCCGCCGTCGATCCGGACCGACTGCCAGCCGCTTTCATACAGCTCCCCCGAGCCCAGCCGCGGGTTCCGCAATTCAACATCACGCCACGTGGAGCGGGCGGCTTTGAACACCGGCGCATACAGCTCACCCAGGATGCAGTCGCGGAACGAGGAGCCGCGCAGCTGGGTGTCGTTGAATGAAACCCCTTGGAACCCGCACTCCGCGAAGTCCGTGCCGCTCAATTCCAAACCGTCAGCCTCCGCACGGCTGTACCGGCCGCCGTCGTACCGACCGCCGCGGCGGAAGTCCGACGCCGGTTGCTCCGTGAGGTTTTCCAGCCGGACCGGGGTAAGCCTGGGCGCGGCCACCTGGAAGGCAGCCGCTTTTGCGGAACGCCCGGCCACTACGGAAGCGACTCTGCTTTGGCCGCGATCTCCGCCAGGTCCTTCGCCAGGGCCTTGCGGGTGGCGGCCATGCCCATCCTGCCGAACAGCAGCATCATGAGGCGGCTTGCGAACGTCGGCTTGATGACCTCGGCGCCGAAGGTGAGGGTCAGGTCCGTGCCGCCGTCTCGGGCGGCAAGGCCGAAGCGGGTGGTGTAGTCCGCCCCGCCCTGGACAGCCTTCACGGTGGTATTGCGCTGAGGTTCGGCCTCGGCCACCCACATCTCCACCGTCTCTGCTTTGCCCAGCATCTTCCGGGTCTCCTTCCAGCGCGTCCCTTCCCCGTAGGGGCCGTCGGTGAGAAGCTGCACGGAATCCACTCCGGACAACGTCGCCGCCGAGCCGGGGATATCCGTGATGACGGACCAGACCTTTTCCGGGGACGCGTTGATGTGCTGGGTGAGGCTGATGCTGTGGTCCATGTTGTGAGCCTAGCCGCGCATCCGGACAATCAACAGGCACCCCTCCCGGGCGGGATGAGCCGACTTGAAATAGTAAGCAAGCTTCGTGTTAGTGTGAAAATGCACTGTTGATCAGCGGAAACGAAAGGAGGCCACCACCATGGGCCTCGGAGACAAGATCAGTAACGCAGCAGAAGAATTCGGCGGCAAGGCCAAGGAAGCCACGGGCAATGCCACCGGTAACGACCGGCTCAAGGCTGAAGGCCAGACCGACCAGGTCAAGGCTGACGCCAAGAAGGTCGGCGAAAGCGTCAAGGACGAGTTCAAGCGCGACTAGCCTCTTCCTGCGGCAGCCCGGCCCACCAGGCCGGCTGTAACAGAGCACAACGGCGGGGGTTCCTCAGGGAACCGCCGCCGTTCTGTTGGGCACCGAAAGCTGTCCGGTCACATCATCAGAGCCAAAGCCAGGGTCACCAGCCGCTGCGGGTGGGAGTGTGGCCCTTCCGTGAGTCCTCGGGCATGGGCATCTCGGCCCGCAGCCCCAGGAGCCGGATGGGGCGGCCCGCCTCGATCTTCGCCACCAGGTCCAGCGCGCGGGCGAGCACTTCAAATGCGTCAGACGTCTCGGGAATCTTCCGGGCATAGGTCTTGGTAAGGAACGGGGCGTAGCGGACCTTGAGCGTCAGTCCGATCACCGGGCGCCCCTCGGCCGTGACATCGTCCAGGACGCGTGCCGCCAGCTCCCTGACGGCGTCGTTAATCTGCCCGGGTTCGGTGAGGTCCTGCTGGAAGGTGGTTTCCCGGCTGTGGCCGCGGGCCACCCACGGGGTGTCGTCAACAGTCCGCGCACCGTCGCCGCGCCCGAGCTGCGCGTACCAGGGGCCCATTTTCGGTCCAAACTCGGAAACCAGATCATCAGGGTTGGTTGCTGCGAGGCCGGCGACTGTCTCGATGCCGAGCTTGGCCAGGCGGCGGGAGATCTTCGTTCCCACGCCCCACAGCTCGATGGTGGGGCGGCTGCCCATGACGTCGAGCCAGTTGCCTTCCGTGAGCCGGAAGACGCCGGCGGGCTTGCCGAACGACGTCGCCACCTTGGCCCGGACCAGGGTGTCGCCCACACCGACGCTGCAGTGCAGGCGGGTCTGCTCCAGGACGGCGCGCTGCAGCTGCCGGGCGTAGGCCTCCGGGTCCTCCGTCTGCACACCGACGAACGCTTCATCCCACCCGAGCACCTGCACCGTGGCACCCGGCTGCGAGTGCAGCACCGCCATGACTTCCTCGGACGCAGCGAGGTAGGCATCCTGGTCTACGGGGAGGATAACAGCGTCAGGCACCTTCCGTGCGGCGATGCGCAGCGGCATTCCCGAACCAACCCCGTACGCCCTGGCTTCGTAGGACGCCGTCGATACCACTGCCCGCTCGGTGGGATCACCGCGGCCGCCAATAATGACCGCCTTGCCCGCGAGCTCCGGCCGGCGCAGCACTTCGACGGCGGCAATGAACTGGTCCAAGTCCACATGCAGCACCCACGGTTCGCTCACACGCCCCAGTCTGCCCCCGCCGCGCGTTCCGCACCACCTCCCGGGCCGGGAAACGACGGCGGCGGGTCCCCTCCTAAGGGATCCCGCCGTCGTCGTACTGCTGGTAGTTAGCTGTAAAGCGCGTTCTTGGGCTCGTTGTTCTTGACCTTCTGCCAGCCCAGCCACAGGAGTACCGCGAAGAACGGGATGGTGGCCAGGGTCCAGAGGCCCAGGTAGAACACCTCGCCGCTCTTGCTGGTCATGGTGTCGAACCCGATCAAGACCGTGATGGCGAGCAGGGCGATCAGGCCGGCCCAGCTGGTCCACGGCGAACCGGGCATCGGCAGGCTCGAGGTGACGCCCTTCTTGTGGCGCAGCGCGATCTGGCTGGCGAAGATGGCGCCCCAGGTGAAGATCACGCCGATGGAGGCGGTGTTCAGGGCCAGGTCGAATGCGTGTGAGCCGCCCAGCCAGATGTTCAGCATGATGCCCACCAGGTAGAACGCCGCGATGGCAAGGATGGCCGCGTAAGGGACGTGGCGGCGGGACATCTTGGTAAGCCACTGCGGGGCGTGGCCGTTGTTGGCCATGGTGCGGAACACGCGGCCGATCGAGTACAGACCCGAGTTGCAGGAGGACAGGGCTGCGGTGATCACAATCATGTTCATCACGTCGCCCACCCAGGCGAGGCCCATCTGGCCGAACACGGTGACAAACGGGGATGTGCCTGCAACGTACTGGTCGGACGGCAGGAGCATGGCCAGCAGGGTGACGGAACCGACGTAGAACACCACAATGCGGAGCACGACGGCGCGGATGGCCTTGGGCACTTCGCGTTCCGGGTTCTGCATTTCGCCGGCGGTGATGCCCACGAGTTCGATGCCGTTGTAAGCGAAGATCACGGCGTTGAGGACCAGGACCATGACCAGTGCGCCCTTGGGGAACATTCCGCCGTCGGCCGCGAAGAGGTTGGCGACCGATGCGTTGCCGTCACCCACCTGGGCGTTGGTGACCACCATGAAGGTGCCCACCACGAGGAAGATCAGGATGGCGCCCACCTTGAGACAGGAGGCCCAGAACTCGAATTCACCGAACGCTTTGACGCTCAGCAGGTTCACGGCCACCAGGAGCGCCAGCGCGGCGATGGCAGAGGCTTCCACCGGGACGTTGGGGAAGAAGAACTGGAAGTAAAGTCCGATGGCGATCAGCTCGGCGATGCCGGTCATGCCCCAGTTGATGAAATACATCCATCCGGACAGGAACGCGCCCTTCTTGCCGAACATTTCACCGGCATAGCTGACAAACGACCCGGAGGTCTGGCGGTACATGATGAGCTCGCCCAGGGCCCGCATCAGCAGGTACGCGATGACGCCGGCGATGGCGTAGGAGAAAATCAGGGCCGGTCCGGTGGAGGCAAGGCGTCCGCCGGCTCCCATGAACAGGCCGACGCCGATGGCGCCGCCCATGGCGATCATGGTGACGTGGCGCCTGCCCAGGGTCTTGCTGTAACCCTCGGCGCTGAGGGTGGGGTCGACGGCGGTGGATGGTGCCGTGTTGTTCTGCAGATCTGTGGGGGTACTTTGAGGCACAACGATTCCTTGTGGGTTGGGGGTTGGCCGCATCCGGAACACTGATGATTCCGCTCACAAATTCGGGGTTTTGCCCTCTTGGGCAACCGATTGTGACCGGAATCTCTGGTGGCGCCGAAGCTTCGAGCGGCTCGTCTATCTTACAAGACTCAGAGGGGTGCTACGTGACGCAAGCTACACCTGGGTCTGCAGCACAGGGTGAACGCTAAGCAGCGGCCGCAACAGCCTTCCTACGGCGGGCCTTCGCAAGCCGGGTGCCGATCAGCCCCTGCCGTGGGCTGAAGAGATAGACGGCGGCGAACACCACTCCCTGGGTGAGGACCACCATGGCGCCGGAGGCCGTGTCCAGGTAGTAGCTGAGGTAGATGCCCGCAAGGGAACAGGCCGCCGAGACCACGGGGGCGATGACCAGCATGCGCGAGAAGCGGTCGGTCAACAGGTACGCGGTGGACCCGGGAATGATCAGCATGGCAACCACCAGGACCACGCCCACCGTCTGCAGCGCCACCACGGAGGTCAGCGCGAGCAGGCCCAGGAGCAGCGCACCGAGCCGTTGCGGCGAAAGCCCGATGGCGTGCGCGTGGGTGGGGTCGAAGGCGTAAAGGGTGAGGTCCCGCCGCTTGAGGATAAGGATGACAAACGCCACCACCCCCAGCACCAGGACCTGGACCAGGTCCGGCACGCTGACGCCGAGCAGGTTGCCGAAGATGATGTGGTTGAGGTCTGTCTGGCTGGGCGTGACCGAGATCAGCACCAGGCCCAGGGCGAACAGTGAGGAAAATACGATGCCGATCGCGGCGTCTTCCTTCACCCGGCTCGTGTTGCGGACCACCCCGATCAATGTCACGGCGACGAGGGCGAATACCAGCGCGCCCAGCGCAAACGGTGCGCCCACGATGTAGGCGAGCACTACTCCCGGCAGCACGGCGTGGGACACGGCGTCGCCCATCAGGGACCACCCGATCAGCACCAGCCAGCAGCTCAGCACAGCACAGACCACCGCGGCCAGGGCGGTGGTCACCAGGGCACGGACCATGAAGTCATAGCTGAGCGGTTCGAGAAGTATCTCCATTATTGGTTCACCCGCTTGCCGTCCGGAAGCTGCGCAGGAACTTTGCCCTCCGGCAGGTCGCGTTCCAGCACGTCCAGGCCGAAGGCCATCGCAAGGTTTTCAGGCTGCAGCACCACCTCGGGCGGGCCGTGCATCAGTACTTTGTGCATCAGCAGGACGGCCTCGTCGCACAGCTGCGGCAGGGCGTGCAGATCGTGCGTGGACACCAGGATGGTGCAGCCGTCCGAGGCGAGTTCCCGCAGGAGCCGGGTGATGGTGGCCTCGGACCGCTTGTCCACGCCGGCGAAGGGTTCATCAAGGAGCATGGTGGTGGCACCTTGGGCAATGCCGCGGGCCACGAAGGCGCGCTTTTTCTGGCCGCCGGAGAGCTGCCCGATCTGGCGGCCGGCGTACGGTCCCAGTTCCACCCGGTCCAGCGCTTCGTCGACGGCGGCGCGGTCCGCCCTGGACGCACGGCGGGTGAACCCCTGGTGGCCGTACCGGCCCATCATGACTACGTCCCGCACGGACAGCGGAAACTGCCAGTCAACGTCCTCGCTCTGCGGCACGTAGCCGATGCCGCCCTGCTTGCGCGCCCTGGACGGTGAGTGTCCGTTGATCCGGACCGTGCCGGCGTCGGGCCTGATCATTCCCATGATCACCTTGAACAGCGTGGACTTACCGGAGCCGTTCATGCCCACCAGCCCGCAGATCCGGGCGGGGTCCACGGCCAGGGTGGCGGCATCCAGCGCCCGGACCTCCCCGTAGTGGACTGTCACGTTCTCCACCAGGATTGCCGGGGTGGTCATGATCCTGCTCCGGCGGTTGCCCCGGCGAGCGCTCCGGTGATGACTTCGGCGTCGTGCCGGATGAGGTCCAGGTAGGTGGGTACTGGCCCGTCCGCCTCGGAGAGTGAATCCACGTAGAGGGTGCCGCCGAATTTGGCCCCGGTGGCGCCCACTACCTGCTGCATGGGCGCGTCCGAAACCGTCGATTCGCAGAAGACGGCCGGGACGTTGTTGGCCCTGACGTATTCGATGGCGCGGGTGATCTGCTGCGGTGTTGCCTGCTGCTCCGCGTTGACCGCCCAGATGTACACCTCCCTCAACCCGGCGTCGCGGGCAAGGTAGGAGAACGCGCCTTCGCAGGTGACGAGGGCGCGCTGGGTTTCGGGTACTGCGGCAAGACTGGACGTCATTTGGTCCTGCACGGCCTGCAGTTCCGCTTTGTAGGCGTCCCCGTTGGCTTTGAAGGCGTCGGCGTTTTCCGGGTCCAGTTCCGTGAAGGCCTTCACCATGTTGTCCACGTAAATCTGCACGTTCACCGGCGACATCCACGCATGGGGGTTGGGCTTGCCCTGGTAGGAGTCCTCACTGATGGGCATCACCTGCACGCCCTCGCTCACCACGGCGTGCGGCACGTCGAGGCCTTCGACAAACTGCCCGAACCACGCTTCCAGGTTGAGCCCGTTGTCCAAAATGAGGTCCGCTTTGGAGGCCTTCCGGATGTCCCCCGGGGTGGGTTCGTAGCCGTGGATTTCCGCTCCGGCCTTGGTGATGGACTCAACCGTGAGCTTGTCCCCGGCCACGTTCCGCGCGACGTCGGCCAGCACAGTGAAAGTGGTCAGGACCACCGGCTTGCTGTCGTTTCCGCTACCTGCGGCGCCCTCCCCGCAGGCAGTGAGCAGAAGGGAAAGAACGACGGCGGCTGCCGCAGCGGCACGTAAGCGCACCTGGGGAGAGCGGCTTCTTCGGGCGGCTACTTTGGCGCACCGAAACGGAAGTTTAGGCATACCGAACATTCTAGGCGAGGCGCGATTCCCCGGGCAACGCCGGATAGGCTGAAACCATGGCCATCGCACACCGGATACCACCCCCGCCACAGCCGCAGCTCTACCGGTTTTCAGCCCTGGATGTGGTGGCTATCGTCCTTTACGTGGCTCTTGCCGGGTTCTTTACCCTTGCCGGTGAACTGCTCGCCCCCTTCCTGCGGCAGGTAGCCCCGACACCCGCAGCGGCCTCTTACGCAACCAACCTGCTCTTCTATGCCTCGGTGGGCCTGTTGGCATTCGTGGCGGCCCGCCGGGTGGTGTGGCGGGACCTGCGTGTGCTGGCGACCCGTCCGTGGTTCACGCTGCTGATGATTCCGGCCGCGGTTATCGCCATGATGATCCTTTCCGCTGTAGCGGTTGCGGTGTCCGGCAACGTCCAGACCTCGGAAAACCAGGCCGGGCTCCAGGCGTTGATGCAACAGGTGCCCGCGTGGCTGATGGTCCCGCTGCTGGTGGTGGTAGGCCCGTTCGTGGAGGAGTTCATCTTCCGGCACCTGCTGATCGGCAAGCTGAGCCGGCGTGTGAATATCTGGGTGTGCTGTGTTTTGTCCGTGGTCCTGTTCGCTGCCCTGCACATCGTGGGACAGGAAGAGCTGACGCTCACCGTCCTGATGCCCTATCTGGCCATGGGCGCAACCCTGGTGTTTGTGTATGTCTGGACGGGCAGGAACCTGATGTTTGCCTACTTTGTCCATGCCGCGAAGAACCTGCTGGCTGTGCTGTTTATCTACGCCATCCCACCGGAGTTCTACGAACAGCTCCAGCAGGTTCAGGCCTGATTGCCACCTACCGCAGGAGCACCTGCCACCGTACCGTGGTGGGATGGGAATGAACATCCAGATTGTCGTTGACTGCAGGGATCCGCACTACCTCGCCGAGTGGTGGGCGGAGTCGCTCGGGTGGGCGGTGGAACCGCAGGATGAGGGCTTCATCCGCTCCATGATCGACCAGGGTTTCGCCACGGAGGACCAGACAACCGTCCACAACGGCAAGCTGGTGTGGCGCACCGGCTGCGCGATCCGGCCGCCCGAGGAACTTGAAGCAAAAGCCCCGGAACGGCGGCTCCTCTTCCAGACGGCGCCCGAGGATAAGACGGTCAAGAACAGGGTGCACTGGGACATCAACCTGGCGGGCCGGGACAAGGACGAGGTGCGCCGGGAACTAGAAGCCCGGGGCGCCACGTTCCTCTGGACAGCCAACGAGGGCCCACATGTCTGGCACACGATGGCGGACCCTGAGGGCAACGAGTTCTGCATCAGCTGACCTCGATTACTAGACTTGGACGGTGAGCAACCAAATTCCCGCCTCGGTGTCCGACGTCTTCGATCCAACCCGCTGGCGCGTTGTGTCCGGCTTCGGCGACTTCCAGGACATGACCTACCACCGGCAGGTGGAGCGGGACGCCGACGGCGGATGGGTGCGTGACCTGCCCACGGTGCGGATTGCTTTCAACCGCCCCGAGGTCCGCAATGCTTTCCGGCCGGGAACAGTGGATGAGCTCTATCGGGCCATGGACCACGCACGGATGTCCCCTGACGTCGCCACGGTGCTGCTCACCGGGAACGGCCCCTCCCCCAAAGACGGCGGCCACTCCTTTTGTTCGGGCGGGGACCAGCGGATCCGGGGCCGGGACGGCTACCGGTACGTAGTGCAGGATGAAGCCAACGGCGAGGCCCGGGAAAGCATCGACCCCGCGCGGGCCGGGAGGCTTCACATCCTGGAGGTCCAGCGGCTGATGCGCACCATGCCCAAGGTGGTCATCGCCGTCGTCAACGGCTGGGCGGCGGGGGGCGGGCACTCCCTGCACGTCGTCTCCGATCTCACCATCGCCTCCCGCCAGCACGGCAAGTTCAAACAGACGGACGCCACCGTCGGCAGCTTCGATGCAGGCTACGGCTCCGCCCTGCTGGCCCGCCAGATCGGGCAAAAGGCCGCCAGGGAGATCTTCTTCCTGGCCCGCGAATACTCGGCGGAGGACATGGTCCGGATGGGCGCCGTCAATGAGGCCGTGGACCACGAACGCCTTGAAGAGGTGGCCCTGGAATATGCCGCCGATATCGCCCGGCAGTCTCCGCAGGCAATCCGGATGCTCAAATTCGCCTTTAATCTTGCCGACGACGGCCTGGCGGGCCAGCAGGTATTCGCAGGCGAAGCCACCCGGTTGGCTTATATGACGGACGAAGCGGTGGAGGGCAAGGAAGCGTTCCTGGAGAAACGCGATCCCGACTGGTCCAGCTTCCCGCACTACTTCTAAGGCAGGACCGGCGATGACCACCAGGCAACAAAACACGGAAGCCCAAAACAACGAACCGCTTCGAACAGGCGCACCCAACAGCGGCATCCTTGATATCGACCCTGCCCTGAAGGCACTGGCCGCCGCCCTCCACGGCGAGGGCCCCGCCGTCGAACTGTCCGTTGGTGAGAACGGCGCCCTGGTTGTGGGCCATGTCGAAACTCCAGGCTGTGATGACGCCGTTGCCGTGGTGCGCACCTCCGGTTCCACGGGAACGCCCAAAGCCACTGTGTTGACGGTGGAATCTCTGGCCGCGTCCTCGATGGCAACTGCCCTGGCGCTCAAGGGTGAGGGCCAGTGGCTCCTGGCGCTGCCCGTCCAGTACGTTGCGGGCATCCAGGTGCTGGTGCGTTCGCTGTTCGCAGGCACCCGCCCCTGGGTAATGGACATGTCAGGCGGCTTCACGCCCGAGGCGTTCACCGCCGCCGCGCAGGAACTGACGGACAAGATCCGCTTCACCTCCCTGGTTCCCACGCAGCTTCAGCGCCTCCTCGACGCGCCGTCCCCGGAGACCCTCGCAGTGCTCCGCCGCTTCAACGCCGTCCTGTTGGGCGGCGCGCCTGCCCCGGCCGCGCTGCTGTCCGCGGCCAGGGACGCCGGCGTCAGGGTTATCACCACCTATGGTTCGGCCGAGTCCTGCGGCGGCTGCATTTACGACGGCTTCCCGCTTGAAGGGGTGTCCGTCCGCGTTGAGCAGGACGGCCGCATCCTGCTCGGCGGCGACACCATCGCCGCCGGCTACCTGGAAGCGCCGGACGAGGCGGGCAGCACCTTTTTCGAGGAGGACGGCGTGCGCTGGTACCGCACCAGCGATCTTGGCAGCATTGACGACGACGGCCGGCTAACCGTCCTGGGCCGCGCCGACGACGTCATTATCACCGGCGGGGTCAAGGTTTCCGCGGCGCATGTGCAGGAGGAGCTGGAAAAGTCCGACGCCGTCGCCGCGGTCTTTGTGGCCGGCGTCCCGTCCGCGGAATGGGGCCAGGCCGTGGCGGCCTACGTTGCACTGGCCAACCCGCGGGCAGGCACTGGGGAGCGCGCTGAACCCGCGGCGGGCCGGGAACACGCCGTCGTCCTTGAACAGGAATGGCACCGGACACTCGGCATTCTGGCGCCCAAAACCGTCCTGGCCGCGCCCTCGCTGCTGATGCTGCCCAACGGCAAACCGGACCGGCTGGCCATGGCCGCTGAACTCAACGCCCTGCACCAGGGAAAGTAAAGTAGACCTGCACCACGTGGCAGGACCCCTCTCCTGCCACCTTCCCAAAGTAACGCGAGGTACTGACCGTGGCTACAGCCGCACACTGGATCCAAGGCGCCCGACTCCGAACACTGCCGGCCGCGATCGCGCCGGTACTGATCGGTTCCGCCGCTGCGTATGAAATGGATTCGTTCCTGCTTTTCAACGCCATCCTCGCGGCTTTGGTGGCCCTGCTGCTCCAGGTGGGTGTCAACTTCGCCAACGATTACTCTGACGGCATCCGAGGCACGGACGACGACCGCGTTGGCCCGCTCCGGCTGGTGGGTTCAGGAGCCGCAAGCCCGGAACACGTGAAGCGGGCGGCGTTCGGCGCGTTTGCTGCCGCCATGGTCTTCGGGCTGATCCTGGTGGTAATCACCCAGAGCTGGTGGCTGATCCTGGTCGGGCTTGGCTGCGTGATGGCCGCCTGGGGCTACACCGGCGGAAAGAACCCGTACGGCTACATGGGCCTGGGCGACGTTTTTGTGTTTGTGTTCTTCGGCCTGGTGGCGACGCTGGGCACCACGTACACGCAGGCCGGGCAGATCAACCTGCCGGCCATCATCGGTGCTATCGGCACAGGGCTTATCGCCACCGCGCTGCTGATGGCCAACAACGTCAGGGACATCCCCACGGACACCCAGGCCGGCAAGAAGACCCTCGCCGTTCGGCTGGGTGACAAGCACGCCCGGGAGAGCTATGTGCTGATGCTTGCCGTGGCCATCATGCTTGTGGTGATCCTGGCCCCGGGGCGGCCGTGGATGCTGATCGTCCTGCTGCTGATTCCGGCGTGCCTGATGCCCGCGTGGCTGATGATCAACGGCCGCAAGCGCAAGAGCCTCATCCCGGTCCTGAAACAGACCGGCCTGATCAACCTCGGATACAGCCTGCTGTTCTCACTGGGCCTGGTACTGAGCCACGGCTTTTAGGTTGCCGGCCTGCCGCTGCAGGCGTTTGGGGTCCGTCGCGCTAGGAGCGTTTCGGGTCCTTGGCATCGTTGCTGATGGCGATGTCCGGATTGGCGTCCAGGAGCGCGTCCTCCGCGTGGGCGTCCTGGACCTCGCTGGCTGAACGGATCGGCTTGGCCTTGCCGGAGAAACGATGGTGGATGGCTGCGGCTGCCTCGTCACGCTGCTTCTGGAAAAACAGGTAGCTGACGGCGAATGCGATCAGTGCTGCGCAAATGACGGACATCAGCGCGCCCAGCTGCAACAGCATAAAAACCACGAACAGGGGCACGAACAGAGCAAGGCGGATCAGGGAATATTTCAAAAAGGCCACTATTCCAGTTTAGCCGCCTCCCGCCCGGGGCCCCCGCGCCTGCTGACGATAGACTTATTTGCATGCTCCTCCGTGTGGCTTTGGCCGTCGCAGTCCTCGTCATCTTTGTGTATGGCCTTGTGGATGTGATCCGCACTGATGGACGCCTCACCCGGGGGATCTCCAAGCCGGCCTGGATTGTGGTCATGATTGTCCTGCCGGTACTTGGCGCCATTCTTTGGCTTCTGATTGGCCGCCCGCGGGGAACTTCCGGCCAGCAGCAGAGCCGGCGCCATCCCACCGCCCCGGACGACGACCCGGACTTCCTCCGCAACCTTGAGGCCCGGCGCCGCCAGCAGGCAGAGGCGGAGCGGCTCAAGAAGCTCAAGGACGAACTGGACGCCAAGGCGAAGGACCACGACGGCAAAGGCAGCGGCAAGGACAAGCACGAGACCGACGAACACGATACCGACGGACTGAAGTAGGAGCGTATGGCCCAGGAACCTGACGGAGAAGACCGGCTGCGGACCGCAACCCAAGGGGCCGCAGCCCCGCCTTCACCCGCAGGCCCGCCGGCGCCGCCGCCAAGGCCAGGGCTGTCCTACTCCGCACCGGCGCCCATCGCCGTGGTCCCGGCAGCTCCCCGCAGCATCAAGAATGCACGCACCCTCTGGCTCCTCAGCTTCGCAGCCGGGCTGGCCGTCCTGGTGGGATCCTTCCTCACCCGCGATTCGCATCTTGAACGCCTGCGGACGGTGGTGGAGCAGATGGCCCCCGGCGGCGACGCCGAAGCGGTCACTACGGCCACCGGCATCGTCTTTTGGGGCAGCCTGGCAGCTGTCCTCCTGGTGATCCTGCTGGAAGCCGCTATGCTCGGCGTCGTCATGGGACGGCAAGGCTGGGCCCGCTGGGCTCTGCTGCCGCTCCTCGCCGGGCACGTCATCGTCCTGGTACTGGCCTCCGCCTTCCTTGTTCCTGAAGGCGACGCCGGCAGTTATGTGGTTCTGCTGTGGGGACTCCAGCTCCTGCTGGCGCTCGTTGGGCTGGTGCTGTTCTTCATGCCTTCCGCCAACGCCTGGTTGAAATCGGGCCGGGACTAAGCCCGGCGCGGCCCGCCGTCCCGTTATGCGGGCTGGCGGGCCAACGGCAAAGCAGACTGGGCAACAATGCCCTCGCAGCTGCGGATAACCACCCGGCACGTGTCAAGGGCTGAACGGTCAGTCAACGGGTTTTCGGCCAGAGCCCGCCACCGCCCCAAGTAGTGCCGCGCCTCCGCCGCCAGTTGTTCCGGACCCGCATCCGGGTCGAGGCCAAGGCGGATGTGGGGTGCTGCGCCCCAGCCTCCAATGAGGCCCTCGGCTTCGTTCGCCAGCTCCGAGTCGAGTGCTACACCAGTGGTCCGAAGGGTTGCCAGCAGCCGCAGTTCCCGGAACTCATGGGCGTTCACCTGCAGCCGTTCGAGGGCAGCGGCCAGATGCCCTGTCCCCTCACGCGGGGATGTGCGCAGCAGGGTTTCCACCCCCACCAAAGCGGTCCTGGCCTTCAGTGCCTCGGCGCGGGCCTGGAACTGCCGGTTCAGCATCTCAAGCAGTGGATTCAGTCCGCTGCGCCGGGCCAGCTCGTGCGCCAGGGGCGTGGGCTCGGCAAATCCATTGCGGATGAGGACCACGGCCAAGCGGATGCCGAACAGGCCAAACCTTTCCAGCAGCGAGGCGCGGGCCGCCGTCGTCAGCCCTTCCGGGCAGGCGGCGGACCGCACAAACCGGTCCGCCGAGAGCAGCAGCTTTTCCCGGTCCACCCGTTCCATCCCGGCCAGCAGCTGCAGAGCCTCGAAGTCGGACTGCCGCAGGCTCCGTGCGCTTTGCGCCAGGAGCCCGGCCACGGGGACCACCCCCAGCGCCAGCTTCCGCAGGCTGTGGTCCTGGCGGTACCTGTCGGCGATCTCCCCGGCGGAGAGAAGGGAGTCAATACGCCCTGCTCCCACTTCATCGGCCCGGGAGAGAACCGCCAGGGCGTTGACTGTCCCGGACCGCCCTGCCTCGGTGTCCTTGAAGGATTCGAGGAAGCGGAGGTCGGAGGCGTGCATGTGGCGCATCAGGTAGATGATGGCGTCCGCCTCTGACGGGGTGTCTTCCGGAGTCAGGAAATTAGTGGACCGGGCAGACACGTCCCCGGAGAGCGAAGCTATGCCAGGGGTATCTATCAAGGTCATGTCCCGCAGGCCCGGGGAGGGCCACTCGACATCCAGCCTGTCCACCTCCTCGGCCAGGACGTTGCCCAGCACAAACACCAGGCGGCCGTCCACGCGCTTCACCGGGAGGCTGCGCGGTTCGCCTTCCACTGGGTACAGCGTGATCCTGGGGGTGTGGCCGTAGCGGTACCACGTAACGATGCGCGTGCACTCCCCCGTGTCCGTGGGAGCTATCTCTTCACCGAGGATGGCGTTCAACAGGGTGGACTTTCCGGCTTTTACCATCCCGGCAACGGCGATCCGAAGGGGTTCGGCCAGCCGCCGGGCATAACCCTCCAGGGCGGCCGCAGCTGCAGGATCCTCACGGTAAACCTCCAGCGCCTCCTGGACCAGGTCCGCCGCCCCCGTGATGGTTGACTCGGTCATCCCACCGCCGCCACGGCCGAGGGCGCCGGGATGCGGGCTGCACCGGTTGTTGATCCTGCACCGCCGGGACCGGCACTGTCAGCGCCGGCAGTGTCCGGGCCGGCAGTGTCCGGGCTGGCAGTGTCCGGGCTTCCAGTGGCCGGGCCGGCAGGCCGGAGGGCTTTCGCTGCGCTCGAGGCGACCTCGGCAGCCACTGCTTCGGCCGCCCGCGACAGGGCATCCACATTCTTAAGTTCTGCCTTGATCTCGCGGATGCGTACGTCCTTCTTCAAAGCGTACGTCGTGGCAGCCTTTTGGGCCGCAGCCACGGAATCCTGCAATGAGCGGTGGTGCTCGTCCGCGATCTCGGTGAAGTGGTCCCGCGTGGAGCGCTGGACCAGCCGCAGCCGGTCCTTCAACTGCTTGCCCACCTGGAACGTGACGTCATCCAGTTGCCGCCGGACCAGCGCCTTTGCCTCGCCCTGCCGGCGCTTAAGCCGTGCTTCCTTGTCCTCCCGGTAGGCCTTGCGGCCCAGCAACAGGCCGGCGCCCACGGAGAGCGGGTTGATCAGGGCCATTCCGAAGATGCCCGTCAGAAGGCCAAACATGAGCACGCCGCCGTAGGAGCCGCGCATGCCGATCAGCACCTTCTGCGCGGAGTTGATGCGGCCGTCATCGAGGACGGGCATGTCGTCCACGGGGTCCAGGGCGTCTCCGGTGTCGGAGACATGAAGGACGGGCAGGGTCACTTCCTCTGCGGCGAAGTGTTCGGCAACCTGGGTGGCCAGCCATTGGGCGCGCTCGTTGGTCCACACAAACGTGTCCGAGATGGCGGCCGCGGCGCACTCCTCCAGCCACTTCGAGAACTGGGGCCACGCGGGGCCGGGGTCGCCCTGGTCGATGGCGGTTTCAGCTTCGCGCTGGATGCGGCGCAGGCGGTCCCGAAGGTCGTACTCCATGTCGGCAATGAGGTCGCTGATGCCGTCGTTGAGCGTGATCTGCCACCGTGCGGAGCGCTTGCGGAGGTCGTCGGCTTCGGCCCGGGCCGCCTCGAGGCCGGCGATCATTTGCGGTGTCCGCTCCGGGTTTTCCAATGCTTCCAGCTCGGACTGCAGCGACAGGCGGAGGTTCTCGCACACAGAGAGCAGGTCCTGGCTGACTGAGCGCCGCTGAAGGCGCTCCGCCTTGCCCACAATCTCGTTGCGGATGTGGGTTATCAGCCCAGGGAAGCCGGACTCCGCGTTCAGTTCACCGTCCTGGAGGCGTGCCGCCTCGAGCCGGAGGTCGGAGGAAACCGAATACAGGGGGATGTCCTGGGCAACCTGTGCCAAGTGCCCCCGGTCAATCTCTTCGACGCGCCGCCAGTCCGGGTAGAGGTCCGTCTTGGACAGGACACCCACAACGCTGGGGGTGATCCGCATGGCCTGGCGAAGGAAGCGCAGTTCCGGTTCCGTGTACTCCTGCGAGGCATCGGAAACCAGCAGCATGGCGTCTGCAGTAGGAAGGGCAGTAAGGGTAGTCAGCGTGTGGGACGAATTAAGTCCCCCCACGCCCGGGGAGTCAATGATTGTGAGGCCGCCCGTTAGCAGCTTCCGGGGCAGGTAGACCTCACCTGCAACGAGTTTCTTGCTGTTTCCGGGGTTGCCCCGCTCGGAAACATAGTTGGCGAGATCCGCAATGGGAACAGGTTGGCGTTCGACGCCGGCCTCGTCGCCGGCGTCCGCGTCACCTTTGGGGACCAGGATGGCGGCCGAGGCAGGGTCTCCGTAGCGGACAACCGTGGGGACGGAGGTGGCAATGTCGTCATCGACAGGACAGACCGGGGCATTCACCAGCGCGTTAATGAGCTTGCTCTTGCCTTGTTTGAATTCACCGACGACGATGACCCGGACACTGGGGTCCTTCAGCCTTCCCATTGCCTGGTCAAGGCGTTTGCGGAGATCGGTTCGGTCCCCCGTACCCACGAGCTCAAGGCCTTGCTGCACCAGCCGTACGAGTTGAGCCGCCGTCATCGGTGCCGACGGTCTTGCCTGTCCTGCTTCTGCCACAGCGTGTCCTTTACGTCAGGTCATGATCGGAAACGAGAGGTAAACCGAGGAGAGCCCGGCAGGAGGTGGATGCCTCCTGCCGGGCGCTTACTGTACCTCGGAATTGCTAGCCTGCGAAGGCGTCGTCGCCGGCGACTGCGATCTCGTTGTCCTCAACGTTCACGTCCACCTCGGTGTTGGTGGAGTTGTCCTCTGTGAAGGTGAGTTCGTTGTCAGCCACAACAACGTTGTCCTCGACGTTGGTGTAGTCGACGGTGTTGTCGGCAACCACCACGTTGTCCTCGATGTTGGTGTTGGTCTCAGTGGAGTTGTCCTGGAACGAATCCTGGATGTCAACGTCCACGTCGGTGTCGACGGAGTTGTCGTTGAACGAGTCGTTCAGCTCCACGTTGGTCTCGGTCTCGTTGAACGAGTCCTCGATCTCGACGTCGGTGTTGATGGAGTTGTCCGAGTTGTCCGTCAGCTCAACCGAGTTGTCGTTGAAGGAGTCCTCAATCTCGACATCGGTCTCGGTGGAGTTGTCCGAGTTGTCGTTGAACGAGTCATCGATGTCGGCATCAACATCCACATCGGTGTTGAAGGAGTCGTCAATCTCCGTGTTGCCGATGTTGACGTCGCCGCCGGCGTTGACGGAGTTGTCCGTCGAGTTATCAGTCTTGGTCGAGTTGTCCGTGTTGTAGGAGTCCTCGATGTTGTTGGAGTCTTCTACGTCGGCGTCGTCGCCGGCAGCGATTGCGCGGTCACCGGAGGCAACGACGGAATCGTTGTCGAACCACTGGTTGACGTCACCGTCGGCCCAGATGTTCTGGTTGACGGACTGGTCGGTGATGGTGTCGCGGTCATCAACCGTCGTGGTGTAGGAGTAGTTGTTCACTACGTGATGGAGCTGCTGGACGGCGTGAGCGTGATCGTCGCCACCGGTGTTTCCGCCGCCGGTGTTTCCCCCGCCGTGGTGTCCGCCGCCGTGGTTGCCGCCACCTGTGCTTCCGCCGCCGGCGTTGGGTCCGGTCCAGGCCGTGTTGCCACCGGTGTTGTACTCACGGTCGAACGAGGAAGCGTTCACGGTGACCGGAGCGTAATCCAGAACAACCGGCATTGCGGCGTCCACGTCGGCTGAGCAAACCTTGCCCAGGCCGTGGTCTTCCAGAACCTTTTCCGGATCATCCAGGAAGTCCTGTGCGGCCTGACGGTCGCCAAAGAGGTGCATCAGGAACTGGACGAGATCGTTTGCGAGTGTCATTGGAATGTCCCCTAATTTCTTTGAGTTGCCCTTGGCCCGACTTCGTTGCCGGGCATGAATCAAACGTACGGTTCCCCTCCGGGACCGGGCATCGGGCCGTTTCCCCCTGCCGGCGGATCCCCTGCCGGGGAACCGCCGGCCGTCCGATTAGGGGTATTAGGGGTTTAGTCCTGTTGGGGATTCTCGGCACCCAGGGCCAGGCGCAGCCTGGCCAGGAGATCCGACCGGTTCTCTGCACCGAGCCGCCGGCGCATCCGGGCAATGTGGTGTTCGGCAGTCCGGGGAGAGATGTAAATCGTCTCCCCGATCTCCCGATACGTTTTGCCCTCAAGCACCAGCCGAGCCACTTCCTTTTCACGCTCGCTCAGCCCGGAACCGTCCGGCTGCATGCCGGTGGCCGGTTCGTTGCCGGAAGCAGTCTGGGAGTCCTGCACGCCGGAGGTTCCGTTTCCCGCCGAACTTCCCTGCGGGTGAAGGTCCCTGGCGCAGGACAACAGGCGCACCATGTCCTTGCGCTCCTCCGCACGGGCAGCAGCGTGTCCGGCCAGCCTTGCACCTTCCCAAGGCATTCCCACCCTGCCGAGGCCCCGCGCAGCCATTTCGACGTCGGCGGGCTGGAACCTGCGCGCCAGCACCGAAACCCACGCCTTGCCGGCGGCAGCAAGCACAACAGCCAGGTGGCTGTGCTGGGCGGCCCGCGCGAGTGCCGACGCATGCGGGGCCAGCTCCGCCGGGCTTTCACCCAGCAGTGCAGCCTGCACGCCGGCCCAGTGGAAGGGCACCGCCCACAGCGGTGGATCACCAAGGCGCCCCAGCAGCCGCTTGGCCTCGTCGAGGTAGTGCGCCACACGGCGGGTCTCGCGCAGCCGCGCAGCAGTGATCATCAGCTCACCCCACGGCAGCAGGCTGTACAGGTCTACGGACGTGTGCAGCATGGCCTCACGTGCCCGTTCCCAGGCCACAACCAGTTCAGCTATCTCGCCGTTGCGCCGGGCAAGGCCCACTTCCAGCGCCGCCCGCAGGAACTCATCCCTCGGCACCAAAGGCCAGTGGTTGGCTTTTGACGCCTCGTTGATGGCAAGCCTGGCGTCCTCGAGTTTGTCCTGCTGCATGGCCGACCACGCCTGAAGCAGGAAGAGCCGCGGCTTTGCGGCGTTACCGCCCTGCCCTGCAGCGGCTGCCGAGCGGCATACGGTTTCTGCCAGGTGCGGCTCGCCGCTGTGCAGGGCCATCAGCGCTGCGAGGGCGGCAGGAGTATCCGGAAGAGGAAGGGCTGTGCCGGTGGCATTGAGCATGTCAGAGGCATGGATCAGCAGCGGGAGCGCCTGCTGCGGATCCTGCCCCAGCGACTCGAGGATGCCCTTTCCCGTCTGGGTCAGCGCGGCGGCCAGCAGTGTCGGGGATGCCGGCGCATCGCTTTGGAACAGCGACTCCGCTCCGGGCCGGTTGCCGCAGCCAATCATGGCGACGGCGGCCAGCGGCGCCGAGGGTCCCAACCTGGAGGCTCCCAACCAGCTGTAGGCGTCGGCACTGCGTGCCAGCATTCCCCGCTGTGCCCAGACTGCTGACGCGACGTCCACTCCGCGGCGAACGTCAGGCGGTTCCGGACAGACCAGGAGGCTGTCGATGATGCGGGTGGCAGTGTCGAGGTCGCCGTCGGCCGCGGCCGCCTGGGCACGGCGGGCAGCGGTTGCTATCTCGTCAGCTCCGGCCAGGAGTGCCTCTCCGTAAAGCTGTGCGGCCAGAGCAGGATCATGCTCCAGAGCCTTGTCACCCCCGTGCTCCAGCTCAGCGGCAACGTGGGGGTCCGCCAAGCCACCGCGGGCCAGCTCGCGGGCCAGGTCCCCCAGTGGCTGGCGATCTGCCACATACAGGGATACAAGTTCACGCTGCAGTGCGTGCACCCTGGTAGTTGGCGCTACGTTCAGCAGGGCGTGCTGTGCCGGTCCCACGACGCTTCCGTCCGGGGAAAGCAGCCCGGCAGCCTCTGCCCGTGCGGCCAGGGCATCGACGCTTTCCACCTCGCCGCCGTCAATCTTCCGCTGCAAATCTGCAGGCAAGGGTCCGGGCAGCACAAACCCAACCGACAGCGCCAGCAGAAGCTCGCGCACTGCTGCGTTCTCGCCCTTGAGCTGCCGGGCCATCTGCTCGGCAGCCTGGGGGCTTTGATGGTTCAGCTCCGGGTGGAACAGACCATGCACTTCCTCGCGCGTTTGATGACCAGCCATCCTAAACCGCCGGCTCGGAGGTGGTGATCGGCGCAGAAGCGGGAACCGTTTCCGCCGGAGTTACAGGGTCCGCAGGAGGCGGGTCCACCGGTGTCGGGTCCGCAGGAGGAACCGGAGTCGTTGCCGGAGGTTCTGTTACCACCGGCGGTTCTGTCACCACCGGCGGTTCAGTGACCACCGGCGGTTCTGTCACCACCGGAGGCTCGGTCACCACCGGCGGATTCGGGGTCGTCACCGGATCCGGAGTAGTCACCGGCGTGCCGGGGTCAGGAGTGCCAGGACCTGCAGGTGCCGGCTCCCCGGTTCCAGGGTTCGTTACGGGCGTCCCGGCGGGATCCTGAGTCCCGGCAGCTGCTCCGCCGCCGGCTGATCCGGTTGTACCGCCACCTGCAGCAGGGGTACCCGTGCCCGAACCGGCAGTTGCACCGCCTGTGGACCCCCCACCGGCTTGGCCGGAGCCTGCGCCGGCGCTGGACGACGGGCGGCTGGTGGGCGAGGCCTCCACGTCGAGGCCTGCCCCGCCTGCGGACGCGGCTTTCCTGTCCACGCCTGCTTCAATGCCTGCCACCGGTGCCCCGCCGGCTGCTGCGGCTCCCTGACCCGGCCCGCTTCCCCCACCCATACCACCAGGGGCGGAATCGGTCCCCGGCGCGGCTTCCGCTTGCTGGCCGAGGATTGATGTGAGGCTGCTCAAGCCTCCCGGGCTCTGGGCGGCGGTGGCCGTGAGGACAGACACCAGGGCAGCCGCGGCTGCTATGGCTGTCAGCCGGACGGTTGGCTTTGGAGCATGCGCACCGCCGTGGGCATGCCCATGGGCCGGTCCGGCAACCGCACCGGCGGCCGTCGCGCCTTTGCGCGACCAACTGGCCCGGCGTCCCGGCTTGTGATCGGCCACGGCAAGAATCCCGACGGCGGTAAGGCCGGCTTCCGCAGGGTCCTTGCCGGGCGCCGCTTCCGGCGTCGGTTCCTTGGCTTCGGGAACTTCCGCACGAGCCAGAACTGCTGAAACTGCGGCGCCAAGGCAGATGGACGACTTCGGATCGGCGTCGACGGCGATGGGCCGGTCCAGCTGTTCCGATATCAGCTGCGCCACGAGGGGAATCCGCGATGATCCACCGATGAGCAGCACGGCGGTCAGGTCCGCAGGCTTCAGTTCCATCTGGGCCAGTGATTGTTCCAGCGCGTCCACGGTGTCGCGGATGGGTTCCTCGATCAGGGCTTCGAACTCGGACCGTACCAGGCGGACCTGCTGCTGGACGCCGGGAAGAAGGACGGAGATGTTTGCCTCGCTGTCCGCCGAAAGCGCCTCCTTGGCTTCAACGCACTCCCGCCGCAGCCTGGCCAGCGCCCCGCGGACGCCCGCGTCCTCAGGGCTGAGCTTTGATAGGGCATCTCCGGTGTGCGCGGCGACGTAGCGGAACACTTCGGCGTCGAAGTCGGCGCCGCCCAGGTTCTCAATGCCCTCGGGGCGCCCCACCAGCTCAAATCGGCTGCTGCCGGCCTTCCTCAGTACGGCGGTGTCAAAGGTACCTCCGCCGAGGTCGTACACCGCGATGGTACTGCCGTCCTCCACCCGGACCTGGGAGGCGTAATAAAGTGCCGCGGCTTCCGGTTCGGTAACGAGGGTGACGTTCTTCAGGCCCCTGGCGGCCATGGCAGCGAGGATGACCGAGGTGCGGTGGCTGCCCCAGGCGGCAGGATGTGTGAGCACCACCGCCGACGGCGGCGCGCCCTCGCGCTCCTCGGCCAGGTCTGCCACCCAGCGGGCCATGGTGGCGAAAACATCCTCAGGGGGAAGTGACAGCTCCCCTACGGAGATTGGTACGGAGTCGCCCACCCTGCGCTTGAATTCGCGGACCACCCGCGCGGGTGAATCGAGGCCGCGGCGTTCTGCCGCCTCCCCCACCAGGATGGGCCCGTCCTCGGGGTAGTAGATAACTGAGGGCACCGCTGCCCCGCGGAGGCCCAACGGCAGGCCCTCAGGGGCAGGGGAAGATCCCTGGTCAAACCGGGCAATCGCGGCAGCAGTGAAACTGGTGCCGACATCAATGGCGAGCACGTAGCTCATGGGTACCTCGGTGAAACTGGTGTTTCGCCTGCAAGCTTCATCACGGGCGGACTTCACCAAGGTAGCATCACGGCAGGACCGCGAACAGTCCTATTGCTACACCGAATTGTTATTTACGGAAAGTGTCCTTGCCGCTGGTGTTAAAGCTCTGTTCAGAGCCCGGAGTACGAATGCAGCCCGTTGAAGAACTGGTTGACAATGGTGAAATTGAAGATGACGCAGAGGTAGCCGACGATTGACAGCCAGGCCGCCCTGGTGCCTGTCCAGCCCCGTGTTGCCCGGGCGTGCAGGTAACCTGCATAGACAACCCAGATGACAAACGTCCATACTTCCTTGGTGTCCCAGCCCCAGAACCGGCCCCATGCTTTTTCGGCCCAGATGGCCCCGAACATCAGGGTGAAGGTCCAGCCGATGAACGCGATGGCGTTGATCCGGTACGAGAGGTTTTCCAGGCTCAGGGCGGACGGCACCAGGCGCATGAAGCCCAGTTTGTCCGCACCGCCGGCGGCAACGGTCCTCAGCCGGCGTGCCTGCACGAGCTGCAGCGCGGACATCGCAAACGTCAGGGTGAACAAGGCGGAGGAGAGGACCGCGATGGACACGTGGATGATGAGCCAGTAGCTCTGCAGGGCGGGAACCAGATGGCCTACAGGCGTCCAGTACGCAACGGAGGCGGCCACCAGCATGATGATGACCAGCCCCACCACGAACGTGCCGAGGAAGCGCAGGTCGCGGCGGATCAGCACCAGCAGGAACACGGCCACGGCCACGAAGGCGCCGGTGGTGAGGAATTCATACATGTTGCCCCAGGGCACCCGGCCTGCTCCCAGCGCGCGGGTCACCACGCCGGCGCCGTGGATCAGCGCACCCAGGAGGGTGAGGGCCACGGCCACCCGCGCCGGAGCACGACGCTCGCCGGCGTACCGCATGTCCGCGTCGGCGGTAACCATTCCCCCGGCCCCGCTGCCGCCTGAGCGGGCTGCGGACGACGTCGGGCGTTCAGCCCTGCCCGCAGGCCCGGCGAGCTGGGACTCAGTGCGGTCCCCGGCAAGGGCGCCGGCCGGCACCCTTGCTGGCTCTTCTGCCTGTGCCGCCTTCAGGTCAACAGCGCGCAGTGCCTTGCTGCTCTTGGCCAGGTCCCAGGCGAAAGCGATGAAGGCCACCGTGTAGGTGCCGGCAGCCAGCAGCATAAAGAGCTCGCTGTACTGGCCCATGGTCTCGTTGATTCCGTACGGCATTACTGGTCCTTTTCGGGCCCGGCGGGGCCTGCTGTGGTGGTGGCTCGGCCTGCAGTCGTGGCAGGGCCGTCGCTATTATCGCGCGCGCTGCTGGGAGTTTGTTGTGCGGGTCCCGGTCGGGCCGCGGCGGGGTCGATATGCCATTCACCTGACAGCAGTTTCCGCACTGCTTCGGCCTCGGCGGCAAGCCGGTGGTCCTCACCGCGGGCCAGGAGCCCGTACTCCACCATGGTGGAGCCGTCTGCGTTGGTGCCTGTGCGGACCCAGACGCGGCGGCGGTTGACGTAGAGCGAAAGAATCAGGCCTGCGACGGCGAGGAGCGCGAAAATCAGGGCGTAGAGCTGGCCGGGGTTGTGGTGGATGTCCACGCCGATGTAGCGTTTCACGCCGTCAAAGCTGATGCTGCCTTTGCCGTCGGGCAGCGTGTAGCTGCTCCCCGGGGCAAGGGTGATGCCGCCGGCGTCGAGGTTCCTTGCGTTAAGGGGGGTCAGGTCCTGCACATCCAGCTCGAAGACGTTCTGCGGGGAGCCGTCGTCCAGGCCAAGGTCGCCGTAGTAGGAGTTCAGCGTCAGCTGCGGGTTGAAGAGTTCGGGGTCGCCGCTGAAGGACACCCCCTGATCCGAAATGAAGGCCGTAGGCAGGAAGAACCCGGCAAAGCCCAGCTGCTCCGGCTTGGCGTCCGGCACCTTGATCACCACTGAGGAGTAGTAGTTGTCCCCCTGCAACTTAGCCACCACCGGACCCTGCATGGCCACGTTGCCTTCACCGTCCCGGATGGTCACTACGGGAGCGTACCCATTGCCGGTCAGGTAGATGCTGGTGCCGCCCAGGGTGACGGGATCGTTAACCTTCAGGATCTCTTTCCGGGCAGGCGCGTCGGGGTTCTCCTTCGTGGTTACCGCGGCGGAGAAGTCGATGGGCTGGCCCACCTTGCCCTCGGACTCGCGGTCGAACGTGATGTCGAAGTTATCCAGCTGCACTGAGTAGGGCTCGAGCTGGCCCGACTGGAAATTGGTGCCCGGCGTGAACTGGTCATAGCCCACCAGGGTGTTCACAAACGTGTCGCCCTCCACCAGGATCCGCTGGCCGCTGTAGCCGAACAGGCCGCCGACGGCCACGGAAACCAGGACCCCGATCAGGGACGTGTGGAACACCAGGTTCCCCACTTCCTTCGCGAAACCGCGCTCGGCGCCCAGCGAAGGACGCTCGCCGCCGCTGTCCCGGACCTCCACGCGGTAGCCGCGGTTCTTCAGCACCCCGGCGGCGCTGTTGATGGCGTCCGACGCCGGGATCCCGGCGTCGGACGGAATGACCAGGGTGCCGTACTCCGGGAGGCGGGACAGCCGTTTGGGGGTCCGCGGCGGCTGGGAGCGCATTGCCTTGTAGTGGGCGATGGCCCGGGGCACCACGCAACCGATGAGGGAGATGAACAGCAGCAGGTAGATGGCTGAGAACCAGGCCGAGGAGTAGACGTCGTACAGCTGGAGGGTGTCCAGCAGCTTGCCGTAGTCCGGGTTGTCCTTGATGTACTGGGTGACGACGGACGGATTGGCCGGCCGCTGCGGGAAAAGCGAGCCCGGGACTGCGGCGACGGCGAGGAGCAGCAGGAGGAACAGTGCTGTGCGCATGCTGGTCAGCTGGGTCCAGGCCCACCGGAGCATGCCCATCGGCCCCAATACCGGCAGTGCTGCCCCAGCCTTGGCCTCTGACAGCTTGGCGCCACCCACCGGATCCGAAGTCTTCTTCTCTACGTTCACGCGCTCGCTCATCAGATTGGCAACTTCACATCGGTTTGGAACCAGTACTGCAGGCCGGTCACCCAGGTCCCCCAGACGCCGCTGGCCATCAGGAGCCCAAGGACCACCAGGATGCCGCCGCCTATGCGCTGGATGGCGAGGCGGTGCCTGCGGAAGAACGCCATAACACCCATCCCCCGGCGGAGCGCCAGGGCAATGAGCAGGAAGGGAATTCCCAGCCCGAGGCTGTAGACGAACGCAAGGAACGCGCCCTTGGCTGCGGAGGACCCGCCGGAGAGGCTCAGGAGCTGGACCGCTGAATAGGTGGGTCCGATGCACGGTGCCCAACCGAGTCCGAACGTCAAGCCCAGAAGGGGCGCTCCCCACAGTCCGGCCGGCGGCTTGGCGTGGATTTTGGCGTCGCGCTGCAGCCAGCTGAAGCCGCCCATGAACACCACACCCATAACGATCACCAGGATGCCCAGCACCTGTGTGATCCAGGCATTCTGCGAGCCGGTAATCAGGGTGCCCAACTGCCCGAACGCCCCGCCGAGCAGGACGAAGATCACGGAGAAGCCCAGCACGAACAGCCCGATACCAACCAGCATCCGGCCGCGCTTTTGCTTCTCCAGGTCCACACCGCTCAGGCCGGTGACATAGCCGAGGTAGCCCGGAACCAAGGGCAGGACGCAGGGGGACAGGAAGGAGACCAACCCGGCCAGCAGCGCCACCGGAATGGCAAGGAGGAGCGAGCCGTTGAGAATGGCTTCGGCGAAGGGGCTGTTCACGGGTCCGCCGCTACTCTGCCACGGCGGCAGCGATGAGGGCTTTCAGGGTGCCCTTTTGGATTTCGCCCAGGACGCGGGAAGCCACACGCCCCTGCTTATCCAGCACCAGGGTGGTGGGGACGGCTCCGGGGGGAACCAGTCCGCTGACGGCCAGCAGGACGCCGCCGTCCTTGTCGTCAAAGCTGGGGTAGGTCAGGTTGAAGGACTTGTCGAAAGCTTCCGCGGTGGCCTTTTCGTCCCGGAGATTGACCCCAAAGAACTGCACGCCCTGGGGTTTGAATTCCTGGTGAAGTTCCTCAAGGATGGGCGCCTCCACCCTGCACGGTGCGCAGGCGGCGAACCAGAAATTCAGGACGGTGACCTTGCCCTGGAAGTCGGCAGGCGCAACCGCCGTGCCGTTGAACAGCGTGCCGTTGATCTGGACGGCGGACTTCCGGTCGCTGCCAGCGAACTCCGTGACGGAGCCGTCGCCGGCCACGTAGTTCTTGTTGTCCCCGGCCCTTGCCTGCTCTGCGAGGGCGTCCTCCTGGGCACAGGCCGAAAGGCCCAGGGTGAGCGCGGTCAGGGCGAGGCCACCGGCAGCGAGTACGCTGCGGCGGGAGGTGACGGGCAGGCCGGGCCTGCCCCTGGTGGTGGAACTGTCAGTCACTTCTAGGCTCCAGGGGTGCTCGCCGCACCAGGAAGAAGGGACGCCGCGGGTTCGCTGTATTTGACGCGCACAAGGGTGCCGTCGTCATCGAACACCAGTGACGTGATGGAGGTGAGCGTGCACTCGCGCTTGCGCGGATCGTGCCACAGCGGCTTGCCTTCCGCGCTGAGCCGGGTAGCCCAGATGGGAAGCTGGTGGCTGACCATAATTGCTTCCGGGCCTTCTGCCCCGAAGTCGCCGGCAGCCAGTTCGATAGCGAGCAGGCGCGCTTCCTGCGCCGCTTCCATGACTCTTGCCGCCTGCTGCTTGTAGGGCTCGCCCCATGATGGCCGGAGGGGGTTGACCAGCCGCGGCCAGTGCTTGGGCCTGCGCAGTTCGGCCTTGGAGACCTTCATGCCCTCGAAGTAATTCTCTGCCTCGATGATCCGCTCCTCCGTATGGATTTGCAGGTGCAGGGCGTCCGACGTCGGCCGGGCAGTTTCCTGCGCACGGTCCAGCGGCGAGGCGGCAAGGTAAGTGATGCGGGCACCGTTGTCGGCGCGCTGCCGGAAGTGCTCAGCGAGGGTGCGTGCCATCTCCTGCCCCAGTTCCGAGAGGTGGAATTCGGGCAGCCTTCCGTACAAAACGCCGTCGGGATTATGGACCTCGCCGTGGCGGAGCAGGTGGACAGTGGCTTGGGGCATGTTTACCAGTTTCTCAAAGATGGCGTGCGATCCGAAATCTTCTGCGCATGCTTTCTACAAAGAGTAGAACCAAAGTTCTTGAAGAAATGTTCCGAAGCGGGGAACAAAAGATGCAAATGCATGTTTATACTGGATGCAGCAGTTAGTTGATACTTCAATAGATGAAGTTTCAACACCATGGAACAAGCGAACACCTCAAGGAGCAACATCATGGCACTTCCCGCAGACGTCACCACCGGCACCTGGACCCTGGACAATTCCCACAGCGAAATCGGCTTCACCGTCCGCCACGCCGGAATCAGCAAGGTCCGCGGCCAGTTCAAGGAAGCAGCAGCAACCCTGGAACTCGGCCAGGACGTGGCAGACACCCGGATCAACGCCACCGTCCAGACGGCAAGCTTCGACTCCGGTGACGCCAACCGCGACGGCCACGTCCGCGGTGAAGACTTCTTCGATGTCGAGACGTTCCCCGAGATGTCCTTCGTCTCCAACGGACTCGTCGCCAAGGGCACCAGCTACGAACTGACCGGCGACCTCACCATCAAGGGTGTCACCCGCCCCGTCACCCTGGAGACCGAGTTCAACGGTGTGGCCGTGGACCCGTTCGGCAACACCCGCGCCGGTGTCTCCGCTGAGACCACCATCAGCCGCAAGGACTTCGGCCTGACCTGGAACGCCGTCCTCGAAACCGGCGGTGTCCTGGTGAGCGACAAGGTTGCCATCAACCTCGAACTCGCCTTCATCGCTCCCGCAGCGTAGTTCCTGCGCACCTGACTGACGGCGCCCCGGCACCGGCTTCAGCCGGCACCGGGGCGCTACCAATTAAGCCCGCCCTGCAGGCCCAGGGCTACAGTGATGGCCATGAGCAACTTTGACAGCACCAGGCCCCGCAACGGTTTCGCCGGCATGTTCTCGGTGGCCGGGCTCCCCACCGAGCTCAAAGTCTCGTTCTGGATCTGGTTCGTCGGCGGACTGCTGGGCCTTCTTGGCGGAATGCTGGGCATGCTTGCCTCGCTGGTGCTTTTTGCCGCAGCACCCGGTGCGGCGGTTGGGGTTCTCCTGCTCATGCTGCTGGCGGCCGCCGTCGGGGCCGCGCAGATCGTCTTTGCGCTCAAGATGAAAGAGGGAAAGCAGTGGGCCCGGCTGGCCCTCACGGTGTTGACGGGCGTCACCCTGCTTTTGGCCCTTACCAATGTGGCGATGGGCGTTGGCCAGGGCGGCAACTGGGCCGGCTTCCTGATCAGCCTGACGGCAACGGTCCTGCTCTGGCTGCCCAACCCGCAGGCCTGGTTTGCCGCGGTGGGAAACGAAGGCCGGGAACGCAGCCGCTAACAGGGCTGAATACCTCCCTCGAATGACTCATCTGCTGCCCGTGCGGGGGTACGGTGGACTTAAGCCATGCTGGGGGTAGGGCAGAGGACCGAAACCCGGCAGCCTACCAGAACCCGACACGCCAAAGGACAGCCCATGAGTAACCCTCCCGTCCCGCCTCCCGTGCCCAACGATCCGGAGCAGGGCAACCAGCAGCCGCGTTACGGGCAGAATCCGCCGCAGTACGGCCAAAACGCTCCGCAGTACGGGCAAAACCCGCCGCAATACGGGCAGAACCCGCCGCAGTACGGCCAGTCCGGCGCACCACAGTATGGGGAAAACACTCCGCAGTATGGCCAGAACCCGCCGCAGGCTCCGGGCTTTGGCCAGCAGCCGTACGGGCAGCAGCCATACGGCCAGTCCCCCTACGCCCAGTACCCGTCGGAGCAGCCGCAGCCCACGGGCAGCAACGGAGTGCCGCAACTGGTCAACATCTCTTTCTGGCTGCTGATCGCCTCCGCCGCGATCTTCGTCATCTCCATGCTCACCGGACTCACGCAGCTGGACGACCCGGTGTTCCGTCAGACCTTTGAGCAGCAGGTGGAGGGCTCCGGAGCGGGCGTCTCATACGAGGACATCAAGGGCGTCATCGCCGGCACCCTGGTGGTGTTCGCGATCCTGGGCGCAGGGCTCTACCTGTTGGTGGCCTTCTTCATCCGCAAAGGAAAAAACTGGGCCCGCATCCTGGGTACCGTCTTTGCGGCGCTGTCCATCTTCGGCCTTTTCGGTGTCCCGAGTTTCGGAACCCTCGGCACCCTCCTGGGGATCGCCGCCATCGTCCTGCTCTACCTGCCGGCAGCCGCCCCGTACTTCCAGAAGCGGCAGCCTTTCGCCAACCCTTACGGCGGCGGCATGGGCAACCCCTACGGCCGATAAACCGCACACTTCCCGCACCAGCGGGCGTGGGTCCCGGAACCGCTTGAAGCCTAGGCGGTCTGCCCCGGGGCCTGCGCCCGCTGTGCGTGGTAAGCCAGGATCTGCAGTTCTGTGGCCATGTCCACCTTGCGGAGGTTAACCCCCTCCGGCACCTGGAGCATCACGGGCGCGAAGCTCAGGACACTGCGGACACCGGCGGCCACCACTCGGTCGCAGACATCCTGTGCGACGGCGGCCGGCAGCGCCAGCACCACCATGTTTGCCCCGGTGCGGTGCAGCACTGTTTCCAGGTCGGCCACGTCACTGACGCGCAGCCATCCCACTTCGTTGCCCACCACCATCTGGTCGGCGTCAAAGATGGCAACGACGTCGAACCCCCGCGATTCGAAGCCGCCGTACCGTGCCAGGGCCTTGCCAAGGTTGCCCGCGCCTACGATGGCGACCTTCCAGTCGTGCGTCAGCCCGAGCGCAGCGGCGATGTGGCGGCTGAGGTACTGCACCTCGTACCCGACGCCGCGGGTCCCGTAGGAGCCCACGTGGGAGAGGTCCTTGCGCAAGGTAGCTGAACTGACGCCTGAGGCTTCGGCAAGGGATTCCGAGGAGACGCGTTCCACTCCCTCGGCGAGCAGGGTGTTCAAGGCACGCAGGTAGAGCGTCAGCCGGGCCACCGCTGCGGGTGGAATCTGTTTGGCCGGCGTACCCGTGGTGTCCGGAAGATCCGGGACAGCCTGGGGAGTTGGATCCAGCGAAGCCACCAGCCCCTCCCTCGCATCGCGTTGTGACTCCACTCTAGAGCCCTCCGGCCAATGCCAACAAAGCAGCTGTCCATGGGACATGCGCGCTCACGGTACTGAATCCCTATTGCGCCATGGCCCGCTGAAGCACGCGTTCCAGCCGGACTTCATCGATCTTCCAGAAGTCCCGCTGCACGCCGTCCACCAGCACCACCGGAATTTCTTCGGCGTAGCGGTCTCGCAGTTCCGGCTGGTGGTCCACCAGCTCTTCCGTCCACTCAAGCCCCAGCGAGGCAGTCACCCGGCCGACGGCGCCGCGCGCTTCTTCGCAGAGGTGGCAGTCAGCTTTGGTGATCAGGACGACGCGTGGTGTGGCCATGGCTTAACCGTAGCCCCGTTGTCCGGGGCCGGCGACGCCGCCGCCTGCCCTCTGCCCTCTGCCTATTGACTAGACTCGGCTTTATGCCCGAGGAGAAATACGTCGCCGTAGTCACCAAGCCGGTTGTGGCGCCGCAGCCCGGCGAGGCAGCGTTCTTCGATGTGGACAACACCCTCATGCGCGGCGCCAGCCTCTTCCACGTAGCCCGCAAGATGCACCAGCGCGGAGCCTTTACGCTTGCCCAGGCCGCCGGGTTTGCCTGGAAGCAGTTCAAGTTCGTGGCCCGCGGTGAGAACATGGACGACGTCCACGCAGTCCGCGACTCCGCACTGACACTGGCCGCCGGCATCACGGTGGACGACGTCAAGGCCCTCGGCGAAGAGGTCTACGACGAAATGATCGTTTCCCGGATCTGGCCCGGCGCCAAGGCACTGGCCGAGCAGCACCTCCGCGTGGGACGGCGGGTCTGGCTGGTCACGGCGACCCCCATCGAAGTTGCCACCGTGATTTCGACCCGCCTGGGACTGACCGGAGCACTGGGAACCGTCGGGGAGATTTCCGAGGGCATGTACACCGGCCGTTTGGTGGGAGACATCCTGCACGGCTCCGCCAAGGCCCTGGCCGTCCAGGCAATCGCCGACGCCGAGGAGCTCGACCTCAAAGGCTGCTGGGCCTACAGCGACTCCTACAACGACATTCCGCTGCTCACCCTGGTGGGCCACCCGGTGGCCATCAACCCGGACGCCCGCCTGCGCCGCCACGCCCGCGACAACAACTGGCCCGTCTACGACTTCCGTTCCGGCCGCCGCGCGGCCACCTTCGGGCTAAAGGCGGCCACCGCCTGCGGCGCCGTCTACGGAGTCTGGAAAGGCTTTGGCCGCATCCGCGGCCCCCGGATCTGAGTCGTGGCCTGCCTTTAAAATGGAAAGCCCGCCGCCTCGGAAGGCGACGGGCATTTCCACGCTGTTCGAAGTATCTCTACTTCTTGTTGCGGCGCTGGTGACGGGTCTTGCGAAGCAGCTTGCGGTGCTTCTTCTTGGCCATACGCTTGCGACGCTTCTTAATAACTGAACCCACGAAAGTTCCTCACAAACTAGATGCAGTACCTGTCTGATGGAAAGTGTTCGTGGACAGAGCTACGAACTGAACAACTGACAGATTCTTACAATGACGTAAAACGTTCCTTAACAGGGTAACGCCTATCGGGAGGGGCTTCTGACCGGACGGCCTCCCACCGGCGGAAATACGGCTTTTGCGACGCCAAGGCCTCAGGCGGTTTCCGTGTGCCCGTCCACTACGGCGCCTTTGAGGTACTGTTCCACGGCGGTTTCGGGTACCCGGTATGAACGGCCGAAGCGCACAGCCGGCATGTCGCCGGAGTGGACCAGCCGGTAGACGGTCATTTTGGAGACGCGCATGACCTGGGCTACTTCAGCCACGGTCAGGAACTTTGCGGTGGAAAAGTTCTGTTCTGCCGACATTTCCCTATTTTCCTTTGCTGACGGATGGACAACAGTGACCCCAGGTACGTGCCAATGCGGTGTATCCGATGCTGAGCCATCCACCAACCACTTCTAGATACTCTAGATGTTCCTGTGACCAATGTGAAAGACTGGACAGCCCTCAATTTGCTCGGGCGCTTACCTCCTGCGCTTGCGCGCGGAGGCTGCCAGCCGGTCCAGCACTGAGAGCGAAACGTCCCAGTCCATGCACGCGTCCGTCACGCTCTGCCCGTACACGAGCTCCGACCGGCCGGCTGCGTGCCCGGCAACGTCGAGGTTCTGGGCTCCGCCTATCAGGAAGCTTTCCAGCATGACCCCTGCGATGGCCTGACCCGACGCGCCGCCGTCCTCGAGCTGGTCGCCGATCTCCAGCGCCACCTCGGCCTGGCGGTGGTGGCTTTTGCCGCTGTTGGCGTGGCTGGCGTCAATGATCAGGCGTGGGTTCAGCTGCTTGCCCGCCAGCTTGGCCGAAGCGGTCTCGACATCTGCGGCAGAGTAGTTGGGCCCCTTGCGTCCGCCGCGGAGGATCACGTGGGTGTCCGGGTTTCCGGCGGTGGCCACCAGTGCGGCCCGGCCGTCACCGTCGATGCCGAGGAAAGACTGGACCGCCGCGGCCGCACCGCAGGCGTCGATGGCGACCTGGAGATCGCCGTCGGTACCGTTCTTGAAGCCAATGGGCATGGAGAGGCCGGAGGCAAGCTGCCGGTGGATCTGGCTTTCGGTGGTGCGGGCCCCGATTGCTCCCCAGGAGATGAGGTCTGCCATGTACTGCGGGCTGATCGGTTCAAGGAACTCCGTGGCGGTGGGGAGCCCGAGGGCGGTGACCTGCTGCAGGAATTTCCGTGCCGTCCGGAGTCCGGTGACCATGTCGTGGCTGCCGTCCAGCCGCGGATCGTTGATCAGGCCCTTCCAGCCCACCGTGGTGCGGGGCTTCTCGAAGTAGGTCCGCATCACGATCAGCAGGTCTTCCTTGTGCTTTGCGGCCTGGCCGGCCAGCCGCCGTGCGTACTCCAGCCCTGCCTCGGGATCGTGGATGGAGCAAGGACCCACAATCACCAGCAGGCGGTCGTCCACGCCGTCCATGATGGCGCGCACTTCGTCGCGTCCCCGTTCGACGACGTCCGCCACCTGAGCGTCCAGCGGCAGTTCGGTGATGAGTTCCTGCGGAGTGGGCAGCGCGGTGAATTCGCTGACGCGCAGGTTGGACGTTGACTTTGCCGTCGTGGCGGCAGTGGTATTTGCGGGGGCTGTTGCGGTGTTCATGTTCGGGTCCTGTTCCAGATAGGAGCGGGCCCAGTCAGAACCCGCCGGAGAAACGGCGAAGGGCAGAGAATGATCTCTGCCCTGTTGGCTCTGAAGGAAAGTTGGATGCGTGTCAGTTAGACGCGGGCCCCTCCAGAGCCAACGAAAAATACGCATACCAACGGTTTGTCATGCCTAGAACCATAACCGCAGGCCCCCGCGGCCGCCAAGTGTTACGTTGCGTCACGGGACATGCCCGCCACGAGTTCCGCGTGCTTTTGGTCGGTCAGTTGGTACCAGTACATGATCCCCACGGATGCCAGCACCAGAATTCCGGGCAGCAGTCCCGCCGCGGCCTTGATGGCCAGGGTTGCGGCGTCGGACTGCTGCGCCGTGCCCGAGGCGTAGCCGCCCCACGCCAGGGAGAAGGCTACGAGGCCGGCGCCGAAACCCATGCCCAGTTTTCTGGTGGCGGCCAGGAGCGCGTAGTTGATGCCTTGGACCCGGACGCCGGTTTTCCACTCCCCGTATTCCACGGTGTCGGCGATCAGCGCCCACGTAACGATGCTGACGGAAGCTGAAGCGAGGAGCCCCAGGACGAGGCCCGCCAGGCCGAGCAGTGGCGCGTCCGCCGGGGCCAGGAAAACCAGCACGCCGCCCAGCGCCCCGAATCCCCCGCCGACGCTGTAGACCGCGCGCTTGCCCCACCGTGCCACGGGCCGCGGAATCAGCACGGCCAGCGTAAGGGTGATGACTACTTGCGCGGCGGCCATGACGGGAAACAGGTCTACCCGGGACAGGACATCGCGGAGGTAGTAGAACTGGGAGGCGCCAGTGGCCGAGGTTCCGGTGACAAAAAGGACAGAGCTGACGCAGAGAATCACCAGCGGGGAATTTGCCTTCAGTGCCGCAATGCTCTGGGCAAGCGTGATTTTGGGGACGTTTCCGGGAACCTGCTCAACGCAGACGGTGCCCGTGAAGATGTACAGGAGCGAGCCCAGGACGGCGAAGGCCAGGGTAAGCCACGTGAAGATCTGCTGCATGTCCTGGCCGGCCCCAAGGAGCGGCGCGACAAAGAAGCCGAGGGTGGCTCCTACCGACAAGCCGCCAATGGTCCGGGCGCCGCCGAGCCTGGCGCGGTCTTTGGCCTCCTGGGTCATGGCGCCCACCAGGCAGCCGTAGGGGACGTTGACCATGCTGTAGGTAAGGCAGACCAGTCCGTAGGTGCAGGACGCGTAGAGCAGTTTCATGGCCGGATCGACGTCCGGGACATGAAACACCGCCACGCTCAGCAGCAGGGGAACGAACCCGAACATCAAAAACGGGCGGAATTTCCCCCAACGTCTACTGTGGACGCGGTCTACGATGCGGCCGGCGGCCACGTCCGTGAAGGCGTTAAAAATCCGCGCCACCAGCAGCAGTGTTCCTGCCGCCGCCGCCCCAATGCCCGCCACGTCGGTGTAGTACACCAGCAGGAACATGTTCCCGGTGCTGATGATCATGCTGTTCGCAGCGTCGCCGGCTCCATAGCCGAAAACGCTGAGCCTGCTGAGTTTCTTCATTGCGTCCTTGGTCCCACCGCCCAGAAACCGTTTTCTCGGGCCAACAGGAGGAACTTACCCCAATACTTTGCGTCGAAACAGCACCTGCCTCGTCTGGTGGTGTTCCTGGCCGCCTTCATGGTTGTTGCGCCATCGGAATAGTGCAGGACCGCGAGGATGGATTTGTACCGGTCACGGTGGCGCGCCGGGACGGAAGAGTGGCGGCGAAACCGGGGCGAGCGGTATCACCTGAGGCTACAGCCGCGAGAGCTCCGGCACGAAGACCTGCAGAGGACTGCTGGCCGCCACCAGGGACCGGAGTTCACCAAGGCCGCCGTCAACGGCACCCGCAGCGCGGGCTTGCACCAGGACATTGCCAAGCGCCGTCGCTTCCACAGGCCCTGCAACCACCTTCCTGCCGGTGGCGTCCGCGGTGAGCTGGCAAAGCAACCGGTTCTGCGAACCGCCACCCACCACGTGCACCACATCCACAGAACGGTCAGCGAGACGCTCGGCGTCGCGAATGGTGCGGGCATAGCCGGCGGCCAGGCTGTCCATGATGCAGCGGGTGATGGCAGCCGGATCGTCCGGCAGTACATCACCTGCACGGCGCACAGAGGCCAGGATGCGCTCGGGCATGCCGTCCGGGGCGATGAAGCAGGGATCGTCCGGATTGATTTGCGGCCCGCCCGGTGGCAGTGCGGCCGCTGCGACCAGCAGGGCGGTGAGATCGGGCCGGAACCCTTCCTGCGCCCACGTCCGTTGGCACTCGCTGAGGAGCCAGAGTCCACCCATGTTGCGCAGGTAGCGGACGGTGCCGTCCACGCCGCGTTCGTTGGTGAAGTTCGCTTCGCGGCTGGCCTCAGTGAGGACGGGGTGTTTGAGTTCGAGCCCCACCAGTGACCAGGTACCGGAGGAGATGTAGGCGAAGTTCTCCCCGTCCTTGTCCGCTGTCGCGGGGACGGCAGCAACGGCTGAGGCGGTGTCGTGCGACCCGACAGCCACCACCTTTGTGTCCTGCGGCAGTCCCACCTGGGCGGCCATGGCCGGCAGGAGGGTGCCGACAGTTTCGCCGGGCTGGATCAGCGGTGGGAACAGATCCTTCCGCAGGCCCAGGGCGGTGAGGAATTCAGTGGCCCACTCCCCCGCGACGGCGTCAAAGAGGCCGGTGGTGGAGGCGTTGGTGGCCTCGGTACGGCGGACCCCGGTCAGAAGGAAGGCAATCAGGTCAGGGATGAGCAGCGCCTGAAGGCCGTCGAGGTTCTTCTCGGCGGCCAGCTGGTAAATGGTGTTGAACTGCAGGAACTGCAGCCCGGTGGTGCCGTACAGGCGTGCAGGGTCCAGCTTCCGGTGCACGGACTCGACCGCTGCCCTGCTGCGGTCGTCCCGGTAGCTGAACGGCTGGGCAACCAGCTTTCCGTTCACGTCCACCAGGCCGTAGTCCACCGCCCAGGTGTCAATGCCGATGCTGGCAATGCTTTCGCCCTGCACGGCAGCGACGGCGGCCGCGGCATGGAGTCCTTCAAGCACCTCAGCGAACAGGGCGTTGAAGTCCCAGCGCAAGCCGCCGTCGATCTGCACCACGCCGTTGGGAAAGCGGTGCACAACTTCCAGGGCGACGCTGCCGCCGCTGACCCGGCCCAGGATGATCCGGCCGGAGGAGGCGCCAATGTCGACGGCGGCAAAGGTGCTGCCGCCGTCGACACCAGTGAGGGATGTGCTCATCGCAGGAAGGCTGCAGCCACTCCGGCGTCCACGGGGATGTGCAGGCCGGTGGTGTGTGACAGTTCGTTGCTGGTGAGGACGGCGGCGGCGTTGGCCACGTGCTCGGGCAGGACCTCGCGCTTGAGCAAGGTGCGCTGGGCGTAGTACTCGCCCAGTTTCTCCTCGTCCACGCCATACACCGCGGCACGCTTGGCGCCCCAGCCGCCGGCGAAGATGCCGGAGCCGCGGACCACGCCGTCGGGGTTGATGCCGTTGACGCGGATGCCGTGCTCACCGAGTTCGGCGGCGAGCAGGCGGACCTGGTGGGCCTGGTCCGCCTTGGTGGCGGAGTAGGCGATGTTGTTCGGGCCGGCGAACACGGAGTTCTTCGAGGAGATGTAGATGATGTCCCCGCCCAGGCCCTGGGCAATCATGACCTTCGCGGCGGCCTTGGCCACCAGGAAGGAGCCCTTGGCCATGACGTTGTGCTGCAGGTCCCAGTCCTTTTCGGTGGTTTCCAGCAACGGCTTAGAGATGGACAGGCCGGCGTTGTTGACCACCAGGTCCACACCCCCGAAGGCCAGCACAGCGGCGTCGATGGCGGCAGCAACCTGGGCTTCGTCGGTGACGTCAGCCTGGACACCGATGGCAACATCCGGGCCGCCAAGCTCTTCGGCAACCTTCTCCGCGTTCTCCAGGTTCAAGTCAGCGATGACCACGCAGGCACCTTCGGCGGCAAGGCGGGTGGCGATGGCCTTGCCGATGCCGGACGCCGCGCCCGTGACAAGGGCGATGCGGGTTGCGTGGGACTTGGGCTTGGGCATCCGTGCCAGCTTGGCTTCCTCCAGCGCCCAGTATTCGATTCGGAACTTCTCGGATTCCTCGATGGGGGCGTAAGTGGAGATCGCCTCGGCGCCGCGCATCACGTTGATCGCGTTGATGTAGAACTCGCCGGCAACGCGGGCCGTCTGCTTGTTCGCGCCGAAGGAGAACATACCCACGCCGGGGACCAGCACGATGGCCGGGTCCGCGCCGCGCAGCGCCGGGCTGTCCTGGTCTGCGTGGCGGTCGTAGTACGCCTGGTAATCCTCACGGTAGGCCGTGTGAAGTTCTGTGAGCCGTGCGATTGAGTCCTCGACCGAGGCGTCCGCGGGCAGGTCCAGGATCAGCGGCTTGACCTTGGTGCGCAGGAAGTGGTCCGGGCAGGAGGTGCCAAGGGCGCCCAGGCGCGGATGTTCGGCGGCTTCAAGGTATTCCAGTACGACGGCGTCATCGCTGAAGTGCCCCAGCTGCGGTTTGTCTGTGGAGGCCAGGCCGCGGATGACGGGTGCCAGGGCTGCGGCCTTGGCGCGCCGCCCTGCCTCCGGCAGTGCTGCGTAGCCCGGGAGCTTGGCGCCGAAGGGTTCGGCCTTGCCGTTTTCCTCGATGTACTTCTCGGCCTGTTCAATGATCCACAGCGAGTTCTGCTCGGCTTCTTCGCTGGTGGCGCCCCAGGCGGTGATGCCGTGTCCGCCCAGGATCGTGCCGATGGCCTGCGGGTTGGCTTCCTTGATCGCGGCGATGTCCAGGCCCAGCTGGAACCCGGGGCGGCGCCAGGGAACCCAGACCACCTTGTTGCCGAAGATCTTGGTGGTCAGGGTCTCGCCGTCCACAGCAGTGGCGATGGCAATGCCGGAGTCCGGGTGCAGGTGGTCCACGTGCGCGGCGTCCACCAGGCCGTGCATGGCGGTGTCGATGGACGGCGCTGCGCCGCCCTTGCCGTGCAGGCAGTAATCGAACGCTGCCACCATCTCGTCTTCACGCTCAACGCCGGGGTAGACGTTCTTCAGCGCGTTGAGCCGGTCCAGGCGCAAAACGGCAAGGTTCTCCGCCTTGAGTGTGCCGAGATCCCCGCCGGAGCCCTTGACCCACAGCAGCTGGACGTCCTCACCCGTGACCGGGTCCTTCTCCGCGCCTTTGGCGGAGGTGTTGCCACCGGCGAAGTTGGTGTTCCGCTTGTCCGCACCCAGGCGGTTGGAACGCGAAATCAGGTCTTCAACAGTCTTGTTGCCTGTGTTCTGCATGGTCATGCTTATGCGCCCCATCCGGCTTGCTGGCCGCCCACGCGGTCCTCGTTGATCTTCTTCTGGTAACCGCTGGCCTTGAACGCTGCCAGCGGGTCCGCGGGGAGGCCGCGGGATTCGCGCCACTCGGCAAGGACCGGGCGGACGTCGGTGTAGAAGGCGTCGTTGAAGATGCCGTTGGCGGCCAGGACGTCCCCGGAGCGCTGCGCTTCTGCAAGGGCCTCCGTATCCACCAGCAGGGCGCGGGCGGTCATTTCCTGGACATTCAGGACGGACCGGATCTGGCCGGGGATCTTTTCCTCCAGGTTGTGGCACTGGTCCAGCATGAGCGCCACGCCCGAATCCTTGCCGTAGCCGCCGCCCCGGATCACTTCGTGCATGATGCGGAACAGCTGGAACGGGTCAGCCGCACCGACAATCAGGTCATCATCAGCGTAGAAGCGGGAGTTGAAGTCGAACGAGCCGAGCTTGCCCAGGCGCAGCAGCTGCATCACGATGAACTCAATGTTGGTGCCGGGAGCGTGGTGTCCGGTGTCGAGGCAGACAAACGCCTTCTCACCGAGCGCGAGGGTCTGGGCGAATGAAGTGCCCCAGTCCGGAACATCGGTGTGATAGAAAGCGGGCTCGAAGAACTTGTATTCGAGCACCAGGCGCTGCCCGGCGCCCAGGGCGGCGTAGATTTCCTGCAGGGATTCGGCCAGGCGGTCCTGGCGGCCGCGGATGTCATCCTGGCCCGGGTAGTTGGTGCCATCAGCAAGCCAGATCTTCAGGTCCTTCGACCCCGTGGCGTGCATGATGTCGATGCAGTCCAGGTGGTGGTCGATGGCGCGCCGGCGCACCGTCTCGTTCGAGGACGTCAGCGACCCGAACTTGTATTCATCATCCTGGAAGGTGTTGGAGTTGATGGTGCCAAGGCCCACGCCCAGCCCCGCGGCGTATTCCTTCAAGGCGGCGTAGTCGTCCACCTTGTCCCACGGGATGTGCAAGGCAACAGTGGGTGCCAGACCGGTCAGCTCGTGCACCTTCGCCGCATCCGCAAGCTTTTCCTGCACGGTGCGCGGGGTGCCGGGCGTCCCGAAAACCTTGAACCGGGTACCGGAATTTCCATAAGCCCACGAGGGGACCTCGATGGCAAGCTCCTCGAGCCTGCCCAGCGCCGTTGCTACGTTATTCATGATGGTGGTTCTTTCCCCGTGTCTTGTTGGGCTGTGGTCTTGTTGCTGTGGTCTGGTTGGTGTTGACGTTTCCCGGTGCGGTCCCGCTGCTGGAGAGCCCGGTGGATGTCAGCGTGCGGAGGACTCTGCCGCCGCCAGCTGGCTGTCGAGATTGAAGACTTCCTCGAGGACCTGGAACCCCTCGTCGGGCGCCTGGTCGGTGTTTTCGAAAAGCTTGGCCATTTCCGCCTGCCAACGGGCGTTGACGTCCGCGAGGGCCATGCGGGACCGGGCGGCGTCGAAGTCGTCGCATTCCAGGTAGCCAATAAGGAGCCCGTCTTCGCCGAGGAAAAGCGAGTAGTTGTTCCAGCCAGCTTCCTTAAGGGCCCGCAGCATCTCCGGCCACACGGCAGCATGGCGGCGGCGGTATTCGTCCATTAACGCCGGCTGGACGGAGGAACGGAAGCACACCCTCATGTGGAACTCTCCTGAACTCGCAAATCTTTGAATCGTTTCATTGTTACGATTCAACGTACTCTTGTACTTGAGCAGGTGTCAAGCATTCCTGGCCCTGTTCTTCGGTAGAACCGGGAAGCGCACTTGCCCGGCCCACAAGCACGGAGAATCATGAACCGCTCAGCCAGCATCAAGGACGTAGCAACCCATGCCGGTGTGGCGGTAGGCACGGTTTCGAATGTCCTGAATTACCCGGACAGGGTCTCGCAGAGGACCAAGGAACGGGTGCTGCGCGCCATTGACGAACTGGGTTTCGTGCGCAACGATGCCGCCCGCCAGCTCCGAGCCGGCCACAGCCGCACCATTGGCCTGATCGTCCTGGACGTGGGAAACCCGTTCTTCACCTCTGTGGTCCGGGCGGCCGAAGATGCCGCCGCCCTCCAGGGCAGCGCGGTGCTGCTGGGCGACAGCGGGCACGACGCCGGCCGGGAGGCCAACTACATCGACCTCTTCCAGGAGCAGCGCGTCCAGGGCCTCCTGATTTCCCCCGTGGGCGATGTCACCGAGCGTCTGAACCTCCTCCGCGAGCGCGGCGTGCCCACCGTGCTGGTGGACCGGCTCGCTGACGAGGAAAAGTTCAGTTCCGTGGCCGTTGATGACGACGCCGGCGGGTACCTGGCCGCCCGGCACCTGCTGGATACCGGCCGTCGTCGGCTCGCCTTTGTGGGCGGCTCCACGTCCATCCGGCAGGTGGCGGACCGGTTGCAGGGCGCCCAGCGGGCGGTGAAGGAGGAGCCGGAGGCGACGCTGGAGGTGCTGGTCTCCGAGGGCCAGACCGTCCTGGCCGGCCGAAGCGTCGGCAATTCGCTGGTGGAGCGGGAGCGCGGCGAGCTCCCCGATGGAATTTTTTGCACAAACGACCTCCTGGCGCTCGGCGTTATGCAGTCGCTCGCCATGACGCACACCTTCCGGATACCGCAGGACATTGCGTTGATCGGCTACGACGATATTGACTTCGCCGCCTCCGCCGTGGTTCCGCTCTCCTCCATCCGGCAGCCCACCGAGGCCCTCGGGAGGACGGCAATCGAACTCCTGGCTGAAGAAGTCGAAGCCCAGTACCCCCGGCACCGCGCGGTCATCTTCACCCCGGAACTGGTGGTCCGGCAGAGCACGGCCGCAAAGCCGGCGGGCTGACCGGCTGCTTTGGGGCGGACTAATTCAAGACACCGAGCCGGCCTGCTGCAGCCACTGCATGGAGTCCGTCCTGGAGGTGAAGAAGCGGGTGGGGCACGGCGGAACGTGCACGCCCAGGAAAAAGTTCGCCAGGATCCTGTCCACCGGGCTGGAACCCAGCAGCGCGATCCGGTTCGCCGCACAGGGGACGGAGAACACCGAACGGGCCGCCCTGGTGACGTTTTCCGTGGTGGCCATGTCCACCAACATCGGGAAAGTGCTGTCACCTGCTATCTCGTTCACAGCCGCCATGGCCGCCTGGGCGTCATGATGTTCTATGCGGACTTGCGGCTCCCAGATAAGGTGGATGACGCCATCGGAGCGCAACTCCACTGTGCCCTTGCCACCATTGACCACTACCGGCTCCATGCCAGTCTCCCTCCCAGTGCAGACTCACCTATTCTGCTCCTATTTGACCGGGCAGCGCTGTTGCCTCTTCTCACAGCCCGCCCACAGGCTCCCCGAACCGCAGGCACAGTGCACCCTTGTAAGAAAGAGACATGACACAACGAGCGAGGCGACCATCCGCCCTTATTGTCGTGCTGGGAATTGATGGTGCAGGTAAAACATCTGCCGCACAGGCAGTGAAGGAACTTTTCCCACGGACGCCCGTACTGGTCCTGGGCAACTACTCGGGGCGGAAAACCATCTCTGCCCTGGCCCACCGCTTTCACGTGCCCCTGCCTGTGCAACTGGCGGACGTCCTTGAAACCGTTGTCCGGGTCTTCAACGTCCTGATCAACCACCTGCGCGCAGCGCGCTTTGACGGGCTGGTCATCATGGACAGGCATTTGTACTGCCAGCTGGCACTGCGGAAAGCCCGCGGCATCCGTCGCCGCCGGATGCTCGAAGCCCTGCTGGGGGTACTGCCCAGGGCGCAGGCAGTGGTGTACTTCGACATTCCGGCGGAGCTGGCGTACGAACGGATTGCCCTTAGGGCTGAAGACCAGGAACACCTGGAGGACCTCCAGCGGTTCCGGAAGGCCTACCTGGAGCTGCCCTGGTACCCAAGCTTTGCCGTTATTGACGCCGGCGGCAGCGTTGCAAGCAGTGCGCAGCAGCTGCAGCAGATCATCGCCGGGGCATTGCCCTCTTCGGCGGCCCTCCCCGAGTAACGCCGCGCCGGAAATCTCTTGTGGCCAACACCGCGGCTGCCCTTGTGGCGCGGGGGTAGCAGAAGCAAGGATTGGTTATGGATGACCTGCGGCACACAGCCAGACACCTGCTGCAGCGCAAGGACCTCGGCCTGATCGATCTCTGGATCCTCTACTGGAACCACGGCGGGCACTGCCACCCCTTTGACTTTGATGCCTTCATCCATGAAGTCATGCCCGCCGCCTGGTTCGATATGGATGCCCTGGAGTCCGCGGTCCAGGAACTATCTTTGGAAGCCGCGGCCTGACCCCGGCCTGCCTTTGGAGGTTAGGGGTTCCGCCCTGCTGGGTACGTACCAGCGGAACCGTATACGTACCCGAGGCGGATTGGAGCAACACATGCAGCATGGATCAAGGGGACGGCGACTGCTGGCGGCCGCCGGCAGGGGTGCGGTGTGCGGCCTTGCCGGAGTAGCGGCGATGACAGCCGCCGAGAAGGCCGAACAGCTTGTCACCAAGCGGCCCAATTCCTACGTGCCGGCGCGGACTCTCCTCGCGCTGCTGGGCAGGACTCCCGGACAGGCGGAGAAACCTTTGGTGTGGAACCACGTTATGCACTGGGGTACCGGGGCAGTTTTGGGATCACTCCGCGGCATGTGGGCCGCAACAGGGATCCGGGGTACCCTGGCCAACACCAAGCACACTGCTGTACGGCTCGCCTTTGACCAGACCCTTGAAAATGCCACCGGCATGGGGGCTCCTCCCACCACCTGGACTCCCCGGGAGCAGGCTGTTGATGTGCTGCATAAAGCCGTCTACTCCATTGCTACGGGTGTCGCCGCGGACCGCTGGATCCCGCCCCTGCTCGAGTCCCGCAAAGGAACCACCAGCCATTAGGGCGGGCGGTGGCTGAATCGTGCCTTCCCGACGCAGTTTCCTGCTGGGGGCGGGAGCGGTGGCGTTGGCTGCGGCGCTGCCGGCCTGTTCAGGAGAAGAAATGGAACGTCACAAGGAAACGGCACTGAATTCCGCGGCCTTGCCTGCGCGGCCAGGAAGCGGGCCAGGGCAGCCGCCTGCCGGCGGGGAGCAGGTTCTGGGCCTGGAACCTGTGCGGGACACCGTGCTCTATGTTCCGTCCGGGTTGCGGACCGGCCAGCCGGCTCCACTTATCCTCCTGCTCCACGGAGCCGGCGGCGAAGCTGCGGGAGGCTTGGCGCTGCTGTCCGCCCACGCAGAAACAGAAGGCATCGTTTTAGCTGCACCCTCATCCCGGGCTCCAACGTGGGACGGCATCAGAGGCGCCTTCGGCCCTGACGTACGAACCATCAACCGGGCCCTCGAACGGATCTTCCAACTGGTTTCGGTGGAACCGGGCCAAGTCGCCGTGGCGGGTTTTTCGGACGGGGCTTCCTACGCACTGGCCCTTGGTTTGGCCAATGGCGAACTGTTTTCCAGGGTCCTCGCCTTCTCACCGGGATTTGTCCCCCCGGTCCCACGCACCGGCAGGCCCCGAATCTTCGTTTCGCACGGAGACAACGACGCCGTCCTGCCGATCGACCGCACCAGCCGCCGCCTGGTGCCCGTGCTTCAGTCCGACGGCTACGACGTCACCTACCGGGAGTTCCCCGGCCCGCACACCGTACCAGCGCGCATTGCCCTGGAAGCCGTCAACTGGCTGGGTTGGCGAAAGTAAGGACACCGCCAGGGCTGCTCCACCAGGTTCCGGTACGCCGCAAAGAGCCTTCGTGCACAAGTTGCAGAAGCTGGACGCGGGGGGTGTTCCTGCCGCACACTAGTACCGGGAAAGCGCTTGCCGCACTGGCGCTACTACACGTGCCCTGTCCGGGCGGATTGGAGCACCATGGAAACGCGAACCGGCACAGTCGCCACGACCATGCGCGGGGACCACCACGCATCAGTGACCGCAGCCCTGCAAGCTTCCACCGGAGCCGGCGCGGAGCACCCTCCCGCGCCTGCTGCACGGGTGGCGCTGGTAGGCGTCCACGGCTTCGGCACGCATCACCTGCGCAACCTGGAACGCCTTCAGGCGGCCGGCGTCGTCGAACTCGTTGCCGTCGCTGACCCCAATCCCCCTGCTCCCGGCTCAGTCCCCGGGACGACCATTGTGTTTCCGGCATTGGCCGAACTGCTGGCCGGGACCAGCGGGCTGGATGTCATTATCGTTGCCACGCCCATTCAGACCCATGCCCCGCTTGGCCTGGCAGCACTGGCGACGGCGGCAGACCTCTACCTGGAAAAGCCGCCGGTCGCGTCGCTGGCGGACTTCCACCAGCTGTGCGATGCCGCCGCAGCCAACGGCCGGAGTGTCCAGATCGGGTTTCAAAGCCTGGGCTCCCATGCGCTCACAGCCGTCGAAAAGCTCCTCGCGGACGGAACCATCGGTACCCTCCAGGGCATCTCGGCTACCGGCCGCTGGGTCCGGGACCGGGCCTACTACAAGAGGTCCCGCTGGGCGGGGAAGCGGACCATTGACGGCGTGGACGTGGTGGACGGCGTTGCCACCAATCCGCTGGCGCATGCGGTGGCCACAGCCCTAAGGATCGCCGGGGCCCGCACCACTGCGGACATCGCTTCCCTGGAAACCGAGCTTTACCGCGCCAACCAGATCGAATCGGACGATACCTCCGTGATCCGGATCCGGACCAGCTCCGGACTGCCCATCACCTGCGCGCTCACGCTCTGCGCCACGGAGTCCGTGGAGCCTTACATTACCCTTCAGGGCTCAAAAGGCAGGGCCGTCTTCCACTACACCGAGGACCGCCTCACAGTGGAAACAGCGGAGGGGCGTTCGGAAGAGATCCTCGGGCGGGACGACCTGACGGAAAACCTGCTGTCCCACCGCAACAGCGGCGCTCCGCTGATCAGCCCGCTCCTGCACAGCGGCGCTTTTATGCTTGTCCTGGAAGCCATCCGCACCGCGCCCTTGCCGGCGCCCATCAAGGAGGCGTACGTCCGGTGGGAGGGCGAGGGAGATGCCGCGCATGCGGTGGTGACCGGCATTGAGGAGGCCTTGGAGCATGCCACCGGGCAGCATGCCACGTTCAGTGAACTGGGGTTGTCCTGGGCTGTAACGGCACCCCACTCCTTCGAGCTGCCAGTCTCCTGACTTGTCCGGCACCCCGCGGCTGACCGGTCGCGGACCCGCGCGACAGACTACGGCTTCGTGGCGGATGAAGGCGAGGGGCCGTTGCGGCGGGAATTCAACCACAGCAGCAACCCGATCACCGCTGCGGACAGCATGCCCAGCGCGCCGGTGGCCACGAGCCCCAGGCGCACCCCGAACTGCTCCGTCAACCAGCCAGCCAGCAGGCCGCCCAGGGCATGCCCGCCCAGGAGCAGGGGCAGGTACAGGGCCATAACGCGGCCCCGGATTTCCGGGCCGGCCTCCAGCTGCACGGCGGTGGCGGCGCTGGTCAGGAACAGCAGGGTCATCAGGCCCACCACCACCAGCATCACCGTGAAGAGGAGAAGGTTGGGCATCAGGGCCGCAACCAGCTGGGTGAGGCCAAAAAAGCCTGCGGCGAGCACTATCCCCTTCCGGCCCAGGCTCCGCAGGCGCGCTGCCAGCAGTGCACCGGCAAGGGCGCCGAGCGCACTCACGGTGTTGAACAGCCCGAATCCCTCAACCCCGTTGTGCCACACGCGTTCGGCGAAAGCGGCCAGCACCACGGGCCCGTTCATGCCGAACATGCCCAGGAGCCCGGCCAGGGCAATGATCAGCAGCAGCGAGGGCCGTTCGCGGACGTAGCGGAACCCGGCCAGGAGCTGGCCCCGGCCCCGTTCGGCCGGGATACTCGGATGCAGCTCGGCCGGGCGGATGGCGGCGATCAGGGACAGTACAAGCAGGCACAGCAGTGCGTTGGCGGCAAACGCCGCGGCTAAACCAACTTGCGAGATTACTATTCCAGCCAGCGCGGGCCCTGCCATCGCTCCCAGTTGGCCGATCGCGTTGTTGATGCCGATAGCGGGCCTGAGGGCGGCGTCGCCGACGACTTCATTGACGAACACGGCAATGGCAGGCTGGTTGATGGCCGATGTCAGGCCCAACGCCACGCAACTGGCATAAACAGCCCAAACGGTAATGGTCCCGCTCGCAGCCCACGCGGCGAGGGCGACGGCGAGGAAGGCGATGACAGCCTGGCAGACCATCATGATGCGGCGTTTCGGAAACATGTCCACGAGCAGGCCGCTGAGGGGCCCCACAATCAGCATCGGAAGGAACTGCAGGGCAACTGCCACGCCTACGGCGGCGGGGCTGCCGGTCAGCTGCAGCACCAGCCAGTCCTGGGCCAGCCGTTGCATCCACACCCCCACGCCGCCGGTGAACACCAGAGCCAGGAAGAGGCGGTAGTTGCGCTGCTTCAGGGGCTGGTACCACGGGGGTTGGCCCGTCGAAGGGATGAGGGACTGTTCGGAACGCTGGCGGTCGGAAGACACGTCGGACTCAACTCAAATAGGAATGGGCAAACCAGGGGTGTTCGCAGCTGTTCAGGCGCGGGTGGACCGCAGTTTCACCGCTGCGGCGGCGAGGATCAGGGTGCCGGGAACCACCACGAAGAGTGCGGCAAGCATCCAGACGAACACCACTGCCCCGAAGAGCGCAGCGGCGAGCAGGAGGGACCCGGTCCAGTCGTTGAGGGACAGTGCCTGGCCGGTCGCGAGTGCGGAGCCCCAGGCGCTGCCGGCCTCGGCCCGGGAGCCGGCAAAGTCAGCCCATGCGGCTGTGGTGCGCAGGAGAAGGATCGCGGCCCCGGCAGCAAGGACCAGGGTGGCCGGCAGGACCACTTCCCGGCCCGGCAACTGCCCCACCCAAGCGAGTAAGAGGTTAAGGACAATCACGACGGCGGCAACCGCCGTCGTAATTCCCAGCTTCCAGCTGCCGGGCAGGGCAGCCTTGAAGGTGTCCCAGAGGCCGCGGACGGAATCGTCGCGGCCCGAAAGGTGCCGTTCCAGGTGGGTGATCCCCGCCGCGTACGCGGCGGGGATGGTCACCAAGGGAATGGACAGCACCAGCACCAGCACTCCGGCCAGGAGGGTCTCGGAGAACAGCGCGAAGCGGTTCACCGGAACGGGTTCGTGGTGGTCGGGGGCTGGGGTGGTGCTGTCCATGACACTCATTTTCTGTCTCGGTTTCCGTCAGCCCTTGAGGCCCTGGGTGGAGACGCCTTCGACGATGTAGCGCTGGAACACCAGGAAGAAGATCAGTACCGGCAGCAGGGCCAGGACGGACATGGCGATCATGGCGCCGTAGTCCGAGGACTGGGTCTGGTCCACGAAGAGCCGCAGGGCCAGGGGCAGCGGGTACTTTTCCGGGGTGTTCAGGTAGAGCAGCGGGCCAAGGAAGTCGTTCCAGCTCCAGATGAAGGAGAAGATCGAGGTGGAGATCAGGGCCGGCTTCATCAGCGGCAGCATGATGGAGGTGAAGATCCGGACGTGGCCGGCGCCGTCGATCCTTGCGGCCTCGTCCAGCTCACCGGGCAGGTTGCGCATGAACTGGACCATGAGGAACACGAAGAACGCGTCGGCGGCGAGGAACTTTCCGATCAGCAGCGGCACGTAGGTGTCCACCAGGCCGAGCTGCTGGAACACGATGTACTGCGGAATGATCACCACGTGGAACGGCAGGAGCAGGGTGGCGATCATCATGCCGAAGAAGATACTGCGGCCGGGGAACTTGATCCGGGCAAACGCATACGCTGACACGCTCGCAGAAAGGATGGTTCCCACTACGGCGCCGATGGCCAGGATCAGCGAGTTGGTGAAGAACTGCAGGGTGGATACCCCGCCAATGCCTTCCATGGCCGTGACGAAGTTATCGAAGCTGAAGTTGCTCGACCACAGCGAGGTGTTCGCGCCGCCGATCTCGGAGTTTGGCTTGAACGAGGAGGCGATCATCCACAGGCCCGGGTACAGGACCACTGCAGTCAGTCCGAGGGCCACCACATGGAAGAGGGTGCTCTTGGCCCGCTTGGCCCCGACAGATTCAGACTTCGGGTTGTAGTGCGGCACCTGCGCGTCCGGGATGGACTGGGTGGGGGTTGCCATGGTTGTCATTTTGCATCACCGCTGTAGTGGACCCAGGACTTGGACGTGCGGAAGAAGATCAGGGTGATGATGCCGACGACGATCACCAGGAGCCAGGCCATCGCTGAGGCGTAGCCCATCCGGAAGTCGCTGAAGCCCCGCAGGTACAGGTAGAGGGTGTAGAAGAGGGTGGAACCGGCCGGGCCGCCTTCACCGTTGGAGATGATGTAGGCCGAGGCGAAGATCTGGAACGCGTGGATGGTTTCCATCAGCAGGTTGAAGAAGATCACCGGGGAGAGCATGGGCCAGGTGATGTTGAAGAACTTACGTACCGGGCCTGCACCATCCATGGAAGCAGCCTCGTAGAGGTCCGCCGGGATCTGCTTGAGGCCGGCCAGGAAGATCACCATCGGGGCACCGAACTGCCAGACGGTCAGCAGGATGAACATCGGCATGGTCATGGACGGGTTGCCCACCCAGCCGCCGAGGTTGATCCCGAAGAAGGACAGGCCCTGGTCCACCGGACCGGCGTCGCCGAACATGGCCTTCCAAACGATGGCGATGGAGACGGAGGCTCCGATCAGGGACGGGGCGTAGAACGCGGAGCGGTAAAAGCCCTGTCCGCGTCGCTTGCTGTTCAGCAGCATGGCCACTGCCAGTGCCGCGGCGAGCTTGAGCGGGGTACCGAACACCACGTAGCCCACGGTCACGCCCACGGACTGCAGGAACCGTTCGTCCTGGAAGAGGGTGGTGTAGTTCTCCAGGCCGATCCACTTGGGCGGATCGAAAAGGTTGTAGTTGGTAAAGGACAGGTAGAGCGAGGAAATCATGGGCCCAACAGTGAGGGCGATGAATCCCAGCAGCCAGGGCAGCAGGAAGGTGTAGCCGGCTCGGGCATCCGCCCCGCGCTGCCGCGACTTGCGCGGCAGCGTGGGAGTGGAGGACGCCGAACGCCTGCTCAATGTTGGGCTTTGAGTCACGAGTTCAATCCGTCAGTTTGTGATCGTCGGGCAGACAATACGCTGCTCAGGCGTTCTGCTTGATGAGGTCTTCGGCTTCCTTGAACCAGGCGTCCGCTGCACCGTCGATGGTCAGCTTGCCGTAGTTCAGGTCCGAGCTGACGCGCTTGAAGGAAGCTTCAAGGGTTCCGAAACCGACGATGGGCGGCTCGGGCGCGTCCTTGAGGTACTGCTCGATGGACTTCTCGTAGTCCACCACGAGCTTGTCGGTACCTTCGAAGGTGGTGCCGTCCCGCTGGGTCTTGGACGCCGGCACACCGCGGGAGGTCTTGAAGATCTGGCCCACCTCGGGGTCGTTGACCATGAAGTCGATGAAGCGGGCGGCAGCATCCTTGAACTTGGTCTTGGCGCTGGCAACCATCAGCATGGACGGCTTCAGGAACAGGCCCAGGTTGTCCGCGTCATCAGACGGAACGGGAACAAGCTTGAGTTCCTTCGCGCCGCTGTCCGCAAGGTAGCCGGCCATGAAGTTGTCCCAGGTGACTTCCGAGGCGGTGACGTTTGAACCGAAGGCGGACTTCGGCGCCAGCTGGGTGACGCGTTCCTCGGAAGCGATGGCGGGAGTGCCACGGAGGCCGGCGGTGGTGTTCCACCACTTCTTCATGTCGTCCTTGGTGAAGCCGAGCTTGCCGTCTTCCGTGAAGGCCTCGATGTTGTTCTGGCGGAGCCAGATGTTGAACATCCACCAGATACCGGTGTAGTCGGTGGAACCAAACAGGGCGCCGTTGCTCTTGGTGCCTACCTCGGTGAGGAAGTCGTTGAATTCCTTGTAGGTCCACTTGCCGGTGGGCTCAGCGATGCCCAGGGATGCCAGCTTGGCGGGATCGTAGTAAACGGCGAAGGCGTTGGTGCTGGTGGGGATGCCGTAGGTCTTGCCCTTGATCTGGCCCGAAGGCAGAAGGGACTTCTCAAACGCGTCCGTGTTGATGTTGACGGTGCCGAGGTCCAGGAGCTGGTTGCGCTGGCCGTAATCGCGCAGGTAGGAGAGGTCCCACTGCATGACGTCCGGCAGGCCGCCACCGGCGGCCTCGGTGGCACGCTTCTGCCAGTAACCGGCGAAGTCGGTGAAGTTTCCATTGACCTTGATGTCCGGGTTCTTCGACTCGAACAGTGCGATGGCCTTGCGGGTACGCTCTGCGCGGTCGTCATTGCCCCACCAGGTGTAGTTGATGGTGACCGGCTTCTCGGCCGAGCCGGTCTCGCCGGCGCTGGTGCTGGCGCCTGTTCCACAGGCCGCCAGCGCCGCGGCAGATGCGGTGCCTACGGCTACGGTGGTGAGGAAATTCCTTCTGTTGATCATGAGAGCCTCCTTGCTCGATGTGTGCAACCCCAATCGCCCGACCTACACGCGAGTAGTGAGCTGGCTTACACGGCTTCTGAAACGATACAATATCGGCATTCCCGAAAATGGGCAAGCGTTTTCCAGAGAACTGAACTTCCAGCCAGATACATCCTCCCAGCAGACAAAGGAGTCCCATGACTTTGCAGGAAACCACCAGCCCGGCCAGCGTCTGGAACAACATCGAAGGTATTGCCTACGGGGGCGACTACAACCCCGAACAGTGGCCGGTCAGCGTCCGGTTGGAAGACCTGGAGCTGATGCAGGAAGCCAGAGTGAGCTTCCTCAGTGTCGGCATCTTTTCCTGGGCACTGCTGGAGCCCGAAGAGGGCAAGTACGATTTCGGTTGGCTGGACGAGGTGATGGACAACCTCGCCGGTATCGGCGTGAAGGTGGCCCTGGCTACCGCCACGGCCGCTCCCCCGGCCTGGCTGGTACGGAAGCATCCGGAGATCCTGCCCGTCACGGCGGACGGAACCGTGCTGGGACCGGGCTCGCGGCGGCACTACTCGCCGTCGTCGGCCGTTTACCGCCGCTACGCACGCGGCATCACCCGCGTGCTGGCGGAGCGCTACAAGGACCATCCGGCTTTGGCGCTTTGGCACGTGGACAACGAGCTGGGCTGCCACATCTCAGAGTTTTACGCCGAAGAAGACGCTGCCGCTTTCCGCTCCTGGCTGGAGCGGCGCTATGGAAGCATCGCCGCGCTCAACGCAGCCTGGGGCACAGCTTTCTGGTCCCAGAACTACGGGTCCTTCGAGGAGATCCTGCCGCCCGGAGTTGCCCCGTCCACCCTGAACCCGGGCCAGCAGCTGGACTTCCAGCGCTTCAACTCCTGGGTCCTTATGGATTTCTACCGTGATCTTGTTGCCGTCCTCCGCGAGGTGACTCCCGGGGTCCCGTGCACCACCAACCTCATGGCCTCCAGTGCCACCAAGTCCATGGACTACTTTGACTGGGCCAAGGACCTGGACGTTATTGCCAACGACCACTACCTTGTGGCCGCCGATCCTGAACGGCAGATCGAACTGGCGTTCAGTGCGGACCTCACCCGCGGCATTGCGGGCGGCGACCCGTGGATCCTGATGGAACATTCGACGTCGGCCGTCAACTGGCAGCCGCGCAACCAGCCCAAGATGCCGGGGGAAATGCTGCGCAACTCGCTGGCCCATGTGGCACGCGGGGCCGATGCGGTGATGTTCTTCCAGTGGCGGCAGAGCTTCGCGGGCTCGGAGAAGTTCCACTCGGCCATGGTGCCGCACGCCGGGCGGGAGACCCGCGTGTGGCGCGAGGTGGTTGACCTCGGCGCTGCCCTTAAGCGGCTGGCACCGGTGCGCGGGTCACGGGTCGAAGCGCGGGCGGCAATTGTGTTCGACTACGAGGCCTGGTGGGCGAGTGAAATCGACTCCAAGCCGAGCCAGGACGTGAAGTACCTGGACCTTCTGCGCGCCTTCCACCGGTCATTATTCCTGCGTGGCGTGTCCGTGGATCTGGTCCACCCGTCCGCCGCGCTTGAGAGTTATGACCTCGTCCTGGTGTGCACCCTGTACTCGGTCACCGATGCAGCCGCTGCCAACGTGGCCGCGGCCGCTGCTGGCGGCGCCACCGTAATGGTGAGCTACTTCAGCGGGATCGTGGACGAGAAGGACCATGTGCGGCTCGGCGGCTACCCGGGCGCGTTCCGGGAACTGTTGGGGGTTCGTGTGGAGGAATTCCACCCGTTGCTGGCCGGCGGGCAGCTGAAACTGAGCGACGGCGGCGTTTCTTCCATCTGGAGCGAGCATGTACACCTCGCCGGCGCCGAAGCGGTCCAGACCTTCACTGAATATCCCCTGGAGGGCGTGCCGTCGCTGACCCGGCGCCCGGTGGGCGACGGGGCCGCGTGGTACCTCGCCACGTTCCCGGACCGGGACGGTATCGACGCGGTCGTGGACCGACTGCTGGAGGAATCCGGCGTCATTCCCGCGGCCGTTGCCGATCCGGGCGTAGAGGTGGTCCGGCGGCGCTCGGAGGACGGCCGCAGCTTCCTGTTCGCCATCAATCACTCCCGTACGGCCGGTGCAGTGCAGGTTTCCGGCGTAAACCTGCTCTCCGACCAGCCGTTTGATGGGGTTGTGCCTGCCGGCAGCGTTGTGGTGATTGCCGAGGACTGACCCTTACTGCTGGGGCGCCACTGCACACGCTTCTGGTTCCTGGGGTGGCGCCCTGCGCCATCCTCGGGCGTTCTTGAGAGATCGTACGTCCGACGACGGCGCTTCCTCCGCTGCCTCTTCCCACCAGCCACCAGGCACCAGGCACCAGGCACCCGCCACCAGGCAAACTTAGGCGAGATGGCATGACGTCATGTTTTCCACCTAGGGAACTGGTCTCCGTGGCCGTAGCGGCCGCCCTTAAACAACTCCGTCCCGGCAGGAACCCAAAGGTTCCCACCGGGACGGAGCTGCCGCCCGCCGTCGGACGTTATGGGGGAGGCATCCCCCACAACGTCCAAAGCGGTGTTGTTGGCTGCGTGAAATCTAGCTGCTGATAGCGGACGCCATCTCGGCGTGTGCCTTCTTGCCCGCTTCCTCCGTGGAGAGCCGTTCGAAGAGAACTTCGGAGGTGTAGCGCTTGATGATTTCCTGGATGGCACCGGCACCCTTCGGCGGCGGCGCGGGGGCCTCACCAAGCTCATCCTTGATCTGGTCGATGAACTTGACCACCTTGACGTCCGCAGGGGTCAGCTTGGATTCGATCGCTGCACGGACATCTGAGTTCGGGTACACGCCGCGGTCGGCGAGGAGGGTTTCGCCGGCTTTGACGTTGTTGGTGAGGAAGTTGATGAACTTTGCGGTTTCCTCCGGGTGCTTGGTGCGTGAGGAAGCTGACCAGAACTGTGATGCTTTGTACCAAAGTCCGGCATCAGCGGCGGATCCGGTTTTGGTGGGGAAGCGCAGGATCTTCAAGTCGGCCCCGGATGCCTTTTCCAAAGCAGGAGCCTGGTTGGACCACCAGAAGGCCATGCCGTTCTTGCCGGTGGCAAGTCCGGACTGGTCAAGCGGAGCGGCTTCAGCTTCCACTACCTCGGACGCTGTGGGGACCGCTTTGTTCTCGCTGAGCTGCTTCAGAAATTCCCACCATTCGGCGATGTCGCTCGGTTCAAAGCCCAGCTTGCCCTCGGAGGTGTACAGGGACTTGCCGTTCTGGCGGAGCCAAACACCGAGGGAAGCCTCATCGGTGCCGTAGGCGGCGGCGCCGTATGTACCCTTCGGGGACTTCTCCGTGATTTCGGTGGCAATTTTTTCGAAGTCGTCCCAGGTCCACTTGGAGTCGTCGGGCAGCGGGACACCGGCAGCTTCGAAGACCTTCGGGTTGGCCAGGATGGTGGCGGCGTTGATGCCTGCCGCAATGCCGGTCAGTCCGTCCTCGCTCTTGCCGGCGTTGAGGGCCGCTTCGTCGAGCTTGGAGGTATCGATCTCGTACTTGGAAAGGTCAAGGAGGGCACCGCGGCTGGAATACTCGGTGATGTACTTCTCGTCCATCTGGATGATGTCCGGCGCATCATTCGCGGCCACCTGGGTGGCCAGCTTGTCCCAATAACCGCTCCAGTCGCCGAACTCGGGCTTGATCTTGATGTTCGGGTTTTCGGCCTCGAACTGCTTGATGGCTTCCTGGGTCAGCTGGGCACGCTTGTCGCCTCCCCACCAGGAGAAGCGCAGCTCGACGGGTCCATCGGCGCTCTCGGAAGCTGCTCCCCCGCCACAGGCACTCAGGGCCATAACGACGGCGGCAGCCGCTGCTACGAGGCCGGTCTTACGTAGCGGACGGCGTGCGCCCTTGGACGGTGTATCTGCCGATGGCTTGGCAGCAGACGCAGGGCGGGGATAAAGCGGCACTGGGTACTCCGATCTTCTTTGATCATGGGTTGATCAGGTGCGAGGGGATGATGAGGAACGAACCAGGAGCGGGAGGGAAAGCGTGAAGGCGGGAAACCGCTTTCTGGAGCTAATACTACAAGTCCTGAACTTGTCTTACAAGGAGTTTCTGTCGACTGTTTTGGGTGGTTGCAGATGGCCCGCTGAGTACCCCGGGCGCGTCCACCACACCTTGGCCGGCAGTAGCCTGCCGGCCAAGGCCAACCCGGTAAGGGCTATTTGATGCCTGTGGTGGCGATGCCCTTGATGAGGAACCGCTGGCCGAAGAGGAAGACCAGGAAAACGGGCAGGAGGGACACGATGGACATGGCGAACAGGGAGCCCCAGCTCGTGGCGGACTGTGAGTCCACGAAAGCCCGGAGTGCAACGGGGACGGTGAACATGTCCGGGTCCGTCAGGTAGATCAAGGCGCCGAAGAAGTCGTTCCAGGTCCAGATGAAGGTGAAGATGGTGGTGGTGGCCAGGGCCGGGACCATCAGGGGCAGGATGACGCGCAGGAAGATGCGGGGGTGGCCAGCGCCGTCAATCCTGGCGGCTTCGTCCAGTTCGCGGGGAATGCCGCGGATGAACTGGACCATCAGGAAGACGAAGAACGCTTCGGTTGCCAGCAGCTTGGGCACGATCAGCGGCCAAAAAGTGTTTACCCAGCCGATCTGCGAGAACAGGATGTACTGCGGGACGATCACCACGTGGAACGGGAGCATGATGGTCAGCAGCATGATGCCGAACAGCAGCTTCTTGGCAGTGAACTGCAGCCGGGCAAAGGCGTAGGCGGCCATCGAGCAGGAAATCAGGTTGCCCAGGATCGAGCCGATCACCACGATGGCGGAGTTGATCATGTAGTGCCCGAAGGGGTGGGTCAGGGCCGACCAGCCTGAGGTGTAGTTACTCATCTCCAGGCTGTTCAGCCACAGGCCAGGCTCGCGGAAGATCAGTTCGTTGGGACGCAGCGAGGACACCACCATCCACAGCAGCGGGTAAATCATCAGTACCCCGGCCAGGATGAGGATGGCGTGTTTCATCAGTGCTTTGCTGCGCTGGGCCCGGCTGAAGGCCAGGGTGCCGCGGGACTCACGGACTTTGGGCTTGCGGCGGTGCGTTGGCTTGCCGGGACCGGCGGACTTCTTGTCCGCGGTGGGCAGCATCTCCAGGTTAGTCGTCATAGAAAACCCAATACTTAGAAGCGATGAAGTTGATGGCGGTGAAGATGCCGATGATGACCAGCAGGAGCCAGGCCATCGCGGAGGCGTAGCCCATATCGAACTGCCCGAAGCCCTTTTGGTAGAGATACAGGGTGAAGAACATCGTGGAGTCCGAGGGCCCGCCGTTGCCGCCGGAGACGATGAACGCCTGGGTGAACGACTGGAACGAACCGATGATCTGCAGCACCAGGTTGAAGAAGATGATCGGGCTCAGCATCGGCAGGGTAATCCGCCAGAACTGCTGGAGGGTAGTGGCGCCGTCAACCTTCGCGGCCTCGTAGTACATCGTGGGGATCTGCCGCAGCCCGGCCAGGAAAATGATCATGGGGGCACCGAAGGTCCACACGTGCAGCAGAATGATGGAACCAAGAGCGGTGCTCGGATCTGAGATCCAGCCCGGACCCTGGATGCCGAACATCGCCAATACCTGGTTGACCAGGCCGGTGGTGCCGAAGATCTGCTTCCACAGGATGGCAACGGCTACGGACCCGCCCAACAGGGACGGCAAATAGAACACCGAGCGGTAAAACGGCAGTCCGCGCAGGCCCTTATCCAGGACCAAAGCGATCAACAGCGCCACGGCGAGCTGGAGCGGGACACCGATGAATACGTAGGCGAAGGTCACCCCGAGCGAGTTGTGCAGCCGCGCGTCGGTGAGCATCCGGGTGAAGTTATCCAGCCCGACCCATTCGGGCGGCTGAAGGAGGTTGTAGTCCGTGAAGGACAAGTAAAGGGACATCAGCATGGGGCCGATGGTGATCGCGATCAGGCCCACCAGCCACGGCAGCAGGAAGATGTAGGCCGCCTTGTTATCGCGGCTGTTGGCCTTCTTCTCCTCAGCTGTGGCTTTACCCTTCCGCCGGGAGATAGAGCTGAGTTCACTGATGGCGCTCACTGCGGCAACCCCGTTCCGTACGGCAGGCCCGCTGCAGCCGGCTTTCCAGCCGGGCGCGGTGCCCTGGGTATGTGCTTAGCGGCCATGTGGTCTCCTTTGGTCATCGTGGCCTCCACGTTTTGGTATCGCCGGGCGATTTGGGGACGCGCGCCACTCCGGCTGCGCTTCTGTCAGAAGTGGACCAGGAGTGGCGATCATCCGGTGTTTCCGCCTTGTCGGTGGTCCGGATTCAAATGCGGCTCCGTACCAAAGTAAACGCTTTCTTGACTCTTGTATAGCCCTTTGTTAGTTTTTGAGAAACCGCTTTCTGCATCGTGTGCAGACCGACGCGAGAACGCACGCTGAGGGACAGGACACTGATGTTAGTCTCCGACAAGTCGCTAAGGCTGACCGTACACGTTGCAGCTTGGCGCCGGCTTCGACTGGCTGCGGAAGAGCAGCCGGAATATTGGCAACGTGGGCCAGCCACGCAGCGCTACCCCTACAACAACTTGAGTACAGGAGGCAGGCCATTGAACAGTCTCGCTCCACCGGCCATCGATGCCCGGCCGGCGCGGCCCAGCGCCATCCCCGGTTACGGGGACTGGCCTGCCTACACTCAGCAACGCCCCCGGTACCAGGCCGCCACTCCGGCGGCGCAGGAACTGGCAGACGCGCTCGGGGTGCCGGGCGCGCCGCAGCGACCGGACGTGAGAGTGCACTGGCAGGAGACGTACGACGGCGTCACCACCTCCCAGCTCAGCTGGGAGGTGGGTTTCGGCCCCCGGACAACCGCCTGGCTGATAAGGCCGGCCGGCAGTACGCATGCCCTGCCCGGCGTCCTTGCCCTGCACTGCCACGGCGGGAACAAATTCGGCGGCGCGGACCGGCTGGTGGAGCTTCCGGAGTCCCATCCTTCCGCGCAAAACGCACGGGCAGGGCACTACGACGGGCGTGCCCTCGCCACCGAAGTCGCCCGGCGGGGCTTCGCCGTCCTCGCCCACGACACCTTCGCCTGGGGCAGCCGCCGGTTCGACCTCTCCACTCCCCCGTGGCGGACCGCTTCGGCCCTTGCGGCGAGGCAGGCCCGGTGGCGGGAGGACGGCGTCGTGCCTTCCGATGCGGATGAATACAACGCCGCCGCTGCGTTCCACGAGGAAACTGTGGCCAAGACGGCCGGCCTGCTGGGCACCAGCCTGGCCGGCATGGTGGCCCATGACGACCTGGCTGCCCTGGAGGTCCTCGCCGGACTGCCCGGCGTGGACCAGGACCGGCTGGGCTGCATCGGGTTCTCCGGTGGCGGTGGCCGCTCCCTGGCGCTTGCCGCGCTCAGTCCACGGATCCGCAGCTACGTGGTGACGTGCATGATGACCACTTTCCAGTCACTTCTTCCAGCCCACCTGGACGCCCATTCCTGGCTGCTGCAGACGCCGGGATTGTGGCGCCTGGGTGACTGGCCGGAGCTCACGGCAAGTTCGGAGGCCAGCCAACTCCTGGTTCAGTACGCCCTGGCCGATGAGTTGTTTCCCGAGGACGGCATGCGCGAAGCCCACCGCATCCTGGAGTCGCTGCACCCGCATGGGAGCTACACCGGAAGCTTCTGGCCGGGCGGCCACGCTTTCACGGCCCCTATGCAGGAGGAAGCGCTCGACTTCCTGTCCGCCGCGCTGCACCGCGGGCAGCGCAACGCGTCCGGCGCCGCAACTGCCGGCACCAATGACTTCCAAACCACCTTCGGCCCTCAAGGAACAACCTGATGACTCAACAGTCCGCCACCGCGGAGAATCTCACCCGCCCGGCCGGCCAGACTGCTCCAGGCACTGAGGCGGCAGCTTCCGAACCGTCGGCTCTTCCGCGGATAGCCCTGGTGGGCGTCCATGGTTTCGGGGAACGCCATCTTGCCAATTTGGCCCGGCTCGAGGAAGCCGGCGCCCTGAAGTTGGTGGCGGTGGCCGATCCCAATCCGCCGGCGGAAGGACAGCTTGCCGGGCCGGTAGCTGTCTTCGATGACCTGGCGCAGCTGCTGGCAGCGGACCCGGGTGTCGACGTCGTTATTCTTGCCACACCCATCCAGACGCACGCACCCCTGGCCCTCGCGGCCTTGGCTGCCGGCAAGGACGTTTACGTGGAGAAGCCGCCGGTGGCGTCCCTCAGCCAGTTTGATCAGGTGTTGGCAGCTGCCGGCGCTGGCGGGCGGCTGGTCCAGGTGGGCTTCCAGAGCCTCGGGTCCCACGCGTTGCCTGCCATCAGGAACCTGGTGAAAGCCGGCAGAATTGGTGATGTCCTCGGCTTAAGCGCCACAGGCCAGTGGGTGCGGAACAAGGCCTATTTCAAACGTTCCCGGTGGGCCGGAAAGCGGAGCCTCGACGGCATCGATGTGGTGGACGGTGTGGCTACCAACGCACTGGCCCACGCCGTGGCCACCGCCCTCCGCATGGCCGGGGCACACACGCTCGCGGACGTGGAGTCGGTGGAGACGGACCTGTACCGGGCGCACGGGACTCAAAGCGACGACACCTCCATCATCCGCGTCCGAACCACCGGGGGCACCACGCTGCTTTGCGGACTGACTCTGTGTGCCCCGGTGCAGGAGCCGCCCTCCGTCACTATGCACGGAACCAGGGGCGAGATCACGTTTTTTTACACCGAGGACGAGGTGGTCATCACCACTGCCGGCGGCGAGCGCCGGGAAACTTTTGGCCGCAGCGATCTGCTGGAAAACCTTTTGGAGGCCCGGTCCACGGGCGCCCCGTTGCTGTGCTCATTGGAAGAGACCGGCGCGTTCACCAAGGTTTTGGAGGCCATCCGCACCGCGCCCGCCCCGCAGGCCATCAGCCCGGACCACATCACATGGGAAGGCGACGGCGACGACGCCCATCCGGTAGTGCAGGGAATTGGCCCCTTGATCGAGCGGGCCGTCAAGGCGCAGGCCACGTTCGCTGAGCTGGGCGTGCCGTGGGCCCGGGAACTGTCCTCGGTCCGGACGTTGACGCTGGACGGCAAGCCGGTGGCGGAGTACCAGGACGGCCGCCGCATTCGCGCCATTTCTTCACCGCGTCCTTACCTGCACCCGGTCCGGACCCTCCAGGGCACCGTGGTGACGGACCACCAGCCGCTGGACCACGTGTGGCATCTAGGTGTGGGGGTGGCCCTGCAGGATGTGGACGGCGTCAACTTCTGGGGCGGCCGGACCTATACCCGGGAGGCAGGCCAGTATGTCTGGCGCGCGGACCATGGCACCATCAGCAGCACGGAGCTATCCATTGCAGAAACAGACACCGGGTCTGGCGGCCAGGGAGGACGGCTGCAGGAGACCCTGAACTGGAACGGCCCCGACGGCATCCCGGTTTTGGTTGAGGACCGGACCTGGACGTGGTCCGGCCTCAGCTCGTCCGCTTGGCAGCTGTCCCTGCATTTCGCCCTCTCCCCTGCCGGTGACCGGCCAGTCAGCCTGGGCAGCCCCGGCTCGAACGGCCGGCACGAAGGCGGGTACGGCGGATTCTTCTGGCGGCTGCCCGCTTGTGACGGTGGCAAGGTGTGGACGTCCGCCGGCGCCGGGGAAGCCGGGGTGCACGGCTCCGTGTCGCCATGGCTGGCTTGGGCCGGAAAGTTCGCGGCCGGGGATCTCCACGACGGGTCAGATGGGGACGGCACACCAAACGGCAGCGCCACCCTCGTTTTTGTAGCCGCCGAAGGTTCCACCGACCCCTGGTTCGTCCGGGTGGACGGTTACCCGGGGGTGGGCCAGTCCTTGGCCTGGGATACCCCCGTCATCGCTGAACCGGGCGTTCCAGTGCAGCGCAGCATCACCGTTTTTGTGGCCGACGGCATTCTGGGCACAGCAGACATCGAAGCATTGATCAACCGGCAGGGGAACCGTTCATGAGCCAGACAACAGCAGACAGCTCACAGCTTCCGGGCAGAGGGAGCGGGACTGCGATGCTGGACCCGGTTCCAACAGAACCCGTTCCGGCTCCAGCCCTCCGTGTGGCCCCCGCCTCCGTAGCGGACCGCGCCATCAAACGGCGCCGTGTGCTCGATATCCTCGACGCCAAGGGCCAGGATTCCCTGCTGCTCACCACCAACACGGCACTGACCTGGTACTTGGACGGCAGCCGCATGCACATCAGCCTGGCCGGTGATCCCATCGCGGCAATCCTCGTGGACCGCGACGCCGACCACCTGGTCACGTTCAACAACGAGGCCGGGCGCATCGCCGCCGAAGAACTGCCATCCGGGGTAACCCTCCATTCGGTGCCCTGGTACGGCAACCTGCACGAGGCAACGGCCGCCGTCGGCACTGCCGGAGGTTCCACACCGCTGGCCGAAGCAGCAGTAGCCGCTGAGCTGCGCGCAGCCCGCCAGCAGCTGCTCCCGGCCGAGAGCGCACGCTATTCCGGCCTCAGCGCCGACGTCGCAGCCATCATGACGGACGTCCTCTCCGCGGCCCGCCCCGAAACCACCGAATTTGAGCTGGTATCTGCCCTGGCCGCCAGGGTTGTCGCCGCCGGCGCCGAGCCCTTGGTCCTGCTGTGCAACGGGAGCAGCCGCAGCGGTTTCCGGCACCCGCTGGCCACCCACTCGCCCTTGGGCCGCCGCGCCATGGCCGTGGTGTGCGCACGCAGGGACGGCCTCGTGGCCAACATCACCCGCTGGGTAAGGTTCGACGCCGGCACCCCGGAAGAGCACGACGCCGAGGCCCGGATCGCCGCCGTGGAAGCCGACATTTTCGACGCCACCGTACCCGGCACCCGGCTGGACCGCATTTTCAGCGAGATCCAGGCAGCCTACCTGCGGCATGGTTTCGGCGCCGGGCAGTGGGAACAGCACCATCAGGGCGGACCGGCCGGGTATGCAGGCCGCGACCCCCGCGTCACGGCGGCCGCCACGGACACGGTGGTCCCCAACCAGGCCTTCACCTGGAACCCGTCAGGCCCTGGCGTCAAGATCGAGGACACGGTCCAGCTCACCGAATCGGGCCTGCAGGTCCTCACGGTGGATCCGCGGTGGCCGGTTGACACCGTCAACGGGCTGGCACGGCCGGGTACCCTCCAGCTGTAGGCAACGCTCTTGCAGATACTGCAGGAAAACACAAAACGCTCTCTCAGTCGTAGCCGTAGTCCCGGCACCGACTGAGAGAGCGTTTTGGTTAAACCGACATTAAGTGAGAGAGCGTCACTGGGGCAGTACGAGTTCCCCGTCGACGCGGCGCGGAATACGCAGCGGGTTGCCCTCGTGCAGGGCCGGGTGCAGGACCGTCTCGGGCGCATCCTGGTAGGCAACCGGACGCTGGAACCGGCGGACCGCCGTCGCGCCTACCGAGGTGAACAGCGAGGTGGTGGCCGGGTAGGGGCCGCCGTGCTGCTGTGCCCAGTTCACTGCCACACCGGTAGGCCAACCGTCGAAGAGAACGCGGCCGGCGAGGCTGGACAGCTGCTCCAAAAGGGCCGCTACGTCCTCGCCGGGCTGGGCGTGGACCGTGGCGGTTAGGCTGCCGGGCACCTTGGCCAGGACTGCGGTGAGTTCCTCCCGGTCCGTGTATTCAATGAGCATGGTAGTAGGGCCGAAGCACTCCTCCAGCAGTTCCTCGGGACGCTCCAGGACCTTGGCCGCCGAGGTGGAGAAGACCACCGGGGCCGCCCCATCCGTCACGGCATTTTGGTCCACGCTGCCGCTGACCACATTCACGCCCTCCACTGCAGCGAAGCTGCGCAGGCCGTCGGGGTACGCCTCGGCGATCCGGCTGGTCAGCATTCCCAGGGCGGGCTTGCCCTTGCTGGCAGCCGCCACTTTGGCGGCAAAGTCAGTTCCTGCCGGTATGAAGACCAGCCCTGGCTTGGTGCAGAACTGTCCGGCGCCAAGGGTGAAGGACGCTGCCAGGCCCTCCGCCAGCTGCCCGGACCGCTCCGCCAGGGCCGCCTCTGTGACAACCACCGGGTTCAGGCTGCCGAGTTCACCGTAGAACGGGATGGGCTCCGGGCGCGATGTTGCGAGGTCGAAGAGCGCCCGGCCGCCGGGGATGGAACCCGTGAAGCCCACCGCCTTGATGGCGGGATCCTGCACCAGCGCGGTTCCCACCTCGCGGCCGGTGACCAGGGCGAAGATGCCTTCGGGGGCACCGGCTGCACGCAGTGCATCGGCGGCTATCTTGGCGGTCCGCTCCGAGAGGCGCAGGTGGCCGGAGTGGGCCTTGACGATCACTGGGCAGCCTACGGCCAGCGCTGAGGCAGTGTCGCCACCAACCACCGAGAAGGCGAACGGGAAGTTTGACGCGGAGAACACCGCCACGGGGCCGATGGGGCGCAGGATGCGGCGCAGGTCGGGCTTGGGCGGGGTGGAGTTGGGATCCGCGTGGTCGATCACGGCTTCCAGGTAGGAACCCTCCGTGATCACGCGGGCGAACAGGCGCAGCTGGCCGGTGGTCCTGGCCACTTCGCCGGTGAGGCGGGGTGCCCCCAGGCTCGTCTCGGAATCAGCGATCTCCACCAGCTCCGCGGCGTTGGCATCAAGCGCGTCAGCCACCGCGGTGAGCCACGCGGCGCGTTCGGCGTCGGAGGCTGCGGCCGAGATTTTGGCTGCTTCTGTGGCGGCGGCCGTCAGCCCGGACAGGGAAAGGGTTGCAGTTGTCACTTGGGGTACCTGTTCTTTGTTGCTGGATTCATAGGGTCTGCCGTGGTCGGCGGGCATGCCGCTCAGCCTGCGCTGGCCTGCTATCCCGCACCGTGGAAGCGGAAGCCGAGCCCGGGCTGGTCGGTAAGCGTCAGCCGACTATCGCTGAACCGGACCGGCGACGGGCCGGCCAGGATCCCCAGCTGCTCAAAGGATGCCTCCTCCACGTCCTCCACCAGGGTTGGCTCGGCAAGCGTCAAGGCCAGCTGGCCGGACAGCTCAGGGAGCAGGTGCGGCAGAACCTTAATGCTGTTGGTCCGGGCAAGCTCCACAATGCGCCGGAACGGTGTGATGCCACCCACCCGGATGATGTTCGGCTGAATGATGTCCACCGCCTCCGCTTCTATGAAATCCCGGAAGCGGTAGATGGTGTGCAGGTTTTCACCAAGGGCGATCGGCACCGGCGAGTGCTTGCGGAGCCTGCGGTACGCCCAGAGGTCGTCCGCCCGGATGGGCTCCTCGAGCCACTCCAGGCCGAAGCCGGCCAGGACGTCCAGTGCTTTGAGCGTAGTTGGCAGGTCCCAGCGCTGGTTGGCGTCAATCATCAGTTTCCGGTCCGGGCCCAGGACGGAGCGGACCGCGGCGACGCGCTCGGCATCCTCGCGGATGTCGGGCTTGCCTACCTTGATTTTCACTGCCCGGTGCCCGGCCGCAACCCACCGCCGGGTCTGGGCTACCAGCTCTTCGAGGGTGTAGTGCAGGTTCACTCCGGAGCCGTACACCTCCGCGGACTCGTGGCGCTGGCCCAGGAGTCCGGTGAGGGAGGTATTAGCCCGGGAGGCCTGGAGGTCCCACAGCGCCAGGTCCACCCCGGCCATGGCAATGGTGGTCAGTCCCCCGCCGCCTGCCTCGTGCAGCCGTTTCCACACGGCGTCCCAGACCACTTCGGGGTTAGCCGGCAGCCCGGCGATGAACGGTGCAATGTCGTGGTCCAGCAGGGCTTTCACGGCATGGGGGCCGATGGTGGGCGTCCAGGAAAAACCATGCCCCGCACCGCCGTCGTCCGTTTGTATTTCCGTGACGATCACGTGGTTTTCCGGCGCCTCAGCACCCCAGCTGCGGCGCAGCGGAACCGTGATGAGCCGGGTGGATAGGCCCGTGATTCGCGGGCCGGTCCGGACAGCAACAGCTGCGGGGGCGCCCATCAGCGGCCGGCCAGCTCGTAGCCCTTGGCAAGGATGGCCTTCAGCTGCACCAGCTGCTCCTCGGTGGGGTCCACCAGCGGCGGGCGCACAGAGCCGACGGGAAGTCCACCGAGCCGCAGGCCCGCCTTGATCAGTGAAACGCCGAAGCCGGGGGTCTGGTCACGCAGGCGGACCAGGGGCGCGTAGAACCCTTCCAGCAGGGCATTGCGGCGGTCCTCGTCTCCTGAACTGTAGGCGTCGTAGTAGGCCTTGGCGATTTCCGGGGCCATGGCAAACGCAGCAGAGGAGTATAGCGGGATGCCCAGGCCGCGGTAGGCGCCCTGGGTAAGCTCGGCGGTGAGCAGGCCGTTGAAGAAGGCAAAGTCATCCCGTCCGGCGGCGCGCACTGCGGAGACGATCTCCTGGGCGAGCCCAACATCGCCGAGGCCGTCCTTGAAGCCGATGACCTTCGGGTTGTCGGCCAGCCTGGCCATCGAATCAGCGGTGAACTTGGCGTTGCCCCGGTGGTAAACAATCACCGGCAGGCTGCTGGCGCCGGCCACCGCCTCGATGTACGCCACGAGCCCGTCGGTGGGTCCCGTGACGAGGTACGGCGGCAGGACCAGGAGGGCATCGGCGCCGGCTTCCTCGGCAACGCGGGCGGCCGCCAGGGCGTGGCCAAGCGGTCCCCCGGCGCCGGCTACTACGGGCACCTTTCCGGCAACAACCTCGACGGCGGCCGTCACCACGGTGCGTACCTCGTCAAGGCTGAGGGCGTGGAATTCGCCGGTGCCGCAGGCGGGGAAAACGCCGCCGGGGCCGAACGGGAGCCGGGAGCTGATGTGTTCCTTGAGCAGTTCCACATCAACGGCACCACTGGCGGTGAACGGGGTGACGGGAAAGAACAGTACGCCGTCGAATTTCATGGGGTCTCCTTGGCTCCGCTGCCGGCATTGACCAGCGCGGAGTTCTCGTCGTTGAGGGTGGGGCGGGACTTGAGTTCGGTACGCCAACTGCGCGTGGGGTGCCAGCCCAGGAGTTCCTGTGCTTTGGCGATGGAGAATGCCGGGCTGGTGCCGGTAAGCCCTGCACTGAGGGCTTCGCTTCCGGGCAGGAACCTGGGCATCAGTTCCGCCAGCGAAGCGGTGGCCAGGGCATCTGCGGCTCCAACAAAAAAGGTCTCTCCGTTGGGGATGGACGGCATTTTCGCCAGCAGAAGGTCTAGGAAGTCCGCCACGTCCCGTGCATCCACGTAGTTGAACAGGGCGGGTGCAGACAGGGAAGGATCCGCCAGCCGTTCGGCCAGGGTGTGGCCCTGCTGCGTCGGCGCGCCTGCCCATTCCTCCGGTGAGATGACGAAGCAGGGGCGGAAGGCCGCGTAGCGGATCTTTTCACCCTGTGCGGCAGCGAATGTCTGCACGGTCTGCTCGGCAATCAGCTTGGACAGCGCGTAGGCGTTCCAGGGCCGCGGCGGGGTCCGCTCATCCAGCGGGAACGACGGCGGCAGCCAACCCGCGGGCGAGCCGTAACCGAGCACCGTGGGGCTGCTGGCGGTCACGATCTTCGGCACGCCGACTTCGGTCGCAGCACTGATGACGGCAAAGGCGAGCCGCGTGTTCGTGCCGAAGATGACCTCCTCGGGCGCGCTGAACGGCACCGCTATTGCCGCAAGGTGGATGACGGCGTCGGGCGTAGTTTCCCGCAGGAGGCGGAGCGCCTCGCCCGGGGCGAGGAGGTCGGCGGTTTCCTGCACGACGCCGGCGGGCAGCTGGTCAGCCGGAACGGCGTCGCGGTCCACCGAGATGACGTGGTGGCCCTTTTCGGCGAGCCCGGCCACCACGCTGCGGCCCAGGCGGCCGGAGCCGCCGGTGACAAAGATCCTGCTCATGGTTGTTCCTTCGTTCGGGTTTCCTTGGCAGGAGTCAGTTGCCGCGGCGGAGGTCGACGCCGAGGTCCAGGTCCTCGATGCGCACAGGCAGGGAGGACTCAAGGGAGCGGTTGCCGGCGATGCCCACCGAGACCGAGCGCAGCCCGTCCAGGTAGCCGGAGGGGCGTCCCAGCGGGTCCTCGCCCGGGCCGTTGAAGAGATCCGAGAGGAGGAGCTCGTCACCGCCGCCGTGGCCGCCTTCTCCGTTAACAATCGGCACCTCATAGGCGGCTTCCCAGTGACGCTGGACCACGAGGCGTTCACCATTACGGCGGATGGCGTCATTCTCTTCGATGGGTGTTGCGCTCGGGTCCACCACGGTCTTCTTGTCCGTGCTGGAGTGGACCGCTGCGCGTTCCACGACCTCCAGTTCGGCACGGCCTTCGGTGCCGTTGACCGCTACGCGGTAGCCCTCCCACGGGCTGTGGGCGTTCAGTGAATAGCTCAGGCGCGGGCCGCCCCCGTACTCCACCACCAGCGCGAGGTTGTCCTCAATGGTGATGCCGCCGGTGAAGACGTCCTGGTCACGGCGGTAGCCGTCGAAGTGCTCGTTGTCCAGGAACAGGGCCTTGAGCCGCTCGTCCTCCCGCAGGTCCAGCGTGAAGGGATCCTTTTCGGCGGTGGCCGGCGCGTCGGCGTCGGGCGTGCCGCGTTCGGGACGGGGACCAAGGCCGCGCTCGGCGGCGTTCTTGTCACCGTAGAACTTCAGGCCGCCGGAGGCGAATACCCGCACGGGGACGTCGTCGATCCACCAGTTAACGAGGTCGAAGTGGTGGGAGGCCTTGTGGATCAGCAGGCCGCCGGAGTTCTTCTTCTCCCGGTGCCAGCGGCGGAAGTAGTCCGCACCGTGAACCGTGTCCAGGACCCAGCTGAAGTCGATGGACGTGACCTTGCCGATCACGCCGCTCTGGATGGTTTCCTTGAGGGCGCTGTTGCGCGGCGAGTAGCGGTAGTTGAAGGTGACCACCACGTTGCGGCCCGTTTCGTGCACAGCCTGGGTGATGCGGCGGCAGCCCTCGGCGTCAATGGTGAGGGGCTTTTCAACGACGACGTCGGCCCCTGCGCGGAGTGACTCAACGATGTAGTCAGCGTGCGTGTAGTCCGGCGTGGTCACTACAACGCGGTCGATGTTGTTGTGCTGGATGAACGCGGTAAGTTCCGTGGGGTCGAACGACGCCACAGGACCCGGCGCACCAAGTTCCTGGATGAGCTTTTGGTAAAACTCCACGCGGCCGGGGTTCACGTCGGAGAACGCCACCAGCTCGGCGGTCTCAGCGTGCTTGCCGAAGATGGCGCGGATATACATCTCGGAACGGCCGCCGGTGCCGATCAAGGCAATCCGCGCTTTACCGCTCCGTCCTGCGGCCCCGACAGCGGCGTGGGCGGCGGCTGGTGAGGCCTCTCCGGCAGTAGTTGATTCGGGTGTGTTGACCATGAAGGGTCCCTTTCCAAAGCTGTTACCCGGCCGATCCGGCGGCCTCTGGGTTCGAAGCGGAGCGCAATCCTGCATCGCGCAAGAAAGCGTTTTCTCACGTTCCTAATATGTTTGTACCAACCTGGGCACGTATCCGTCAACCATTATCAATGGCGGGAGAAAACGGTTTCTGCTGCGCTGAACCGGCGCGGCTCGGCCCCACGACCTGAAAGTTGTGGGAAAACTCGGGAAAGGAGTAGAAATCGCTTTCCCGCACCGGTATATGCTTTCTTTCAATACCCCGCCGGCACAGGCGGCAGAACCTGCCCACAGGCAGCACATCGGCGCAGGGCTGGACCCCCGCCGAGTTGAAGAAGGGACCGTCATGGCCAGGAGATCGGCAACCGGCAGGATCGGGATCGCGGACGTGGCGGTCAAGGCTGGGGTGTCCCATGCCACGGTGTCCCGTGTCATGAACGGCAACTTCACTGTTGACCCGGACATCGCGTCCCGGGTCCGGGCTGCGGCGGCGGAGTTGAAGTACCAGCCCAACCCGGTGGGCCGCAGCCTGGCCCTGGGCAAGACCGACACCATCGGCATCGTCGTGCCGGACCTGGCGAACCCCACGTTCCAGGCAATCCTGCGCGGACTGAGCCGGGCTGCCGCCCAGGACGGTTACCGCGTTCTAATAGCCGATTCCTTTGAGGTGTCCAGCGAAGAAACAATCCTCGCCGGGGAGGCCCGCCGGCGGTGCGATGGCCTAGTCCTGTGTGCACCGCGCATGAGCGATTCAGAACTGGAGGAGATTGCACCCTCGCTCCACCCCCTGGTGCTGATCAACCGCACCACGTCAGCCGCGGGGGTACCCAGCCTGGTGGTGGATTACGGGCGGGGGGTTCAGGACATCGCAGAGCACCTGGTGGACCTGGGCCACACCCGCCTGGCATTCCTGGCGGGGCCGCCGCGAAGTGCTTCCAACGGCATGCGACTCCAGGGCCTGGAGGCGTTCAAGGCGGCCCATCCGCAGGTGGACGTCCGGATGCTTGAAGGCGGTTCGGACTTTGACACCGGGCACGACGCCGTAGACGCCGTACTGGAAAGCGGCGCCACCGGAATTCTTGCCTTCAATGACCTGGTGGCCATGGGCCTGATGAGCGGGCTGCACGAACGGGGCCTCGACGTTCCCGGCGACATCTCGGTGACCGGGTTCGACGACATCCCGTTTGCCAAATACACCACCCCCGCCCTCACCACGGCCGCCGTTCCCATTACTGAACTGGGCGAGCAGGCCTGGCACCAGCTGCGCGCGCTGATCCGCAAGGAAGACAATGCCGCGCCCGGCAGCCGTTACCAGCCGCGCCTCCAAGTGCGGGCCAGCAGCGGCCCGGCCAAGGCTCCCCGTTCAACGGTTCACGGCTAAACGCCCGGCAAGGACTGGGCCGGGGGTTTCATGAGCACGTCCACGAACTGGGCGAGCCCCTCTGCCATGTCAACCTCTTTGTCATAAAGCCACTGCAGCTGCAGTCCGTCAAAGACAGCCACCACTAACCGCGCAAGCGCCGTTGGCGGGAGGTCGCGGCGCACCTCTCCGGCGGCCTGGCGTCGTTCAATATCCTCGCCCAGGGTTTCCACCAGCATGGCATAACGCTCCTGGAAGTACCCGTGCGAATCATGCCCGGGATCGTTGGCAGTGGCTGATGCCACGGCATAGAGCGTGGTGAGGCCCGGCTCCCGACGGTTCCGTTCGGCGACCGGCACCAGCAACCCCAAACCGACTTCATCCTCATCGCTGTCCGCAACTCCACGCCGGTCCCGTTCCGCCAGCACTGCCGTGAGCAACTCCTGCTTGCCCCGGAAGTAGTGGAAAAGGGTGGCTTCCTTTACTCCCACCAGCTCTGCCACCCGCTTCAAGGCCGTCCCTTCAAAGCCTTCGGTGGCGAAAACGTCGGTTGCGGTCTGGATGATCTGCTCGCGGCGTTCCGCCCCTTTTGCGTACTGGCCACGGGGCTTTGATGAAGGCATCTGGCAAGTCTATTTCACCACCGTTGGAAAAAATCTAGTCAGACTCGGTTTTTGTCGGTACCATCGTTTCGGGACCCAACGGAGGGTCACTTTTTTGTCAGGAGGCAACTTGGCCAACGAGACCACTATCGAAGATTCCGCAGCACCGCCTGTACGCGGTTCTTCCAGCAGCAATGTTTCAACCGTTCCCTCCCCGGGAACACCCACCAGGACACCCCGCGCCTATGTGATTGGCATGCCGATCGCCAGTGCAGGTCTGTGGATGGCCGTTCTGGCCCCGGCACTGGTGGTGCTGGCCATCAAGGTCGCAGAGATCACCACGCCGGAGACCCGCGCCGGCGCGCTCAGTCTGGTAGCTGGTGTCGGCGCCTTGATCGCCCTGTTAGCCAACCCGTTCTTCGGCCGGCTGAGCGACCGCACCACGTCCAGGTTCGGCATGCGCAAACCCTGGATCATCGGTGGATCCATCGTGGGCATGGGTTCCCTGGTCCTGCTCGGGTCAGCCACAAACGTCCCCAGCGTGCTGGCGGCCTGGATCCTGGCGCAGCTGAGCTTCAACGCTGCGCTGGCGGCGCTGGTAGCAACCTTGCCGGACCAGACGGCCCCGGCCGAGCGCGGACGCCTGTCCGGCCTGATTGGAATGACACTGCCGATCGGTCTGGTGGCCGCAGCCTACTTCGCCCAGCTCTTCGACAACGCCTTTCAGATGGCGGTCGTGCCGGGTGCCGTAGGAACAGCTATCGCGATCGCGTTTGCCTTCACCTTCAAGGACCGAGTCCTTACTCAGAAGCCTGCACCGCTGAACCTAAAGGAAATCGCCGGGTCCTTTTACTTCAACCCCCGCGCCTACCCGGGGCTGGGATGGGCCTGGTTCACCAAATTCCTGGTGTACATGGGCTACTGCGCAGGTCTGCTCTACCTGCCGTATTTCTTCATCGACCACCTCAAAGTTCCTGAAGCAGATGTCACCGGCCTGGTCTTCCAGGCAACCCTGGTCAGCGCGGCCGGCACCGTTATCAGCAGCCTCGCGGGCGGCTGGATCAGCGACAAGATCGGCAAGCGCAAGGGAATGGTTATCGCATCGGCGATCATCCTGATGGCCGGCCTGATCATCATCGCCACCAGCACCACCACCGACCAGGTCCTTGTTGGCCAGGCTGTTGCCGGTCTCGGCCTGGGCTGCTTCGGAGCTGTTGACGTCGCCCTGATCGCAGACCTGCTGCCCAAGGACCAGAGCGAGAACGCGAAGACCTTCGGCGTCTTCAACATCGCCCAGGCACTGCCCCAGTCACTGGTGCCCGCCCTTGCGCTGCCTGTGATCACGCTGGGTGGTTACCCCGCCCTCTTCATCAGCGGGGCCGTCGTCGGCATCATCGGCGCCGTTCTCGTCACCCGCATCAAAGGAGTCAAGTAAATGAACCCCACCCTTTCCCCAGCTGTCACGGCACCGGCCGCCGGTTCCCCGGACGCTGAAGCGCGCATCCGCGAGCTCGCCGAAAGCCTTCCGCTCGAGCAGCAGATCCAGTTGCTGACCGGCGCCGATGTATGGGCCACCCATGCCCTTCCCTCGATCGGCCTGTCCCGGGTTGTCCTCTCCGACGGTCCTTCCGGCGTCCGGGGCGAAGACTTCGATGAGCGCCACGACTCCGTCTCACTACCGTCCTCGTCCGCGCTGTCCGCAACGTGGAGCGTGGAATTGGCGCACCGCTACGGACAGGTCCTGGGCCAGGAAGCCCGCCGCAAGGGCGTGCACGCCGTACTCGGGCCCACCATCAACCTTCACCGCTCCCCGCTGGGCGGCCGGCACTTTGAGTGCATGAGTGAGGACCCCCGACTGACCGCAACCGTAGCTGCGGGGTACGTTGCGGGCGTCCAATCGATGGGCGTCGGCGCCACCCCCAAGCACTACCTTGCCAACGAGGCCGAGACGGACCGTTTCACCGCCGATTCCGTGGTTGACGAGCGTCCTCTGCGCGAGCTGTACCTGGCCGCCTTCGAGGACGCCATCACCGACGCCCGCGCCTGGCTGGTCATGAGCTCCTACAACTCCATCAACGGCACCACGGCCAGTGAGAACGAGCTCCTGAAGACGCCGCTGTCCACCGAATGGGGCTTTGACGGCGTGGTCGTTTCAGACTGGACGGGCGTCCGCTCTGTCGAGGCGGCGAACGCAAACCAGGACCTGGAGATGCCGGGACCGGTAGGACACTGGGGCCCCAAGCTGCTGGCAGCAGTGAATGAGGGGCGCGTCAGCCGTGCCGCCATCCTTGAGAAGGTCATCCGCATCCTCCGGCTCGCCGCCCGCGTAGGTTCCCTCGAAGGAGTCACCCCCGCCGTTACGGAACTGCCGGCACCGCTCAACGCGGCCGCCGCCGCCCGTGAAGTGGCCGTCCGCGGCGCGGTCCTGGTCCGCAACAGGGACGCGCTGCTGCCCCTCAATCCATCGGCACTCACCAGCATCGCGGTCAGCGGACACAACGCCGAGGAAGCCCGCACCCAGGGCGGCGGCAGCGCCACCGTCATGCCCAAGTACACGGTTTCGCCCCTGGACGGGCTCCGCGAAGCGCTGCCGGAAGGCGTCAGCGTCAGCTACGCGCGCGGCGCGAAGGTGGCCGAAGGGCTGCAGGCCTTCCCCCGCACCTCCCTGCACAACCCGGTATCCGCAGTTCCCGGCATGCGGGTGACCTTCCTGGCGGAGGACGGCTCAGTAATCTCGGGGGAGGACCGGCTGGCATCGCACCTCATCTGGTTTGGCGTCGGTATTCCGGAGGGTGCTGCCACCATCCGCATGGAAGCGGAGTGGACCGCCCCTACGGCGGGCCTCCACCACCTGGGCGTCGGCACCGTCGGTCACATCCAGCTCGCGCTCAAGGGCGAAGAAGTGTTCAACGGTGAAATCGAGGATGACACCGACGTGCTCGGAGCAGCCCTCTTCGATCCTCCCAAGACGGTACACGCCGTGGAAACTGCTGCCGGTGAAAGCGTTCGGATCGAGGCTGTCTACGAACTGCCGAAGCAGCAGGTCATCCCGTTCACCGCCATCCTCCTTGGTGAGGAAACCGTGGTGGATGACGCACAGGCCGAAATTGACGCCGCAGTGGAGGCCGCCAAGGCCGCCGACGTTGCCGTTGTGGTGGTCGGAACCAGCGCCGCCATCGAATCCGAGGGCTTCGACCGCAAGGATTTGGACCTCCCCGGCCACCAGAACCAACTGGTGGAAGCTGTCGCCGCCGCCAACCCGCGCACAGTAGTCGTGGTGAACTCCGGCTCGCCGGTCCTAATGCCGTGGCTCGACAAAGTGGGAGCAGTCCTGCTCGGGTGGTTCGGCGGCCAGGAATTCGGCCGCGCCATTGCGGACATCCTGCTCGGCGCCGAGGAACCCGGCGGCCGCCTGCCCACCACCTGGCCCGCCGCACTTGAGGACGTGCCCGTGCTCAACACCACCCCGGTGGACGGAAAGGTGGTCTACTCCGAAGGCATCCACGTCGGCTACCGGGCCTGGCTCAAGCAGCAGGCCGAAGGCGGTGCCGCCCCGGCCCTGCCCTTTGGCTACGGACTCGGCTACACCTCCTTTGAGCTGTGCGCTCCGCATGCACCCCAATCGGTGCAGGCCGGCAATGATGTTACGGTTCACGTTCCAGTCCGCAATACCGGCAACCGCTCCGGCCGCGAAGTGGTCCAGGTGTACCTGGAGCGCACGGAAACCGCGGTGGAACGCCCCGTCCGGTGGCTGGCAGGGTACGCGGGAACGCACCTGGCGCCGGGCGGCACGGAGAGTGTTGAGATCCAGCTTCCGGCCCGGTCCTTCGCCCATTACGACGGCGGCTGGCAATTTGAGCCGGGCACGTTCCGGATCCTCGTGGGCCGCCACTCGGCAGATGATTTCCAGGCGATGGACATCGACCTGCGCTAACAGCACTTCCCCGCACACCCCGCGCTACGGCCGGGCTGGCTCCGGACCGCCGGAAGCCAGCCCGGCCTCCTTGTAGTACCCCTCGATATGGGCAGCGACCAGCTTGGCCGCCCGCACGCCGTCGTTACCCTGCACAGCGGCCAATATGCTGTGATGCTCAGCCCGCAGGCGGGCGGCAGTGGCATCCCAGTCCGGAAGGTTGGCAGTGAGCCGGGATGCGTAGCCGGTAATGGATTCACGCAGCGACCCCATCATGGCGCTGACCACGGCATTGCCCGCGGCGTCGGCGAGGGCGAGGTGGAAACGGACGTCCAGGGCCAGGAACTCATCGACCGCCACCGCTTCCGCATCCATCTGGTCCAGCAGCCTTGCTGCGCCTGCTAGTTCCGGCGCGCCAGGCTTGGCATGCGACACCGCCCACGACTCGAGGAGCATGCGCGTCTCCACGATGTCCGCCACGGGAAGGTGCTGGGTGGCAACGTGCAGCCGCAGCGCAGAACCCAATGCCGCCGTCGGATCCGAAATGACAACCGTTCCCGCCTCCGGCCCGGACCCTACCCCCGCCCGTACTACGCCCATGGCTTCAAGGATCCGGATGGCTTCCCGGACAGAGGTGCGTGATACCTGCAGCTGCTCAGCGAGGGAACGCTCGGCCGGCAATCGGCCGCCCACAGCCAGCCGCCCCTCCGAGAGCTCATTCTCTATCCAGGCCAGGACAAGCTGATGGGTTTTCATGAGGCAATGGTAGTTGATGTGGTTGGACCACATGGCCTACAGTGTGGTTAGACCACAGAACGGCTTGCCCGATGGCAAGACCTGTCACCGGCCCAACGGAGGATGCCATGACCCACACCATTCAGCCCCATAACCCGGAGCTCACGCCTGCTCCGGAGGCCGCGGATGTTCCGGCAACGCCGGCAGCTGCCGTGACCCCGGCAGGCGCTGCTTCCGCCGTCCCCGCGGCACTGAAGCGCCGAATCCCCAAGTACTCGGACCTGGCTCCCCTGATGCAGTTCAAGAAGCCGGAGTTCAGCAAAGAAGCCCGGATCAAGCGCGCCAGCACGGTGTGGGAACTGCGGGACATCGCCAAGCGCCGCACCCCGCAGGCACCCTTTGATTACACCGACGGCGCAGCCGAAGAGGAAATCACCCTTCGCCGGGCCCGCCAGGCCTTCCTGGACATCGAATTCCGTCCGGGCATCCTGCGGAACGTCTCCGCCATCGACCTGACCACGGAAATCCTCGGCAAGCCGTCCCGCCTCCCGGTGGGCATCGCCCCCACCGGCTTCACCCGCATGATGCAGTCCGAAGGGGAGTACGCCGGGTCCCAGGCTGCTGAAGCCGCCGGAATCCCCTACACGCTCTCCACCATGGGCACCGCTTCCATTGAGGACGTGGCAGCAGCGGCCCCGAACGGCCGCAACTGGTTCCAGCTTTACCTGTGGACGGACCGCGACCGCTCGCTGGAACTCATCGAGCGGGCCGCCAAAGCCGGCAACGACACCCTGATGGTTACCGTGGACACGGCGGTGGCCGGCGCCCGGCTCCGCGACGTCCGCAACGGCATGACCATCCCGCCGGCGCTCACCATCAAGACCGTTTTGGACGCCTCCTACCGCCCGGCCTGGTGGTTCAACTTCCTCACCCACGAGCCGCTTACGTTCGCATCGCTGTCCCGCTACACGGGCACCGTTGCCGACCTGATCAACTCCATGTTCGACCCCACCCTCACCTTCGAGGACCTGGACTGGCTGCGCGAGACCTGGAAGGGCAAGCTGGTGGTCAAGGGCATCCAGACCGTCGAGGACGCCCGCCGGGTGGTCGACCATGGCGCAGACGGCATAATTCTTTCCAACCACGGCGGCCGCCAGCTGGACCGGGCCCCCATTCCGTTCCACCTGCTCCCAGAGGTCAAGCAGGCATTCACCGCGGACAACACCGACGCCGCGATCATGCTGGACACCGGCATCATGAGCGGTGCCGACATCGTGGCGGCCCTGGCCCTCGGCGCGGACTTCACACTGATCGGCCGCGCCTACCTCTACGGCCTGATGGCGGGCGGCCGCGCCGGCGTTGACCGCACCATCCAGATCCTCGAAAAGGACATGGCCCGCACCATGGCCCTGCTGGGTGTCAGCAAAATCTCCGAACTGACCCCGGAGCACGTGCGGCTGCTCAACAAGTAGGCGCCGCTGAGTTGACTTAAGGGGCTACTTTTTCCGGCCGAACTTGGGGAGGTTGGGCAGGTTCGCCAGCAGGTCGGCTGCCTTGGTGGCCGCCCGGCCCACGGTCCGGCCGATCTGCTGGGGCACGCTGTCATCGCTGAGCGGGGCAACAGTTCCGCCCGGAATGACGACGGCGGGACTCAGGTCGGTGCCGTCCGGCGCCAGCACTCCGGCGGAGACAGCGTCAGCGGCCACTGCGTCGGCTGTGAGGTCTTCCCGCGCAGTAGAGGCAGGAGCCGGAGAGGCAGGAGCCGGAGAATCCCCATCCGGGGTCGAGGCAACAGTTGCAGGTGCCGGCGGAGCGGAAGCCGCGGCGCCGACGTCGAATGTTTCGAGCCAGCTGGCAATCCCCTCCAGCGGCTTGCGGTTCAGCGCGTAGTAGCGCTTCTGGCCCTGGGCGCGCATGCTCACCAGCTGGGCTTCCCGCAGGACCTTCAGGTGCTTGGAAATGGTGGGCTGGCTCGCCGCCAATTCCTCCACGAGCTCCCCGACAGCCTTGTCCCCTGATCGAAGGGAGGTCAGGATGTCCCGACGGGTCGATTCCGCAATGACGGCAAATACGTCGTCTGTCACCATGCCTCCCACCCTAGCGACATATGCCTCGAAAGGCATCAACTATTTCGCCCGGCACGGGGCACGTGGAGGAGAATTCCGTTAGTCGAACCAGGGATCAAGTCCGTGCAGCGGAAAGACTGCCTTGCGGGTGGCCATAACGGTGCGGTCCACGGCGTCGTTAGGATCAAACCCCACTTCCCAAGACCGCCACCACAGCTCCACGTCGTCGCCCATCAGCCCGGGGGTGGCGGCGCCGAACTTTTCCTCGACGTACCTTCGCCAGTCCTCGGGAACGGCCGTCCGCAGCGGTACCGGCCTGCCCGCGGCAATGGCGATCAGGTGGCTCCAGGATCTGGGCACCACGTGCAGCACGTTGTACCCGCCACCGCCGGTGGCAATCCAGCGGTTGCCGCAGTAGCGGGCGGCAAGATTCCCGACGGCGGTTGCCGCCTCCCGCTGCCCGTCAACACTGAGGTTGAGGTGCGTGAGCGGGTCCGTCCGGTGCGAATCACAGCCGTGCTGGCTCACGATCACCTCGGGCTCGAACGCTGCCACCAGTTGGGGCACCACGGCATGGAAGGCCCTAAGCCAGCCGGCGTCTCCTGTCCCTGACGGCAAGGCGATGTTGACCGCAGTCCCCTCCGCGTTGGGTCCGCCGATTTCATTGGCGAAGCCGGTCCCGGGGAACAATGTGAGTCCGCTCTCGTGCAAGGACAAGGTGAGTACCCGGGGGTCGTCCCAGAAGATGCTTTCCGTCCCATCCCCGTGGTGGGCGTCGACGTCGATGTACGCCACTTTGCGGATGCCGCCGTCGAGCAGTTTCTGCACAGCAAGCGCGGCATCGTTGTAGATGCAGAACCCGCTGGCCTTGTCACGGGCGGCGTGGTGCATGCCGCCGCCGAAGTTCACCGCGTGCAGGGTTGATCCCTCCAGGATCTGGGTAGCGGCCAGCAGGGAGCCGCCCGCCAGCCTCGCTGCGGCCTCATGCATGCCGGCAAAAGCGGGATCGTCCTCAGTTCCCAGGCCCCGGAGCTCGTCCGCCGCGTAGGGGTCCTCACTGACCCTGCGGACCGCGGCCACGAATTCGGCCGAATGCACGGACTCCAGCTCGCCGTCGGTGGCGATCTCCGGCGCTGCCACTGCCAGGTGCTCCAGGTCGAAAAGTCCCAGGCTTTGCGCAAGGCGGGCCGTGAGGTCCATCCGTTCGGGCGCCATCGGGTGCCCCGGACCGAAGTTGTAAGCGGTCATGTCAGCGCCCCACACCACCGTCGTCGGCGGCGCGGGCTTGCTAAGACCGGGCAAATATGTCATCAATCACAGGCTACCCGAGCCTGCACCCGTTCCTGCCCGGCCATTACGCGGGCATAAGTGGTTTACTACTGAGGGAAGCCAAACAAACCGAGGAAAAGCCACACATGACGCAAAGCCAGTCGAGGCCCCGGAACCCGGCCAGCTGGCATCCCGCGCAGGAGCGGGAGGGCCTCTGGGTTCTTACACAGCTCCGCGACTTCATCGACGATATTGCCAACACGTCGCCCGCCAGGCTTGCCCTGAGCGCGTTCGCTGCGGTGTGTCTTGTGTTCACGTTCCTGCTGTCCCTGCCCATCTCCTCGGCCGCCGGCGTCGTCACGCCGCCGCACCAGGCTTTGTTCACGGCCGTCTCGGCGGTCTGCGTCACCGGCCTGACGGTTGTTTCGACAGCGGTGCACTGGTCCTTCTTCGGGCAGCTGGTAATCCTGGTCGGCATATTCATCGGTGGCCTTGGAACGCTGACACTCGCATCGCTGCTGGCGTTGATGGTGAGCAAGCGCCTTGGGGTCCGCGGAAAAATCATTGCTGCCGAATCGATGAACAACGCAGGCCGGCTGGGCGAGGTGGGTACCCTGCTGCGGATCGTCATCACCACGTCCGTGGTCATCGAAGCCATCCTTGCGCTTGCCCTGATCCCGCGGTTCCTCACCCTGGGCGAACCCTTCTGGCAGTCCGTGTGGCATGGTATCTTCTACGCCATTTCAGCCTTCAACAACGCCGGTTTCACGCCGCATTCGGACGGCATCGTTCCCTACGAAACGGACCTGTGGATCCTCGTCCCCCTGATGCTGGGCGTGTTCCTGGGCAGCCTCGGCTTTCCCGTGGTGATGGTCCTGCAGCAGAACGGCCTGAACTGGAAAAAGTGGAACCTGCACACCAAGCTCACCATTCAGGTCTCCTTCATACTGCTCCTGGCAGGAACGTTCCTGTGGGGGCTGATGGAGTGGGACAACAGCCGCACCATCGGCAGGATGGATTTGGGGGAAAAGTTCACCCATGCGCTCTTCGCGTCGGTGATGACGCGGTCCGGCGGATTCAACCTGGTGGACCAGAACCAGATGGAGTCCACCACCATGCTCCTGACCGACGCACTGATGTTTGCCGGCGGCGGTTCAGCCTCGACGGCGGGCGGCATCAAAGTGACCACCATCGCCGTGATGTTTTTGGCCATCGTGGCGGAAGCCCGCGGTGACGCCGACGTGAAGGTCTACGGCAGGACCATTCCGCAGGGCACCATGCGGGTTGCCATCTCGGTCATTGTTGCAGGAGCCACCTTGGTTTCCGTGTCCGCGTTCCTGCTGCTCCAGATCAGTGGAGCGTCTTTGGACCGCGTCCTGTTCGAAACCATCTCCGCCTTCGCCACGGTGGGCCTGAGCACCAACCTCAGTGCCGAGCTGCCGCCGTCGGGTGTTTATGTCCTGACCGCTCTGATGTTCATGGGCCGCGTGGGCACCGTGACCCTTGCCGCCGCCCTGGCCCTGCGCCAGCGCAGCCAGCTGTACCACTATCCCGAAGAGAGGCCCATCATTGGCTAGTTCCCCAGACGCCCCCAGGCGCCCCGCCCATAATGCCCCGGTGCTGGTCATTGGGCTGGGCCGCTTTGGTTCCTCCACGGCTGAGCAGCTCGTGAAGCAGGGCCGCGAAGTGCTCGCCATCGAACGGGACCGGACCCTTGTGCAGAAGTGGGCGCCGCTCCTTACGCACGTGGTGGAGGCCGACGCCACCAACATCGATGCCCTCCGCCAGCTCGGTGCTCAGGAGTTCAGCTCCGCCGTCGTAGGCGTCGGCACGTCCATCGAATCCTCGGTGCTCATTACGGTGAACCTGGTGGATCTTGGCATCGAACACCTCTGGGTGAAGGCCATCACGCCTTCCCACGGCAAAATCCTCACCCGCATCGGCGCGAACCACGTGATCTACCCGGAAGCCGACGCCGGCGTCCGCGCAGCACACCTGGTGTCCGGGCGCATGCTGGACTTTATCGAGTTCGACGACGACTTCGCCATCGTGAAAATGTACCCGCCGCGCGAGACCGTCGGGTTTACCCTGGACGAGTCCAAGGTCCGGTCCAAATACGGGGTGACGATTGTGGGCGTCAAGTCCCCCGGCGAGGACTTCACGTATGCCAGGCCCGAAACCAAGGTGTCCTCCCGGGACATGTTGATTGTCTCCGGCCACGTGGACCTGCTCGAGCGGTTTGCCGCCCGCCCCTAGCCGAGCTGTTTGGTGATCTCCGCGGCGCGGTCAGCCGCCGCGCGGGCACCGGCGGCGATGATGGACGGGATGCCCCGCTCGTCGAAGGTGGCGATGGCCCGTTCCGTGGTGCCGTTGGGGCTGGTCACTGCTTTGCGCAGCGCCGAGGGGTCCGCGCCCGGCTCGGCCAGCATGAATCCGGCGCCCGCCACCGTTTCCCGGGCCAGGAGCAGGGAGAGCTCCGCGTCCAGGCCCAGTTCCTCCCCTGCTGCGGCCATGGCCTCGGCAAGATAGAACGCGTAGGCCGGTCCCGAGCCGCTGATGGCCGACAGCGCGTCCACCTGTTCCTCGGGAACTTCGACGACGGTCCCCGCGCCCTGCAGGATGCCCTTGACCTTTTGGAGCTGCCCGGAAGTGCAGTTGGAGCCCGGCGAGACAGAGACAACACCGCGTCCCAGCTTGGCAGGAGTGTTGGGCATGGTGCGGATGACGGGCTGCCCGGCCGGAAGCGCCGCTTCCAGCTGGGCTATGGACACGGCCGCGGCAACGCTGACCACCACGGCGTCCGGCGCAAGGGCGCCGCTGATTTCCCGCGCCAGGTCCGTAATGCCGGCCGGCTTCACGCCCAGAATCACGACGGCGGACCCCTTGGCGGCCTGCTTGTTGTTGTCCGGTTCCTCCTCGCCTGCGATCGCGGTGACGCCGTGGTGGCGCTCCGCCAGCTCCGCGGCCCGCTCCGCGCGGCGGACGGTGGCCACGATGTCGGCCGGGTCCGTCCCGGCTTCCAGCAGACCGCTAAGGATGGCTTCGTTCATGGACCCACAGCCAAGAAAGGCGATTCGGTTGCTCATGGCTCCATCATTGCAGTTCACACCAGGCCGCGCCCAAACATATCCAGCAGCAAAATCCCCTAACCGGGAACTTCCGAAAAAGCGTTCACAGGTTGCTCACATGTTGGGCGCAGCTTCCTCACAAGTGCTGTCCCTAGAGTTGTTGTTACCTCATTGAGGGTGCGAGTGATGCGGCAGGCATGGGGATGCCTGCCAGGGCACCGGCGTACGTAACAGGTTTTCCCCCATTTTCCTGTCGCGGCCGCCGGTGCTTCCGCCTTTAAGCGCCGGTTCCGTCTTGCGGCTTTGTTAGACCGTTGCGCCGATGGCCGCGGGGGCGACGTGCGGCGCAGGCTCCAGCGGCCCGGAGAACACCAGCTGGTCGAGGCGGCGAAGGATCAAGCCCTCGCGGAGTGCCCACGGGCAGATCCTGATTTTCTTGAACTTAAAGAGCTCCAGGGCCGCCTCCGCCACCAGCGCTCCGGCAAGCAACTGGTGTGCCCGGGCTTCTGAAACGCCCGGCAGGTGGAGCCGGTCTTCCGCGCTCATGGCCGAGATGCGCTGCGCCCAGACCCCTAGATCGGACCCGTACAGCTCGCGCTTGACGTAGGGGCCGGCAGTGCTGGGGGCCGCGCCCGCGATCCGGGCGAGGGACCGGAAGGTTTTCGAGGTCCCTGCTACCAGGTTGGCCCGGCCCAGCCCATCGAATTCGCGGACAGCGGGCTTGAGCGTGGCTTGAATGTAGCGCCGCAGCTCTTTGACGCTCTTCGCCGAGGGCGGGTCCTCGGTCAGCCAGTCCCGGGTGAGCCGGCTGGCACCGAGAGGCACAGACGTGGCAACCTCCGGCAGTTCGTCCTGGCCGAAGGCCATCTCGAAAGAGCCGCCGCCGATATCCAGGTTCAGGATGGGGCCGGCGCCCCAGCCGTGCCAGCGCCGGACGGCGAAGAAGGTCATGGACGCTTCCTCGCTGCCCGTGAGTTCCTGCAGTGTGACAGTCGTTTCGTGCTTGACCCGGGCCAGGACTTCGGGGCCGTTGGTGGCCTCGCGGATGGCGGAGGTACAAAAGGCCAGAAGGTCCTCGGCCTTGTGCCGGGCCGCGAATTCCCACGCCTCAAGCACGAACTCCGTGAGCTCATGCTGCCCGGTATCGCTGATGCTGCCGTCCGCCTCCAGATACTGGACCAGGGAGAGCGGACGCTTGTGCGACGCGAACGGCACTGGCCGCGCGCCGGGGTGGGCATCCACCAGTAGGAGGTGGACAGTGTTGGACCCGATATCGAGGACGCCTAGCCGCATGCTGCCATTATTCCCCGGTCCGGCGGTTCCGGCCCAACCGGCACGTCATGTCTGGCGACTCAGGGGAAGTGTCAGTTTTCGGCCGGGCCCGAGGGGTCGCCGTCGGGGAGCTCGTCGGCACGCTTGAAATCGCGCTTGATGTTGGCAATGCCTTCGGGGTTGACCTCGAAACCGTAGGCGGCGCCCGGGTTGATGACCATGCCGAGTTCTTCGCCGATGTTGGCGATGATGGCAGCGCCCTGGGTGCCGAGGACGTTCGGCGCTGCGTCCAGGTACTGCTGGTCAACGCGGCTCGGGTGCGAGAAGACAGCCAGGACGGGATCGCCGTCGGCATTGGCAAGGACCAGCGGCTCCACCTGGGAATCCTCGCCCTCGATGCCGTCCGAGCTGACGATGTAGACCTCGCTGTTCAGGAAGGACAGGATGACGTCCACGGGGCTGGCATCAGGCTGTCCGCCCTGGGCGAGCTTCTCCTCAAGGTCGTTCAGCGGCTGGGGATCGATGTGCGCAGGCTGTTCGGTCATACACCTACATGATCACGCGGCGGACCACGGCGCAATTCCCCTCACCACCCGCCGGGCCACCCTACTTCTTCGCCGTGGCCTTCTTCTTGGCAGGAGCCTTGCGCGTGGCGGTGCGCTTGACCGGCCCCTTGGCACGCTTCTCCGCAAGGAGCTCCACAGCCTGTTCACGCGTCAGTTCCTCCAGGGCGGTGGCCCGCGGAACGGTGATGTTGGTGATGCCGTCGGTGATGTACGGGCCGAAGCGGCCTTCCTTCACCACGATGTTCTTTTCCGACACCGGGTCCGGGCCGAACTCCGCAAGTGGAGGCACGGCCGCCCGTGCACCGCGCTGCTTGGGCTGGGAGTAGATCTCCAGTGCCTGCTCCAGCGTGATGGTGAAGATTTCCTCCTCGGACCCGATGGACCGGGAGTCCGTCCCCTTCTTCAGGTACGGACCAAACCGGCCGTTCTGCACGGTGATGAGGTTGCCTTCGGCGTCCTCACCCAGCGCACGCGGAAGGCTCATCAGCTGCAGTGCCTCATCAAGGGTCACGGAGTCCACCGTCATGGACTTGAACAGCGAACCGGTCCGCGGCTTGGCCTTGACCGGCTTCTTGGGCGGTTTGGGCTTGCCGTTTTTGTAGTACTCCACCGGCTGGTTGGCGATCTGTTCCTCCGTCATCTCGGGGATGACTTCGGTGACGTAGGCGCCGTAGCGGCCGTTCTTGGCAACGACGGTGTGTCCCGTATGGGGGTCGGTGCCCAGCACGCGTTCCTCGGGAGCGGCGGTCTCCATCAACTCGATGGCCTTGGCGGCAGTAAGTTCGTCCGGGGCGAGGTCTTCCGGGACGTTCGCCCGGGGCGACTCCACGATCTCCCCGGTCTTCGGGTCCACGGTGGCGGCGGAGCTCTCAAGGTACGGGCCGAACTTGCCCACCCTGAGCGTGATTTCGTCCGTGATGGGAATGGAGTTGATCTCCCGCGCGTCGATTTCACCGAGGTTGTTGACGATGCTCAGCAGGCCCGGGTCCGTGTCCTCGCCGAAGTAGAAGTGCCGCAGCCAGGAAGCACCCGCAGCCTGGCCGTTGGCGATCTTGTCCAGGTCGCCTTCCATGTCCGCGGTGAACTCGTAGTCCACGTAGTCGCTGAAGTGCTGCTCCAGCAGCCGGATGACCGAGAAGGCGATCCAGCTCGGGACCAACGCGGAGCCCTGTTTCCGGACGTAGCCGCGGTCCTGGATGGTGGAGATGGTGGACGCGTACGTGGACGGGCGTCCGATGCCCTTCTTTTCCAGTTCCGCCGTCAGCGAGGCTTCGGTGTAACGCGGCGGCGGTGAGGTTTCGTGGCCAACTGCGATGATGTCCGAGGCCTTGAGCGCATCGCCCTTCGTGACGTTGGGGAGGCGGCGGGCTTCATCCGAGTCGTCGTCGCCGCGGGTCTCGTCCTTGCCTTCCTCGTAAGCGGCGAGGAAGCCGGGGAAAGTGATCACGGTGCCGGACGCGGAGAACTCGGCGTCCCGCCCGTCGGAGGCCACCGCACCAAGGCGGATGGTCGCCGTCGAACCCTTGGCGTCAGCCATCTGGGACGCGACGGTCCGCTTCCAGATCAACTCGTAAAGCCGGAACTCGTCACCCGAAAGCTGCTTGGCCACCTGCGCGGGGGTCCGGAAGGAGTCACCCGCGGGACGGATGGCCTCGTGGGCTTCCTGCGCGTTTGCTGCCTTGTTGGAGTAGACGCGGGGAGATCCCGGGATGTACTCGGGGCCGTACAGTTCGGAAGCCTGCCGCCGGGCAGCAGTCACGGCCTCGTCACTGAGCGCGGAGGAGTCCGTACGCATATAGGTGATGTAGCCGTTTTCGTACAGGCGCTGGGCGATCTGCATGGTGCTCTTGGAGGAAAAGCGCAGCTTACGGCCGGCTTCCTGCTGCAGCGTGGAGGTGGTGAACGGCGCAGCCGGCCGGCGGGTGTACGGCTTGGTGTCAACGGAACGGACGCGGAACTCTGCGTCCTGCAGCCCAGCCGCCAGGGACGTTGCGAGCTCCTCGTTAAGGTGGGCGACGTTCTTGGACGTCAGAACGCCGTCGTCGTTGAAGTCACGGCCGGTAGCCACCTTGGAGCCGTCAACGCTGGCAAGCTTCGCTTTGAAGGAGCCAGCGTCGGCGCCGAACTGGCCGGTGAGGTCCCAGTAGGAGGCGGCTGTGAAGGCCATCCGCTCACGTTCGCGGTCCACCACCATACGGGTGACCACGGACTGCACGCGGCCGGCGGAAAGCCCGCGCGCCACCTTGCGCCACAGCACCGGGGAGATCTCGTAGCCGTACAGGCGGTCCAGGACACGGCGGGTCTCCTGGGCGTCCACCAACGCCGAATCGACATCGCGCAGGTTGCCCATGGCGCGCTGGATGGCTTCCTTGGTAATTTCGCCGAACGTCATCCGGTATACCGGTACCTTGGGCTTGAGCACTTCCAGCAGGTGCCACGCGATGGCTTCGCCCTCGCGGTCCCCATCGGTCGCGAGATAAAGTTCGTCGGCGTCCTTGAGCGCAGCCTTGAGCTCGGTCACCTTTTTCTTTTTGTCCGGGGACACCACGTAGTAGGGCTTGAAGTCGTGGTCAATGTCGACGGCGAACTTGCCTACCGAGGTTTTCTTCAGTTCGGCAGGGAGTTCGGACGGCTGCGGCAGGTCGCGGATGTGACCAATGGAGGCCTCTACGATGAAGCCCTCGCCCAGGTACTTGGCGATGGTCTTGCTCTTGGCCGGAGACTCCACAATCACGAGTTTCTTGCCGGTTTTGGCCTTGCTTGGCACGGTGCTCCTACAGAAAAAGGTTGCTCGGGCAGATGCGCCCATACTGGCCTAGTTCACCATATTTTGAAGAATTGTGCGCATTCATGTGGAAAACAAGGGGGTTACCCGGAAGGCCCTCCGCGTCTTAATCCCCGGCCGGAATCAGGAACCCATCGCGAACCAGATTGGCCACGTCGGCGAGCAAACCGCGCCGGAAGGAGCCGGCGTCGAACCCTTCCTCCCCCACCACGCCGCCGCCCAGCAGCGCCTCCAGCGCACCGGCTATCTGCCCGGCGGACAGGTCGCCGTCGCAGGCCGAAACAAACCCGACGAGTTCGGTGCTGAGGAGGTTCGTCCGGCGCAGGCCGGCGCCCTGCCGAAGCAGGATTACGCCGGGGTGCTCGGCGCCGGGCCGTTGGTGGCGTTCCTCGGTGACATCGTCCGCAACCAGCAGGTGCGCGTCGCTGACGCTGTTGGCAGCCAGCCAGTCCTGGCGGTTCAGCGCCGCACCCAAGTGGGGCCCGATCGGCTGCTCAATGGGGTAAGTGATTTCCTCAAACCGGTTGAAAGCGGCCTGCGCCGGGTCAAGGGGGCGCCGGAGCAGCACCATCCCGAAACCGATCCCCGCCACGTTGCGTGACTCGAAGTCTTCGAGGTAGGCGGCGTAGGCCTCCTTGTAGTGTTGCCGGTCCCGGCCCTCGGACGCGTCACGCAGCCAGGTCTCGGCGTACTCCTCCGGGCCCACCGTCTCGCGCTGGATGAACCAGGCGTCCGTCCCGGCGGGCACCCAGCCTTGAGGGCGCTCCTGCCAGGCGGCGCCGGCCTGCACTTCCCAGTTTCCAAGCATTTGCGCCGTTCCGCCGGGAGCGAGCACAGCCGGCAGCCCGGCCACGAGGGCTGCCACAATCTCATCACCCGGAAGGCCGCCGTCGCGATAGGTAAACTGCTCTGACGCTTCCTCCCCCGCGCTCCGCGGTGTGATGACGAAGGGCGGGTTGGAGACCACCAGGCCGAATTCCTCGCCCGCCACGGGCTCCAGGAGCGAACCCAGGCGCAGGCTCACCCTGTCCTCCAGCCGGGCCGGATCCACGGACAGCGCCACGGCGTTTAGCAGGATGTTGAACCTGGTAAAGGCCAGGGCGCGTTCAGAAATGTCGGTAGCTGTGACGTGCCCGCAATGGTGCAGCAGGTGGAAGGCCTGGATGCCGCATCCCGTCCCCAGGTCCAGTGCCCGCTCGGTGTGCTGCCGGAACGTGGTCTGCACCAGGGTGGTGGACGCCTGCCCGATGCCCAGAACGTGGTCGTGGCGGAGAACGCCTTCCTGCTGGTGTGCCGCCAAGTCGCTGGCCACCCACAGTTCCGCCCCGCCGCTGCCGCCTGCGGTGTCATCCTCGGTGCCCTCCCAGCCGTAGGGCCGGAGGTCAGCCTTGGCTGCCAGGAGCGGACTGCCAGGAACGGGCTCCACCAGCCCCAGCTCCTGCAGGCCCTCGGCGCGAATGCCCGGCAGGGCGGCGTCGAGCGTTGCACTTGCCTGCGGCTCGGCGAGCAGCCAGAGACGGACGACGGCGGCGAGCGCCGCGTTGCCCCCGTCCCGCTGCACAGCCCGGTCGGCAGCCAGCAGGGCCGGAATGAGCTGGTCCCGGTTCAGCGCACCGTAGGCCGGTTCGCCGAGGAGCCCGGCCACACCGTCGAGCGTGTAACCCACCAGGCGCAGGTCAGCGGCAAGTGCGGTGAGCAGCTCCGGAAGGTCGCTGCGGGGAGCGTCGGGGGTGTTGCCGTCGGTGAACTCATATGGGGATTTAGGCACTGCCCAAGTTTAGTCCGGCACCGGGAGCTGGGAACCGGGGCTGGGGCCAAGGCGGTAGCGTGGAGGTATGCCTCCACTGCCTTCCAGCCTTCCGTGCGCCCGGAAGCAGCCCGCCCGCCCGCAGCGTTCCCTGCTTACTGCCTGTGCGCCGGCGGGTATCGCTGCATTGGTGCTGGCGGGGTGCTCGCCCGTGGTCTCGATCGAAAACGCGGACGTTCCGCAGTGGCGCGCTACTGCACTGCCCACAGGTTCCGGCACCGTCATCGAAGATGCCGGCAAGATACTCAACCGGGACCGCACCGTTCAGGAGGCGGCCGACGTACCGGCCGGCCGGTATACCCTGACGGCCACCTGCGAGGGCGGGGGCAAGGCCTTCTTTGCGGTATCCCTGGACGGGGAAGCTGTGGTGGACGCCGGTGCGGCCTGCAACGGCAGCCGGGAAATCACCAAAATCACATTGCCGCAGTCGGGGAGGCTGGAAGTCAGCACCTCCAGCGTGGACTCCCCCTTGATCTACGCATACCAACTGGCGCCCGCAGAATAAGTCTGGTCCGCGGCGGCGTCCGGGCATACAGTCGGACTATGCCCAGAGTGCGGACGTGCTCCGTGCCTTTTCAGGGGCGGTCAGTCCGTGCGCGGCAGACGCGGAATCCGGCGGCCGCCGCCGTTCTCGGTGTTGTGCTGGCGGCCGGCCTGGCGCTGGGCGGCTGTGAATACACGTACGACGACGGCCGGAGCTGGAGCGGCGCGGCCGACGCGGGGGAAACGGTGGCCCCGGCGCCGGTGTTTACCCGGGATCCGCTGCAGCGCGAGCCCGTCAGTGAAGCCGAGCTTGGCGCCTGGGTGGCCCGAACCCTGCCGGAGACCGGGCATCCGGTGGTGCATGCCGGTGCCGGGCTCCTGGCGGCAGGCGAAGTCCGGACTGAAAACACAGCCGTGGTGGGAACCGGCACGTACGCACTCGCGCTGACCTGCCGAAGCCAGCGGCGGGTGACCTTCACGGTAAAGAGCGACTCGCTGACGCTGGTGGAGCTGGGGCTGCGGTGCGGGGTGAACCGCGAGAACGTCATTTATCTTTCCGCGGAGACAGCTTTGAGCATCACGGTGGAGTCCAGGACGGGCGCCAATTACGCCTACCGCCTCCGGCGCCTGTGACGCATGTCCTGTGCGATGCCCGTTCGTTTGCCGTGGGGTAAGTCCCGGGGACGCGGGCTGGTGGTCCCTAAGCGGAGCAGCCTTCCGGGCACAGCAGGGTTTCCGGGCTGGAAGCGCAGTCGGCACAATACAGGGTGAGGGTGCGGCAACTGGGGTTGGAGCAGTTCTCGAATTTGCTGGTGGGCGCCGCGCAGCGGGTGCATTGCCCGATGGTCTTGGCGTCCTCGCTGAACTCGAGGTGCATGCGCTTATCGAACACGTACAGCGAGCCTTCCCACAGGCCCTGGTCCTTGAAGGTTTCGCCGTACCGGACAATGCCGCCGTCCAGCTGGTACACCTCCTTAAACCCGCGGTTGACCATCAGGCTGGAAAGCACCTCGCAGCGGATGCCGCCGGTGCAGTAGGTAACCACGGGCTTGTCTTTGAGGGAGTCGTACTTGCCGGATTCGAGCTCCTTGATGAAGTCGTGGGTCGTGGCGACATCCGGGACCACTGCGTCCTTGAACCGGCCGATCTGGGCTTCGAAGGCGTTCCTGCCGTCAAAGAAAACCACCTCTTCGCCGTCCTGCTTTTTCGCATCGACCAGTTCGTGCAGTTCTTCGGGCTTAAGGTGCACGCCGCCGCCCACTACGCCGTTGGCGTCCACCTGGAGTTCACCTGGCGCGCCGAACGAGACAATCTCATCCCGCACCTTAACGCTGAGCCGGGGAAAGTCCTCCGCACCGCCGTCGGACCATTTAACGTCGATGCCATGGAAACCCTCGTATTCCCGGGTGGTCTTGACGTACTGCTTGACGGCGCCGATCTCGCCGCCCACCGTGGCGTTAATGCCGTCCTTGGAAATGATGATCCGCCCGGTAAGTCCCAGCTTCTCGCAGAGGGCGCGCTGCCAGAGCCGCACAGCGTCCGGATCAGCGATGGGGGTAAAGCCGTAAAAAAGCACAATTCGGTTCAAAGCCACGTATTTAAGGTTACCGGCTGCGATTCCGGCAGCCCGCCTGCCCGTATTTCACGGACGGCAGTGAACCGTCACTGCGTCCATTGTGACGGCGCATCACAATTGCATAAGCACCGGGCCTCCCGCCCTGCCTACCCCTGTTGCTTGTGACTGCGCTGGAATAGTCTCATCCCATGAGCCCGGAAACCATGGTTAATGACATCACTGGCCTTCTCGAAGTATGGGTCGCCGGCTGGGCAGGCTGCCGCGGCTACCGGACGTCCGCCGAAGGCCGCTTCCCCGCCGCGCTACGGGCCGACACCACCGGCGAGTGGGAGTTGTTCGCATCCGAGCCTACGGATGCGGAGTTTGCAGCCCTAGCTGCAAAGACTGCGGAAGTGCCGGCGAGGGGTCTGACCATCCTGAGCAACGACCTCGCCCGCTATTCGGTCCTTGCCCTGCAGCATGGTTTGAACGTCACCTCCGACTCCCAGGCCATGATGATTGTGGACATGGAAACCCAGGATGCCGAGGATCCCTGGCTGTCCGACGATGACCTGGCCCTGACAACGTCGATGCAGGACGGCGTGCATTACGCTGTTGTCCGTTCCGGGGAGACCCTTGCAGCCAGCGGCCGCGTTTTTGTGGTGGGCGATACCGCAGTGTTCGACAAAATCATTACCGAACCGGCCTTCCAGCGGCGTGGTCTGGGAAGCTTCATCATGCGCGCACTGGCGGCGCAGGCATTCGAACATGATGTCCAAACAGGTCTGCTGCTGGCTTCCCTCGACGGCCAGAAGTTGTATTCCCACCTTGGCTGGACCACCGTCTCGCGCGTGCTGATGCTCTCGTCATCCCGCGACGGGGCCGATCTCTCGCTGAGTTAACCCCGGCCCCAGGCCCGCCTCGCCGGTTACACCGACGGCGAACCGGGCCTGCCGGTAAGCCCCGGGGTGAAACAATATTGGGGTGAACCCCCACGACTCGCTGATACCCCTGCTGGGCCGCGGCCCGGACCCGGAGCAGCTGCGTCATGTCCGGACCATCCCCGCCCGGAAAGCCATCCACGGGCAGTGGCCGGAGTGGGTTCACCCGGATCTGGTGGCCGCCTACGGGTTGCTGGGTGTCCACAAGCCCTACCGCCACCAGGTGGAAGCGGCGGACATTGCCCACGGCGGAGAGCATGTTGTCGTTGCTACCGGAACCGCTTCCGGAAAGTCTCTCGCCTATCAGATGCCGGCGCTGGATGCCATCCACCGCTCCGAACTGCGCGTTCTTGCCGACCCGGGAAAGATCCACGACGACGGCGCGGTGGCCCTTTACCTGTCCCCCACCAAGGCACTCGCAGCTGACCAGTTGAACGCAATCAGGGCGTTGAAGCTGCCCACCGTCCGGGCGGAAACCTACGACGGCGACACCGACCCGGCTTCCCGGCGGTGGATCCGCGACCACGCGAACCTCATCCTGGCCAATCCTGACATGCTGCACTTTGGCATACTTCCGAACCACGCCTGGTGGGCTGGGTTTTTCCGCCGCCTCCGCTATGTCATCATTGACGAGGCCCACAGCTACCGCGGCGTTTTCGGCTCGCACGTAGCCAACCTGATGCGCCGGCTGCGGCGGATCTGCGCGTACTACGGAGCAGGGTCAGCCTTTCCCGAACCTGTCTTCATCGCAGCCTCCGCGACGGCTTCGGACCCTGAAGTTTCCTTCTCCCGGCTTATCGGGGCACCCGTCAAGGCGGTCTCGGAGGACGGCTCACCGCACGGCGCCACCACGGTTGCCTTTTGGGAACCTGCCTTGACCGAGGTGAAGGGCGAGAACGGCGCTAAGGAGCGGCGCACCGCTGTTGCTGAAACTGCGGACCTGCTCGCCAACCTGGTGTCAGCGCAGATCCGCACCATAGCCTTCATCAAATCCCGGCGCGGAGCCGAGACGATCTCGTCCATCACCAAACGCCTGCTGGACGAAGTGGATCCCAGCCTGCCGCAGCGTGTGGCTGCCTACCGTTCCGGATACCTTCCTGAAGAACGCCGGGCTGTGGAGAAAGCGCTCCGTTCCGGTCGGCTCCTGGGTGTTTCAAGCACCTCCGCTTTGGAGTTGGGCATCGACATTTCCGGGCTGGACGCTGTTCTGGTGGCCGGCTGGCCAGGGACCAGAGCCTCGCTGTTCCAGCAGATCGGGCGGGCAGGCAGGGCAGGACAGGACGCGATCGCGGCCTTTGTGGCAAGTGACGATCCACTGGATACCTTCCTGGTGAACCACCCGGAGGCAATCTTCGACGTCTCGGTTGAAGCGACTGTCTTCGATCCGTCGAACCCGTACGTGCTGGGACCGCACCTGTGCGCGGCCGCGGCCGAACTTCCGCTCGGTGCCGGCGAGCTTGACCTGTTCGGAAGCACCGCCGAGAGGCTCCTGGACCGCCTGGCAGCTCAGGGATATCTTCGCCACCGGCCTGCGGGCTGGTTCTGGACCCATTCCCAGAGCGCCGCGGCAATGGTAAACCTGCGGGCTGACGGCGGCGGCCCGGTGAGCATTGTCGACGCTGATACTGGCTCCCTCCTCGGAACGATGGACTCTCCCCAGACCCACTACCAGGCGCACACCGGTGCGGTCTACATCCACCAGGGCGACAGCTACGTGGTGGAGGACCTCAACGAGGACGACCATTGTGTAGTAGTCCGTCGCGCCAACCCGGACTACTACACCACGGCACGGGACGTGACGCAGATTGAGGTGCTGGAAACCCAGCGCACGGCCAGATGGGGCGACGTTTCTCTGCACTTCGGCGACGTTAAAGTCACCACGCAGGTGGTCTCCTTTCAAAGAAAGGCCCTGATTTCCAACGAGATCCTCGGTGAGGAACCGCTTGACCTCGGCGCCCGGGAACTCTTCACCAAGGCAGTGTGGTTCCTGGTGGACAACCGTTCCCTCACCGCGGCCGGACTGATTGAAGCCCAGTTCCCGGGTGCACTGCACGCCGCAGAACACGCAGCCATCGGTCTCCTTCCCCTGGTGGCGTCCAGTGACCGCTGGGACATCGGCGGGGTATCAACTGCCCTGCATGCCGACACCGGAGTGCCCACCATCTTCGTGTATGACGGGCACCCCGGCGGGGCCGGTTTTGCCGAACGCGGATTCGACAAGGCGCAGACATGGCTTGCCGCTACACGGGACGCCATCAAGGCCTGCGAATGCGAATCCGGCTGTCCTTCCTGTGTTCAGTCGCCCAAGTGTGGGAACAAAAACAACCCCCTGGACAAAGCAGCCGCGGTCACCCTGCTCGATGTTCTGCTGAAGAACGCCGCCGATGCCAGCGAAGTCAGCGTGGACGCCGGGCGCTGATCCGGAGCCCAGCCCGAGGAAGGTTCCCGTGCTTCAGCCCGGGCGGCCTCCGGAAGGACCGTCCGTTAGGGGGGAGGTCCTGCCCGGGCACGGGCGCTTGCTGCACCCAGGATGGAGCTGGCCGAAAGCTCAGTCATGACTTCGAGGGTGCTTCCCTCTCCCTCCGAGCAGCTGCGAAGGGCGGCCGCATGCCGGGCAGCGACCTCCGCAGCCACCGCGCAAGGGTCCCCGTCCGTGATGCCGCGCAAGGCGTCAGCCCCGGCGAGGGCAGCAAGATCAGCCGCCGCAGCCGCCCTGCTGGCCATCACGGCTGACTGGGCCAAAAGCAGCAACAGCACTATGGCCATCATGATGACAAAAGCCAGTCCCGCGGCCAGGACACTTCCGGATCCGCGTTCCCGGCTGTCCGTGCCCTGGCCTGCACCCGCCGTCAACTTGCTGCTGCCGTTTCGCTGCGCGTTGAAGCGCGGGCGGTAAGGGTCCAGGGAACAGAGGCCCCTAGTGGGCCGCCTACCCGGTCTGTGACCGTCACGCTGAGCCACTCACCCTCTGTTGCAACTACCGCCGAGGCTGACGCTCCTGAGAGGGTCCGGACAACCTTCTGCACAGTGGCGGAATCATCACCACGCGCCAGTGCCCGGGCGCCGGCCCGCGCTCCCTCTTCCAGCCGCAGTTGGGTAATACCGGCCGCCGCACCCGCGAGGAGCATGGCAAGCAGCAGCAGGACGGCTGGCAGTGTTACAGCGAACTCTGCGGTGACCGCACCGCGGGACGCTGCGGGCTTGCTGCTGCGGCTGCGGCTGCGGCTGCAGCTGCTGGTGCTGTGGCCGTTGCAGCTGCTGGTGCTGTGGCTGTTGCAGCGATCTGCCAACCGCAGGAGGCCGCCACTGGGGCAACGGTCTACCGCCGCGCGACCAGCAGCCGCTCCGGCCTGCAGCGCCGGAGCCGTCCGGCTGCCCGGACCTGGGGGCAGCCAACGTTGCAGCAGGTCCGGGACGCCGGTCATGGCAAGGCCAGCGCCGTGCGGATCAGGTTCAGCAGGAACCCCCGCACTTCCTCGCTGCGAAGGATGAAGACCAGCAGCCCGGCAAAGCCGACAGCCGCGAGAGTGGTGATGGCGTATTCAGCGGTGGCCATCCCCGCTTCCGACCCCAGCAACCGGCGGGCGCCCAAACGATGACCGGCGGCAGCTGCTCCGGGGTAGAGCTCGACGACGTTTGCCGGCAATGGAGGGGTGACGGCCTGTCGGGAGTAAAGGGGCCCGCCGCCGCTGAAGCGCCGTTTAGTGTTTGATCGGGCTGCTGCGAGCGCTGCAGTTCCGGTGGCGAAGTGGCGGTCCTGGTTGATGGACATGTGGTGTTTCCTTTCGGTTGGCCGGCAGGGTTGCCGGCTGCTTCGACTCTTCCGCGGCGCGCTCGAAGCGATAAGGCCCGCGCTTGTGTAAGTGGAAAAGCCATCTGGGTTCCCCTCTGTGGAGGGAAAGAGCGGACCATGCCAGTACGGCCGGAGCCGTCCCTCCGGCTGTCTGGCTTGATCTGCCGGGCATGCTGTTCCGGTTACTGGCCGGACGGGACCAGGGCGTCATTGGCCGGAAGGCACCGCGGTGTTACTGGCCCGAAGGCCTCGCGGTATTACTGACCGGACGGCACCAGGGCGAGCAGAACGGGTACAACGCCCAGGCAGATGAAGGCCGGCAGCGAACACAGCCCCAGCGGGACCACCAGCTTCACGCCCAGCGAGGCCGCCCGCTTCTCCGCGGCACGAAACCTTTCCCGGCGGAGCCTCGCGGCCTGGGCGTACAGAATTGCGGACGACGGGGCCCCGGTCAGTGCCGCAAACCCCAATGCATCCCGCAGCTCCAGAATCTCGGGAAGCCGGACAGCCGAGCTGCGCCAGGCAGTCTCCCAGTCGGCACCGATCGCGAGCGCCGAAACAACCGGCCGGAGGGAGTCGCTGTAGTGTGCGGAAGCAGAGGCCGTCACCAGTTCGAGTGAGCGCCCTATGCCAGAGCCTGCATCCAGCATCGCCGCCACCAGTTCGAGCATCATGGCGGTGTCCTTCAGGCCATCGGGACCGGCCCGGTTCCGGGTCCGCCCGTCCGCCTCCCGTGAACCGGTGTCCCGGCCAGAGGCCCCCCGCGGCTCCAGGTTGAGCAGCCGCTTCCGTGCCCTGCCTCCGTGGGGACTCAGGAGACCAGCCACAGCGGCCAGGGTAAGAAAAAGCGCGGCTGCCAGAACAAGAGGACCCGTCACGGCAATCCCCCGCCGGCCGCAGCGGCAACCAGCCTGGCGGACCACACCCTACCCGCAACGGTCAGCGCCACGCCGGCCGCGAGCGCTGCGAGCCCCAGCGGAGTGCCCAGCAATATCGCCAGCGGGTCCACGCCGAGGGCGATTCCAAGGCCCAGTCCCATGAGCGGAAGCCAGGTCAACAAAGTGACCGTGGCCTTGGGCCCGGCCAAGGCGGTTTGCCGGGCAGCATCGGCGTCGTCCTCGACCTCAAGCTGCGCCGCGAACCTGGTGAGCACGTCGGCCAGGGGACAACCGCTTGCTTCTGCGATGTCGAAACACGCTGCCAGTTCCGACCAGATGCGGAACTCCCTGTTGGGCCGCGGGAAGACTGCCGGCAAAGAGCGGCGGATGGCCTCCGATACCGGGGTCCCCGCCCCGGCAGCTGCCCGGGCTGCTGCCAGCATTACAACCGACCCGGTGGTTAAGCCGCGGGCGGGCACCCCTGCCGCTTGTACCGCCCCCGGCGCCGGCACCTGGTCTTGCCCCGAGCCAGGTCCGAGCCTGGCCGGGCCGTGCGATCCGGGCCGTGCAGCGCCATAGACAAACCACAGCTCGTCCCAAAGCCGGGCGGGGGTGCGCCCTCCCTTGAGCAGTGCAGCCAATTGCTGAACCACGACCGTCATGGGTACCCCGGCAGCGGATGTTGCCGCTTTCCCGACTCCAGCCCTGACCTGCCGGATCCGCCCCGGCCAGCCAACATCAGGCGCTGTATGCGCAGGACCACCAGTTGCGCGGCGAAACCTCGATGCCGCGCCCTGCGGCGGGCAAAGAACCAATACCACCGCCAGCACCAGGACGCCGGCAAGAACAACTGTCACAGCTGCTCCCCCGGATCGAGTCCAAGCCGGGATGCGAGGGCCGGCCATCCCTGGCCGGGAACGGAAACCGCTGCATGGATTTCCAGCGCCGGTAGGACACGCAGGCCGCCGGGGCCGTCGTCAATCAGGCCAATGCAGGACACTTGCCTGCCCCGGCTGGTCCTCTCGACATGAATCACCACATCAAGGGCACTGGCTGCCTGAAGACGCACCCCGTCCGGGCTCAACCCTGCCAGCGCACCAAGCGCTGTCAGGCGGGCCGGAACCGCGGTGGCAGTGTTCGCATGGATGGTTCCGCCCCCGCCGCTGTGGCCGGTGTTCATCGCAGTCAGCAGTTCCCGCACCTCGGCCCCCCGGCATTCCCCGACCACCAGCCGGTCCGGCCTCATGCGCAGGGCCTGCCGGACAAGCTCACCCAAGCCCACCTCCCCGCCGCCCTCAAGATTCCCGTGGCGGGACTCAAGGGAAACCACGTGAGGATGGACGGGGTTCAGCTCGGAGGCATCTTCTATGAGGACCAGCCTCTCCTCCCGGGCACAAAGCCCCAGCAAGGTGGACAGCAGGGTGGTCTTGCCGGATCCCGTGGCGCCACTGATCAGGAAACTGAGCCGATGCTCCAGTACTTTCTCCAGGACTTCCTTGACGAACGGCCCGAACAGTCCCGCGGCCTGCAGTTCCTCCATGGTGAACACCCGCTCCCGGCGGATCCTGACGCTGAGCAGGGTGCCCGCAGTGGACACCGGCGGCAGGACGGCGTGGACGCGGTAACCTCCCGGCAACCGCACGTCCACGCAGGGCGAGCCGTCATCCAGGCGCCTCCCTCCCGCAGCGACCAGCCTGCAGGCAAGCGCCCGCAGCTGGGCCTCGTCTGTGAAAACCACAGAGACACGTTCAATGCCACGGCCACGATCCACCCAAACGGATTCCGGTGCGTTGACGAAAATATCGGTCACTGCCGGATCCCGCGTGAGCTGCTGCAGGGGCCCCAACCCGTTTAGCTCGGCGCTGATCCGCTCCACCGCCGCGAGTGAACCGGCCGTGCCCAGCAGCTTGCCAGTGGCCTGTACCGCCGCTGCCACCCGCGAAGGAGTCACCACCCCGGCGTCCGCCATCATGGACTCCCGGACCGATTCCAGCAATCCGGAATCAACCGGAAGGCGCCCCTCCCGCCGCAGATCACGGCGTTGGGCCTCCATGTTCCGGGCCCGCCGCCGCAGTCCGTCCGCGGCTCCCGCTCCATGCGGGGACGGCTGCTGCTTCATCCGAGTTCCTCTGCCGCCAAGTCGTCCCCGAGGGCATCGAGCACCGATGCAGCAAAACGCCGGACGCACCGCCGCCTGCCCAGGTCCAGGAGCCGGCCGGATTCCATTGCCGCACTGACACCACGGAGCTCCGGCACCCGTCCCTGCACGGGAAGCCCGATGGCCTCGGAAAGAAGTGATCCGTCCAGCGCCGCACCAGGCCTGCCACGGACCAAAAGTGTGGACTCAATCGGCGGAAACTCCTGCATCAGACGCACCGCTGCGACGGCGGCCTTCAGCTGGGCGGGAACCACCATCATGATGCGGTCGCAGTCCCAGGCATAGGCCTGCAGCGGCCCCGTTCCCCTGCCGATGTCGACAACAACCAGCTCGTAGCCGCGGCGTGCGGCGTCAAGGACTCCGGCGGTGGTGGCGGCCGCCACGGGAGGGGGCTGTTCCCGGCTGGCCGGCCAGGACAGGAACGAGAACCCTCCGGCAACCGGAAGCGAATCCGACAGCTGGCCGGGATCGATGCTGCCGCGGGCTTCAGAAAGATCAGGCCAGCGCAGCCCGGGGCTCTCTTCCGCTGCAATAGCCAGTTCCAGTCCGCCGCCCCACGGGTCGCCGTCAACCAGCAGTACGCGCGCTCCCATCCCGGCGGCCGCCTGGGCCACCCAAACGGCGGCAGTGGTGGCTCCGGCGCCGCCGCACCCGCCGGTTACCCCGAGGACCATGCCGCCGGGACCGGGCGACCGGGACCGGCTCAGGTGATCGGCGAGCCATGCTGCGGCATCCGGCAGTACCGCCACCCGCTCCGCTCCCAGTGCTGCCGCCAGGTGCCATAAGCTGTCCCCTTCACCGTCCAGGCCCACCAGGACGGCTGGTGCGCGCCGGCGTGGCGGGAGCTCCCGGATGTCGCTGCCCACCAGAACTGCCGCAGCCCCGTCCCAGTACCTGCCACCCTCGAGGGCATCGGCCACCACACGAAGGTGGGCACCGGCCGCGGCGACGATACGCTCCACTTCGGCCCGCAACAAGGCCGACGAGGTAACCAGCAGTACCTCTTCCGCGCCGTCCGGCAGCCAGGCCGCGCCGCTCCCTCCTTGACTCCCGGGCCGGGCCGGACCAGTCTGCGGGAGCTCAACAGGAAGCCGCCGGGACGGGGGCCCGGACCGGCCGGGATCAGAATCGGATGGGGTCAGCTGGTGCCTGCTCATGGAACCACTGTCCCCGGACGGGCGGCCGGCGGATAAGGAAGGCAAGCCGTATGTGCACAACCCGGTTTAGACAGCAGCCTTGTGCAGGAAGAGTCATCAGGACCTCACCACTCCAAAGACAAGGCAGAATTGGAGCATGTATCTCCTGCTGGCCGCCCACCCCCAGGGCGCGGTCCTGCAGGAACTCACCCAAACGGGCCACCCCCATCCATCCAACCCTGAACCCCGCCCCGTTCCCGCACGGGAACTTCCCGCCGTCGTCAAGGACCTGGAACGCCGGCCGCAGGGCGGGCAGCATCCCCGCTGGATCTGGCACCGGACACAGGACTGGTACCCGGCGCTGCTGGCGGCCGGGGCGGAACTGGACCGCTGCCACGACCTGAGCCTGTGCGGCAACATCCTGGCGCACTCACAGTTCACCGCCCACACCGAATACGCGGCAAACGCGGACCAGGTCACCCTCGACGATCCGCAACAACCGCCCCGGGCCCTGCAGCCGCCTCCGCCGCCACCGGAACAGGACGCCCTTTTCGAAAATCCTGACACCGACGCCGGACCCCGGCATACCCTCGGGGACCTCCGGGAAGAATACGCCGCCCAGCAGGCCGCCCTCGCTTCCGTCAGCGGCGAGGAGAACCAGCGAAACCGGCTTCAGCTTCTCCTGGCCGCCGAATCTGCCAGCGCCATGATTGCCGCTGAGATGCAGCACGCCGGAGTGCCCTGGCGGGAGGACCTCCATGAGCAAATCCTGGCCGGTTACCTCGGCCCCCGTCCGCCCATGGGCCATCGCCCGGCAAAGCTCGAGGCCCTGAACCTTGAACTGCGCAACCTGTTGAACGCGCCAACCCTGAACCCCGATTCCCCGCAGGACCTGATGCGCGCCCTGCACCGGAACGGGATTGAGGTGAAAAGCACCCGGCAATGGGAGCTGAAGGAATCCACGCACCCCGCCATCGCCCCGCTGCTGGCCTACAAAAAGCTTTCGCGGCTGCACGCGGCCAACGGCTGGGCATGGCTGGATGCCTGGGTGTCCGGCGGCCGGTTCCGCCCCGAGTACGTGGTGGGCGGCGTGGTTTCAGGCCGCTGGGCGTCCAGGGGCGGCGGCGCCCTGCAGATACCGCGCCAGATCCGCGGCGCCGTCCACGCCGACCCCGGCTGCAAGCTCATCGTCGCGGACGCATCACAGCTTGAGCCCCGTGTCCTGGTGGCGCTGGCCAAGGACTCAACCATGGCCGAGGCCGCGAGGAACCAGGACCTCTACGCGGGCATCGCCGCCAAAGGGTTCGGCGGCGATCGGGCAAAAGCGAAGATGGCGCTGCTGGGGGCAATGTACGGAGCCACTTCCGGTGAAGCCGGACGCCTCATGCCCCAGCTCGCCAGGATCTATCCCCGCGCCGTTGATTTTGTGGAACAGGCCGCCCGCGCCGGTGAATCCGGCGGAACCGTCACCACCAGGCTGGGCCGCAGCAGCCCGCCGCCGTCGGAACGGTGGTTCCAGAGCCAGCGGTCGTCGTCGGCGGAGGAGCAGCAGCGGGCGGATTCGCTTGCCCGTTCCAGGGGGCGCTTCACGCGGAACTTCGTGGTACAGGGCTCCGCGGCGGACTGGGCTGCGTGCTGGCTCGCGGAATTACGACGCCGGTTGCGCACCGTCGGCGGGGAAGGTCCGGTCAGGCCGGAGCTGGTCTTCTTCCTCCACGACGAAGTGATGGTTCACGCGCCTGAGCACCTGGTGGGTGCGTGTATCAAGGCAATCGAGGACGCCGCCAGCGCGGCCAAGAACCTCCTGTTCGGACCTGTTCCCGTGGAATTTCCAATCAGTGTGGCGGTAGTGGATTCCTACGACCACGCAAAGTAGGACCACGCCCGGAATACGCAGAACCAGGCCCCGCCGAGCAGCATGTCGAGGGAAGTAATCTACCCGGCAGTAGCTCGCGGGGGCGCGGTGACGCGGGTTACAGTCTCTTGGTGACTGAAACAGATCGGTCCGAAGGTTGATGCAACGAAGCACACCAAGGGGAGGTCCGGCTTATGGCGGGCAGGTTTGAAATTCATCGGGTAGGGGACGAGTCGTACCGGCTTCGGCTGACGGACGGGGAAGGCAACATCGTTGCCGTTTCACCAAACTTCAAGTCCCTCAACACAGTGTTGGAGGGCATCAACGCCATGCGCGAAAATGCGGCCACCGGAGTAGTAGTGGATCTGCGCAAACAGCAGGCCTGACACCGGCCGAGGCGGAAGGACGCAAGGCGATACCGGCAACCGGACGGATCCCCCGGTCCGTGAACGTCACACACCCATTGGATGGACCCGGCTTCTGTCCCACGGCACGGCCCAGCCCAACTGTTCAAAGAGGCCGTTCAAAACAATTCCGGTAAACCCCCACACCACCACACCGTTGACGGTGAAAGCGGGGCTGTCGAAAGTACGCCCGGCCCGGTGGACGGTGGCCATAACCCTGTTGTCCGGATCCACCAGGTCCCGCACGGGCACCCGGAACACCTGGGCGGACTCGGCGTAGTCCACCACATGGACAGGCGAGGGCGACCGCCACCACCCCAGCACCGGGGTGACAAGGAAGTTGCTGTGGGCGAGGCCGAGCTCCTGCAGGGTTCCAAGGACTTCAACACCGTCCGAGTCGAGGCCAGTTTCCTCTTCCGCCTCGCGCAAGGCTGCCTGAACCGGCGTTTCCAGGGCGTCAATGCTGCCGCCCGGAAACGCCACCTGTCCGGGATGGGACCCCAGGGTGTGGGCCCGCTCCAGGAGCAGGACGTCAAGGTCTGCCGGTGCCAGCGGTTTCCCGGAAACGGCCGGAACGTCATCCAGGGCACCAAAAAGCATCAGGACCGCAGCCCTGCGTGCCAGTTGCGGATCAACGGTGAGCGCGGCCCAGAGGGGGTCAGGGGAGTCAGCAGAACCGGCGGCCGCCCTGCGGGCCAGGGCGATCAGGTCGTCACGGGCGCTCAAGGTGCCCTCTTTTGGGATTCCATCCTGATTTCGGCGGCCCTGTCCGTTTCGGCCAGCAGTTGTGACAACAGGGCTTCGTTGCCGGGCGCGAGTTCGTATTTGAGCAGGTTGGCCGCCTTGGCGGGATCCGTTTCGCCCAGGCCGTAGCTGGGGCACCAGTTCGCCACGGGGCAGGCGCCGCAGGCAGGTTTCCGGGAATGGCACACCCGGCGCCCGTGGAATACCACCCGGTGCGACAGCATGGTCCAGTCCCGCTTGTCGAAAAGCTCGGCGACGTCGTACTCGATCTGGACCGGGTCCTCGGACCGGGTCCAGCCAAACCGGCGGGCAAGGCGGCCAAAGTGGGTGTCCACCGTGATGCCGGGGATCCCGAAGGCGTTGCCCAGCACCACGTTGGCCGTCTTCCGCCCCACGCCCGGTAACGTCACCAGATCCTCCAGCCGCCCGGGCACCACGCCGTTGTACTCGTCCACCACACGGGTGCACAACGCCAGGAGGTTCCGTGTCTTGGCCCGAAAAAAGCCCGTGGGCTTGATGATCTCTTCGATCGTCGCCGGGTCCGCTTCCGCCATGGACCTTGCGTCCGGAAACCGGGCAAACAGCAGCGGAGTGATCTGGTTGACGGTGACGTCGGTGGTCTGTGCCGACAGGACAGTAGCCACCAACAGCTCGAACGGATTGCGGAAATCGAGCTCCGCGTGCGCGTAGGGGTACTTCTCGGCCAACGCCCTGTTGATGCGCCTTGCCCGCCGCTTCAGGCCAAGCATCGACTCCCCGGAGACTGCGGGCATGCCGCCAGCGGGGCCGGCGGGTGCTGCCGCTCCGCCGGCCTTTGGACCCCGGGGCGAGGCCATGTGTTAGCCGCGCTCGATATTGCTGAGATCGCGCAGCACGCCCAGCCGCCCGTCGGTGTGCTGGACCAGGAACTCTTGCCCGCGATCTTCGAGCGCAAGCACCCAGCCACCGGGCTCGATAACAAAAGCGGGGGCTCCGGTGCGTGGGTCGAAGGCGGTACGGTGCTGCGCCACAGCAAACCAGAATGCCTCGTGGATGGGCTGTTCCTCCACTTGCTCCGGCCGGCTCGAGGGGTCCACCGTCGCCCCGATAGGCTCTTCGACGCGGACCTGCTGGTGCACCGCAGTGGCAGCGGGCGGCTCCCACGTGCCTTGAGCCGCGGCCGCAACCGAGGCCCCGCCGTCGTGGTTTGCGGCAGGCTGGTGGGCAGCAGGCCGGTGGGCTGCAGCGGCACCTGCAGCAGGGATGTCTCCCAGCTGTGTCTCTTCGGCCGCCGGGGCAGCAGAGGGACGGACGACGTCGGCAGCCTGGGTTGCCGGCCCCGGGTCGCCTGCGGAGGCGAGGCTGGAGGCTCCGCTGGAAACCGGAGCGGTGCCCGTAGCCTGGGTGCCGACTCCGGCGGTGGGAACCGCTGCTGTTGCGGGCGCATGGTGTGAAGTGCCGCTCTGCACTGCGGAAGAACCGGCGCCGGCACCGGTGAACAGCCCTCCGCCTGAGGTCGCGTTGGCGGACGTGGCCACAGCCTTGCCGGAGTCTGCTTTGCCGGAGTCAGTCTTGGGCGGTTTGGGCGCCCGCGGCTTCTGTGCAGGGACGGCAGCTTCGCGGGCCACCACATGGGCCGGGGCGTCGGCACGGTCCTGGAAGTCCGGGGAGATATACGGAAGGAACCGGCCCAGGACCGTTACAGCGAAAAGCACCACGGCGCCGATCAGGCCCACCAGAAGGCTGGGAACGTAGGCTCCGGCCACGGACAGGAAGAAGAAGGCAACGGCGAAGGACGCAACCACCGAGGCGAACTGGTCAATGGACAGCGAACCGATCCGGATCCTTGTGCCCGGCGCCAGCCGCCGCGCGGCGAAGAGTGCGCTCACGGCCAACGGCAGGACGATGCCCAGGCCCAGGAAGAAGAGGTTGTTCAGGTTCCACAGGTTGTACCGTCCGCCGAAGATGGGGAGCAGGGAAGCGACGAACAGGATGACGGTGGCGGCGAACACGGCCAGGTCGCGGACGGTGAACGGACCCAGCACCGTCTGGTGGGCCTTCGCGCCGCCCTTGACCACGGTTGAAGCCTGCCGGCCGGCGCCCGAAGCCGGACCGGCGCCGGTGGCGCTGGAGCCTGCCTCTGTGTCGGGGCCAGATTTCTGGCCGAAACTCTGCTGGTTCATTCTGTTCTCCTTAGCGTGGCGGCACCGGGGCTCGTAACCCCGAAACCGTGCCGTCGTACAGCGGTTCCTGCCCGTCCCGGGCTCTTGCCTGGCGTGGAAAGGACGGTCCGCAGTGAAGTCACAATTCCATCTCAGCCTAGTCAACAGCCTGACTGATCACTAGCTGGGCGCGGCGCCGGACGGCTGCCTGAGGCCGGGCGCGCGTACCATTCATCGCTTAATAAATGCCGTTCGCGGGCTTAGCTGTGACACTGCACACATCGCTCGCCGGGCAAGCACTAGTCTTGATTCCGGAACAGCTCTTTGCGGAACTCCCTGACCAGCAGGTGCCCGGCGTCGTGCAGGCGGCAGAACCCGGCCCGACGGCGGATCTCCGCGCAGCAAAGATCGATGAATGATGAGGTTCACATGTCCCAGGACACTTCTAGCTCCACGGCCACCGATTCAGCAGGTACAGGGAAGAACAGCCAGCAGGGCGACGCCTTTGAAAACCTGCTTCACGAGACCCGCGCATTCCCGCCAAGTCCTGAATTTGCGGCCAACGCTGTTGTCAGCGCCGGCGAATACCAGGAGGCCGACGCCGATCGTCCCGCGTTCTGGGCCAAGCAGGCCCGGGAGCTTTTGACCTGGAGCAAGGACTTTGACCAGGCGCTTGACTGGTCCAACCCGCCCTTCGCGAAGTGGTTCGTGGGTGGCGAGGTCAACGCCGCCTACAACGCGCTGGACCGGCACGTGGAGAACGGGCGCGGCGACCGGGTAGCCATCCACTTCGAGGGCGAGCCAGGCGATACCCGCACCTACACCTACGCGCAGTTGACCGAAGAGGTGAAGAAAGCAGCCAATGCCTTCGAGTCCCTCGGCGTCGTTAAGGGTGACCGCGTAGCTGTCTACCTGCCCATGATCCCCGAAGCCGTCATCACGCTGCTGGCCTGCGCCCGGATCGGGGCGGTGCACTCGGTGGTGTTCGGGGGCTTTTCTGCCGACGCGCTGCGGTCCAGGATCGAGGACGCCGAGGCCAAGCTCGTGGTCACCGCTGACGGCACCTACCGCCGCGGCAAGCCCAGCGCACTGAAGACCGCCGTCGACGACGCCCTCGCCAATGACGGCCATACGGTCCAGAACGTGGTGGTGGTCAAGCGCAACGGCCAGGACGTTGACTGGCATGAGGGCCGGGACCACTGGTGGGCGGACACCGTCGAGGCCGCCTCCACCGAGCACACCGCCGTCGGCCACGACTCCGAGCACCCGTTGTTCATCCTCTACACCTCCGGCACCACCGGCAAGCCGAAAGGCATCCTGCACACCACCGGCGGCTACCTCACCCAAACCGCATACACGCACAAGGCAGTGTTCGACCTGCACCCGGACACGGACGTTTACTGGTGCACGGCCGACGTCGGCTGGGTCACCGGCCACTCCTACGTCACCTACGCACCGCTCATCAACGGCGCCACCCAGGTGATGTACGAAGGCACCCCGGACTCCCCGCACCAGGGCCGCTGGTGGGAGATCGTGGAAAAGTACAAGGTCTCCATCCTCTACACCGCGCCCACCGCCATCCGCACCTTCATGAAGTGGGGCCGGGAGATCCCGGACAAGTACGACCTGTCCTCTCTGCGCGTGCTCGGGTCCGTGGGCGAACCCATCAACCCTGAGGCCTGGATGTGGTACCGGAAGGTCATCGGCGGGGACCGGACTCCTATCGTGGACACCTGGTGGCAGACCGAGACCGGCGCGCAGATGATCGCCCCGCTTCCCGGCGTCACCGCAGCCAAGCCGGGTTCCGCGCAGGTCCCGCTGCCCGGCATCGCCGTGGACGTGGTGGATGAGATGGGCGAATCCGTACCGGACGGACACGGCGGCTTCCTGGTGATCCGCGAGCCGTGGCCCGCCATGCTCCGCGGCATCTGGGGCGACCCGGAACGGTTCAAGGACACCTACTGGTCCCGGTTCGAAAACATGTACTTCGCCGGGGACGGCGCCAAAAAAGACGAAGACGGCGACATCTGGCTCCTGGGCCGCGTGGACGACGTCATGAACATCTCCGGCCACCGTCTGTCCACGACCGAAATCGAATCCGCCCTGGTGTCCCATCCTGCCGTGGCCGAAGCCGCGGTCGTGGGCGCCTCTGACGAGACCACCGGACAGGCCGTCGTCGCGTTTGTCATCCTGCGTGGGGACGCCGCCAACAACGGTGACGAAACCGTCCAGGAACTCCGTAACCACGTGGGCAAGGAAATTGGCCCCATCGCCAAACCGAAGAACATCCTCGTGGTTCCGGAACTGCCCAAGACCCGCTCCGGCAAGATCATGCGGCGCCTCCTCAAGGACGTCGCCGAAGGCCGCGACCCGGGCGACGCCACCACCCTCTCCGACCCCACGATCATGCAGCAGATCGCGCAGTCGCTTCGAAAGTAGGAGACGGTGGAGGGGAGGCAGTCAACCTCCCCTCCACCGGGCCGGCCCTAGACTGGGAGCAGACCAGTCCACCCAGCATCGAAGGATCCATCGGAATGCTCGCCGTCGCGCGCCATCAGGCCATCCTGGAGGCTCTGCAGCGTGAGCGTGTTGTGCGGGTCTCCGACCTTGCCCAGCAACTCGGTGTTTCATTGATGACCGTGCGCCGGGACATCGAATTGCTCGAAGAGGGCGGGAAGCTGGAGCGGATCCACGGCGGCGCCAAACTTCCGGGGGACGCCGGCGCGCACGAGCCCGGGTTCGAGCTGAAATCGACGCAGCTGACCGCCGAGAAACGCGCCATCGCCTTGGAAGCAGCCGGCCTGGTCCAGGAAGGCATGGCGGTGGGGCTGAGCGCCGGAACCACCACGTGGGCGCTGGCCAAGGAACTGACCAACGGGCCACGGATCACTGTGGTGACCAACTCGGTGCGCATCGCAGACCTGTTCCATCACAGCCCCTCCGCAGGGTCCAGCGGCGCTGCCTCCACGGTGATCCTCATCGGCGGCGAGCGCACGCCGTCGGACGCCCTGGTGGGGCCCATTGCCACCGGTGCGCTGAAGCAGCTGCACCTGGACCTGCTGTTCCTTGGGGTCCACGGCATGGATGCCACCGCCGGATTTACAACTCCCAACCTGCTCGAAGCCGAAACGGACCGGGCATTCGTGGCAGCCGCCCGCAAAACCGTGGTGCTGGCTGACCACACCAAATGGGGTCTGCTGGGCATCAGCTCCATTGCTTCACTCGAGGAGGTGGACGAAGTCATCAGCGATCCAGGTCTCGGTGCCGAAGCGCAGCGCGTCCTCCAGGAGCGGGTGGGCCGGCTGCGGCTTGCGGAGGTTTAGCCGGAAAGGATCAGGCGCACCCGCAGGATTACCTCGCTGAAGCAGCCCTCGGGTACTGAGACGTAAAAATGCACGGCAACCGGGCCTACCCGATAGATTTGCACGCATGACCGAACCCTCTGCATCAGCCAGCCGCGGAACCATCCTGGTAATTAACGGACCCAACCTGAATCTCCTGGGCACCCGTGAACCGGAAAAGTACGGCACGTCCACCCTGGCTGACGTGGAAGAACTGGCTGCCCGGACCGCAGAGGGGCATGGGTTCGCGGCTGAGTGCGTTCAGTCGAACCATGAGGGCGTCCTGCTGGACACCATTCACGCAGCCCGAGGTTCCGCCGTCGGCATTGTCCTGAACGCCGGCGCCTTCACCCACACGTCCGTTGCCCTCCGTGATGCCCTGGCGGCAGTGCAGCTGCCGGCAGTGGAAGTGCACATCACCAACGTGCACCAGCGCGAGGAGTTCCGGCACCACTCGTTCCTCTCGCCGGTCTGCTCGGCCGTGATCGTGGGCGCGGGCGTGTTCGGCTACAAGCTGGCCATCGACTACCTCGCTGAAGTCCTGTAAGCAGCTACTTTTGGATGCACTGCCCGGAGGAAACGGGCGCACTCAGTGACGGCGCCTGCGCTGCCACCGGGTTCAAGTCGTCCATGGTGATCGCAAAACCCATCTCGGCGTCCGACGTTGCCTTGGCGAAGATGACTCCGGCCACCTGTCCTTCGGTGGTCAGCAGCGGGCCGCCGGAGTTCCCGGGCTGGACGTTTCCGGCCAGCCGGTAAATTTCTTCCGGCGAGGGGTTGGTGCCATAGATATCCGGTACCAGCACCGTGGTGATGTCCTGGACGGTGGCCGGCCGGGACTGGAAGGGGCCGCCATGCGGGTAGCCTGCGAACGCGGCCGGGCTTCCGTTGGGCAGGTCGGCGCTCAGGGGCAGCGGCTGGGCAGGCAGGTCGTCCACCGCCAGCACCGCGAGGTCATGCCGGGTGTCGAAGTAGACCACCCGCCCGGGCATTGCGCCACCGGCGGGCATCTCCACGACGGGCTGTGACACGCCCGCCACCACGTGCGCATTTGTTACTACGCGGTCTTCGGAAACAACGAAGCCTGTCCCTGTCTGGTTCTGGCCGCACTGGTAGGCGGTGCCGGCAATTCTCAGGACGGATTCGGCAGCCCTGTTCAGGGCTGGGGTGTCGGTGCTGGCATCCGGCACAGGCATGGTCGGGCCCTGGTCCAGTCCCTCAATCAGGGTAGGAATACCGTTGCCGATCACTGTTGAACGCAGCTGGGCCATGGTGGCCTTCACCGGATCCGGCGTCAGGCCGTCAATGAATCGGATGACCCGCGATTCTGCCAACTGCTGGGAAACAAAGGGGACACCGAGGGAGCTGACGCTGAAGGCCAGCATGGACATGACCAGTGCGGCGACGGCGACGTTGGCTGCACCGCCCACCAGCCGGTCCACGGCCCGGAGAGGCGGAATTCGGACTGCGCCACGGATCTGCCGGCCCATCATCGTGCCGAGGCCATGCCCCAGAACCACCAGCGCGACGGCGGCGGCAATGATGGCGGTAAGCCTCCACCCGGAGTCCTCCACGAAGCCGCTCACCAGGGGGACCGCGAAGAACGCCGCCACCGCTCCTGCAGCGAATCCGGCGATGCCGCCCACTGTGACAAGGAACCCGTTCCGCAGGCCGTAGATCAGGTAGGACAGCAGCACCAGGATCAGGACCAGGTCCAGGACAGTCAAGCCGACCACTAAGGCTCCTTATAAGCAGTTGTAAGCACATTCTAGTGGCGCAGGCTGGCAATCTTCTGTGGGTTCGCTTCCCCCAGGGCGCCCTCCGCTTGGGCGTTTTGGCTGCCAAGTTCGTCACAGAACCTTGAAAATTCTGAAACAATGGCACAAGCGCCACAGCCGACACTTTTATTCAGGAGATTTTATGGACATCGAGGTACTGCGCCGAGCACCACTTTTCGCCACGCTCGACGACGACGCATTCCGTCTGCTGACGGACGAGCTTACCGAGGTGGACCTTTCCCGCGGTGCTTCGGTTTTCCGCGAGGGTGACCAGGGCGACCAGCTCTACTTCATCGTCTCGGGCAAGGTGAAGCTCGGCCGCACCTCCCCGGACGGCCGGGAATCCCTCCTTGCCATCCTCGGCCCGGGTGAGCTCTTCGGCGAAATGGCCCTTTTTGATCCCAGCCCGCGCACTGCCACCGCCACCGCTGTGTCCGAAACCCGCCTGGCCGGGCTGAAGAACGAAAGCCTGAACAACCTGCTGCGCACCCGCCCGGAGGTCTCCGCCCAGCTCCTGCAGGCCCTGGCCCGCCGGCTGCGCCGCACCAACGACTCCCTGTCCGACCTGGTGTTCTCCGATGTTCCCGGCCGCGTCGCCAAGGCCCTCCTGGACCTGGCTGACCGCTTCGGCAGGCCCGCGACCGATGGCGTCCTGGTCGCGCACGAGCTCACCCAGGAAGAGCTGGCCCAGCTCGTCGGCGCCTCCCGGGAAACCGTGAACAAGGCCCTCGCCGAGTTCGTCCAGCGCGGCTGGCTGCGCCTGGAAGCCCGCGCCGTCGTCATCCTGGACATGCAGCGCCTCCGTCAGCGCTCCCGCTAGTCCTACCGCACAGGGCCGCCCTCCGGGGCGGCCCTTTTGCATGCCCGCGGCCGCCCGAAAGCCGGCACCCGCGGCAGGGTGCACCCCACCCGCTCCTTCAGGGCCAACCCTCTACCACTCAATGCCGCTTTCCAGGCAACGCTCTATCACTCAATGCCGCGTTCTAGGCAACCCTCTATCACTCAATGCGGCTTTCCAGGCAACCCTCTATCCGATCCTGCTTGATGATTTCCGGTAGTGAGAGAGCGTCGCAGGAAAACCTGCCGCAAATGAGAGAGCGTCGCAGGAAAACTTGCCGAAATGAACTGCTCTCCTGAAGTTGGACTGAGAAATTCAGTTTTCGACTTCCGGGGAGCAGTTTCATGCGTGCTAATAGTTCTTTGTCTGAGGTCCAGCGTGAGGCCGCGGTAGCGTGGTTTGAGAAGGGCGTTGGGTACCGGGCTGCGGCTCGTTTGCTTGAGGCGCCTTGTGTGCCGGTCAGGGCACTGTATGGGCGGTGGAGGATTCATGGTCAAGGAGTGCTGGTGAGTAAGCCGGCAAAGTCGTACTCGTTTGAGTTCAAGCTGGCGTTAGTGGAGCGGTTCCTCGCGGGTGAGACCGGCCCGGACCTGGCTGTGGAGGCGGGCTTGTCCTCGCGTCAGGTGCTGCAAAAGTGGGTCCGGGCGTATCGCCGTGATGGTGCGGAGGCATTGCGTCCCAAGGCCAAAGGCAGGCCGGCGAAGTCCGCGGCCCCACCTCCACCGGCCGAGTTATCTGAACTGGAACGGTTGCGCCGGGAGAACGAGCGGCTCCACGCGGAGGTGGCGTACCTGGGAAAACTGCGGGCCTTGAGGGATCAGGGACGACACTGAAGGTCCAGGCCGTCGTTTCCCTCAAGGCTGACTACCCTCTCCCGGTCCTGCTGGAGATCGCGGGCCTGGCCCGCTCAACGTTCTTCTATCACCAGGCCCGTCTCCAGGCCCCGGACCCGAAAGAGAAGCTTCAAGCGGCGGTCACGGAGATCTTCGAAACGAACCATGGCCGGTACGGGCACCGGCGGATCCATACGGAGCTACTCAAGCAAGGGTGGACGGTTGCGAAGAAGACCGTGCTGAAACTGATGCGCTCACTTCAGCTGCTCTGCAAGGTCCGGCGCAGGAAGCGCTACAACTCATACCAGGGCGATCAGGGCAGGATTGCCCCAAACCTACTGAATCGGCAGTTCGAGGCCGATGCCCCGAACCAGAAGTGGGTGACCGACGTGACCGAATTCAGCGTCGGGGACCGGAAGCTCTACCTCTCCCCGGTCATGGACCTCTTCGACCGGCAGATCATCTCCCACGCCATCAGCACGTCCCCGAACCTGGCGCTTACGAACACGTCGCTGAAGGAGGCTCTGGCCTGCCTCGAGCCCGGCCAGCAGCCGCTCGTGCAATCGGACCAAGGCATCCAATACCAGCACCTCACCTGGCGAACCCTCCTCAAGGACGCCGGCGCTGTCCAGTCGATGTCCCGAAAGGGCAACTGCTACGACAACGCGGTGATGGAGAACTTCTTCGGCCACCTCAAGGAAGAACTCTTCCACCGCGTCCGGTTCCTGAGCACCGAGGCCCTGGCAACGGCGCTGAACGAGTACATCCGCTGGTACAACAACGAAAGAATCTCCACAAAGCTCAAGGGCCTGAGCCCGGTGCAATACCGGGCCCAGGCCCTCGCGGCCTAGAATCCCACTTAGCCAGTCCAACCTCAGGGGACCAGTTCAAAATGAGAGAGCGTCGGAGTGGACCTGGAGGGCTGCGACGGCGGACATTAGCTACGGCTACGAGGACCACCGTGGTTCTTGAGCGGTAAAATTGGGCCTAGAGGTGCATGGCGATGTCCGTAGCTATGGCTGTTGTGCTGATCGTGTTGGCCCTGGCGTCAGTTGCCGCGGTGGTCGGCACGGTGGTCCTGGTGGTCAAGGACGGCCGTGGGCAGATCCCGCTCGAACCGTCCATCCAGCCGTGGACCGCCGGAAACCTTCCCAGCCGCCCGTACTCCACGCTCCGCCGGATCTAGCGTTCGCGCTGGGGGTCCCCCGCGACGGTCTTCGCGGCTTCGACTTCGAGCTGCAGCCTTCCGTCTTCTTCCACGAGCCGCGGCTGGTACACGTGGGCCTTGCGTTTGTAGCTGAGATAAGCAATGCAACCGTTGGCCGCAGCCATCTTTTCCAGCATGATTTCGGAACCGGGCACCAGGAGCTCGCCGAGGGTGCGGCCCACGGTGTTTTCCTGTTCCACCTCGTCGCCGAGTTCTGTGGTGTTACGCCCGGCGATGACGCTGGCCGCGTTCACCCATCTGCCCCACACGCCTTTGCCTTCCAGCAGCGTGGGCTGCTGGTTCAGGGGCACAGTGGCGGCAAAGTAGCGGGTGTCGAACCTGCGGTGTGCGAAATCCGGGCTGCGCCAGTTCACGAGGGACTTGAGCAGGTCTGTCCGGACAGAAAGCCCGCGCTTGGCCAGGACCTCCGGAAAGGTCTTTTCCTGCTCGGCGACAGCAAGGCGCGCGCGCATGTACTCCGGCGTGGACGTGGCCTCGACAGTGCTTGCCATGTCGGCACCGGCCAGCAGTAGGCCGGTTTCCTCGAACAGTTCCCGGATGGCGCCCAGCACGTGGCGCCGCGCCAGCCCGACGTCGTCCGTTCCCATTTGCTCAGCCCACTGCTGCGGCGAGGGGCCCAGCCAGCCGACGGGGTCGTCGTCGGCAGCGTCGAGGGACCCGCCGGGGAACGCGAGAACCCCCAGCGGCGAGGAGCCGGGCCGGTAGCCCAGCCATGTTTCCAGGCCGGTGGGGGAATCACGCAGCAGGACAACGGAGGAGGCGAGCCGTGCGGCCCGCGGGGTCCGTTCGCCGTGTTCGAGCCAGCTCTGCGCTGCCCCTTCAAGATCCTGGGGCAGGGCAAACAGTCGTCGGGCGAGCTGAGGCAAAGGAAGCGACCGGTCCTAGCTGAATTCTGCGATCAGTTCGACTTCCACCGGAGAGTCGAGCGGCAGGACTGAAACGCCGACGGCGGAGCGGGCGTGCTGGCCTGCGTCACCGAGGACGCGGCCCAGCAGTTCCGAGGCACCGTTGATGACACCGGGCTGCCCGGTGAAGGAGGGGTCGGAGGAGACGAATCCCACAACCTTGACGATGCGCGTAATCCGGTCCAGGTCCCCGATGACGCTTTTCACAGCCGCCAGCGCGTTCACGGCACAGATTCCGGCGAACCGCTGCGCATCCTCAGGGGAAACGGTGGGTTCGTCCGCAAAGCCTTCGGTACCGACGGAGACCTTGCCGGTGGCTTCGAGCTTGCCGTTGACGAAGGGCAGCTGGCCGGAGGTGTAGACGTGGCTGCCGGAAATAACTGCCGGGACGTAGGAGGCTACCGGTGCGGCAACTTCAGGAAGTGTGATTCCCAGCTCGGCGAGGCGCTGCTCAACGGCCGAAACTGGAGCGGCGGAGGTGCCGGAATGGGCTTCTGCAGAGGCGCTCATGCTACTGCTTCTCCCTCTTCAGGTAGGCAACAAGGCCGTTTCCGTCTGGCCCGGGGACTACCTGGACAAGCTCCCAGCCGTCATCTCCCCACTGGTCCAGAATCTGCTTTGTGGCATGGATGATGAGCGGAATCGTGGCGTACTCCCATTTGGTCATGAGAGAAAGACTAGTCCTTGCCGGTAAAGTGGAAAACATGGCGACTCGTAAGAACCCATTATTCGACACTGCCACCACCCTTGGAAAGATCCTAGTCTTCCTTGGCGTGAGTGCTATTTGCGGTGTCCTGGTAGCTGGCCTGCTGGTCCCCGCGGCAGCGGTTTCAGGCAGCGCAGCCAGCGGTTCGATCGAGTTCTTCGACACCCTCCCGGCGGAGCTGAAGGTTGATCCGCCCAACCAGACCACCCGCATCCTGGCCGCGGACGGCAGCGAGATCGCCAGCGTCTACAAGGAAAACCGCACCAAGGTTGCCTTGGACCAGATCTCGCCCTTCGTTAAAGAGGCTGTCATCGCCGTCGAGGACAGCCGTTTTTATGAGCACGGCGGGGTGGACACCACGGGTATCCTCCGCGCAGTGGTCAGCACCGCACGCGGTAACCGGCAGGGCGCCTCAACCATTACGCAGCAGTACGTAAACAACGTCCTCAACTCCAACCTCGCCGCAGAGGGCCGGGACGAGGACATCAAACTCAATGGCGTGAACAAGGGTGTGGGCGACAAGCTTCGCGAAATGAAGCTCGCCATCGCCCTGGAAAAGGAGTTCAGCAAGGAGCAGATCCTTGAGGGCTACCTGAACATCGTCTTCTTCAACCGTGACGCCTACGGCATCGAAGCCGCGTCCCGCTTTTTCTTCAGCACCACCGCCAAGGACCTTAACCTGCCCCAGGCCGCGCTCCTGGCCGGGCTGGTCAACAGCCCTTCTGCATTCGACCCCATCAACAACCCCGAGAACGCCAAGCAGCGCCGCGACCTGGTGTTGAGCCTGATGCTGAGCCAGGGAAAGATCACCCAGGCCGACCACGACGCCGCTGTCGCCACTCCCGTGGAAACCAAGGTGACCCAGCCCAAGCAGGGCTGCGCGTACGCTTCCACCGCTCCCTACTTCTGTGACTACGTCCTCCACTTGCTGGAGAACAACCCTGCTTACGGCGCAGAACTCGATGAGCGGAAGCGCCTCATCTACGGTGGCGGCCTGACCATTACCACCACACTGGACCCCAACGCACAGGCAGTAGCCCAGGAGCAGGTCAACGCTTCCGCCGGCGCCAACCCGGACAAGTGGGGCGCGGCCATGGTTTCCGTGCAGCCCAACAGCGGCAAAATTGTCTCGATGGCCCAGAACACCACGTTCCTGCCGGCAGAAGGCTCCTTCGATTCGCAGGTGAACTTCAACGTGGACAAGCTGGACAAGGACGGCAACGACCTTAACGGCCTGGGCGGCGCACAGCCTGGCTCCACCATGAAGCCGTTCACGTTCGCGGAGTGGCTCAACGAGGGCAAGTCCATGAACACCGTGGTCAACGCAGCCCAGCGCCGGTACCCGTTGAACTTCCCGTGGCGCAACTCCTGCGGCCAGGTCACCGGTGCCTACAACACCGCGCAGAAAACCCTGGGTGCTGCCGATGACCTGCAGAACGCCGAGCCGCAGTGGTACCGGCCCCTGTCTGTCCTCGAGGGCCTCTACAACTCCATCAACACCGTCACCTTCGCTTCGGCCTCGCAGCTGGACTTCTGCGGCATCCAGAAGATTGTTGACGCAACAGGTCTCCACGGCGGGCTTCCGGCCGACGGTGACCCGAACCCGAAGATCAACATGTCCACGCTGGCCAACCTGCTGGGTTCCACCCAGACCGCGCCGCTGACCATGGCCAGCGCCTTTGCCACCTTTGCGAACGACGGCAAATTCTGCGAGGCCATCGCCATCACATCCGTCACGGACCAGACCGGGAAGCAACTCCCGGCACAGTCCACCAGCTGCCGGGACGCGGTAAAGCCGGAAGTTGCCCGCGGCGTGAACTATGCCCTGCAGGAAGTCCTCAACCGTGGATCCGGTTCGTTGATCCAACCCCGGATCTCCACCCGCACCAATTTCCCGATCGGCGCGAAGACCGGTACGTCCAACAACAACGGATCCACCTGGGTTGTTGGACACACCACCGGTTTGGCCACGGCTGCCTGGTTCGGTGACGCACTGGGTGCCCAGGACCGCTCTGGCCAGAACATCACAGTCAACGGGAAGTTCTACAAGGGCATCGACGGTTACATGATCGCCGGGCCCATGTTCTCCAACTTCATGTCCCGGGTTGCACCTGCGTTCGGTACCGAGCCCTTCCCCGCACCGCCCGGCAACCTCTTGAACGGAGGCGGCGGCGGTACCACTGCGCGGACTCCCGCAACCACTGCCCCGCAGGCCCCCCAGGCGCCTGCTCCGGCGCCGGCCGCCACACAGCCGGTCCCCGCTCCCGCCCCGAGCAACAATGGGAACGGCAACGGAAACGAAAACAATGACGATTAGCCCGATGACCTCAACCAGTGCATTGGCCAGCCGCGCCCGGAGCATCGGGCGCGGCTTTGCCGTAACCGCAGGAGCCGGGACCGCGGCGGGAATGGCCGCCTTCGGGTATGGCCTGTGGGAGAAGAACCAGTTCGTCCTCCGCGAAGAGACGCTGGACATCCTCCCCGCCGGGCAGGCGCCGTTCCGCGTCCTCCACCTGAGCGACATCCACTTTGTCCCCGGGCAAAAGAAGAAGGCCGCCTGGCTGGAATCCCTGGCCGGCCTTGAACCCGATTTGGTGGTCAACACCGGGGACAACCTCAGCCACGCCAAGGCCGTGGATCCGCTTTTGCAGGCCCTCCGCCCCCTCCTGGAATTCCCCGGCGTCTTTGTCCCCGGCTCGAATGACTACTTCGCCCCCAGCCTGAAGAACCCCGCTGCGTACCTCCGGGGGCCGTCGAAGGCAAAGCCAAAGCCCGTGGTGCTGGACTGGCCACGGCTGCGTTCGGGCTTTGGCATGGGTGGCTGGGTGGATCTGACCAACCGTCACCAGTCCGTGGTCCTGAAGGGCATACGCTTTGATTTCTCGGGCGTGGATGATCCCCACCTGGATCGCGAACGCTACGCGGGCTGGCCCCGGGGCACTGTCAACCAAAACGCCACGCCCCACCTGAAGGTCGCCGTCGTCCACGCCCCCTACCAGCGCGTGCTGGACCACTTCACCGAGGACGGCGCGGACCTCCTGCTCGCCGGCCACACCCACGGCGGCCAGCTGTGCCTCCCCGGCTACGGCGCCATCGTCTCCAACTGCGACCTTCCCACCTGGCGCGCCAAGGGACTCAATGACTGGCAGAGCAACGGAAGTACGACGCCGGTGAACGTCTCGGGCGGTATCGGTACCTCCCGCTTCGCCCCGGTCCGCATCGCATGCAAGCCCGAAGCGGTCCTGCTCACCCTTACCTCGCCCAACTGACTGCTTACCGCGCAGCGCTGTGAATGGCCAACCCCTGAGCGCAGCGCACGTGCCTGTGAATCAGCTCACGCCATGACATAGGGTAGTTGCTACGGGAAACTACATTCGTTTTAGAGCCGAGAAGCGGGCATGGCCAAGCAAACTTCATTTTTTCGATCCATCAGCCGTCTCTACCCCCATGTCCGGCCGATCATCCCCCGGCTTCTTCTGGGGCTTCTGTGCGCACTCCTGGCCAGCGTTGTTGCCCTGGCCATCCCCCAGGTGCTGCGGGTCCTCATCAATGAATCCCTCCAGCCGGGAGGCACCCCAGAAGCGGTCTGGATTCCGGCCGCCGTCATCCTGGTGCTCGGTGTGGCGGAAGCCGGGCTGGTGGCCCTTCGCCGGCAGTTCGTCATCAACCCTGCCACTTCGGTGGAGACCGGGCTGCGGGTTTCGCTGTATGACCACCTGCAGGACCTGACCGTCTCCTTCCACGACCGCTGGGGGTCCGGCCAACTGCTCTCCCGTGCCATGACGGACCTGAACTTGCTGCGCCGCTGGATGGCCTTCGGTGCGATCATGCTGGTGGTCACCACCCTTACGGTCATTATCGGCATCGGGGTCATGTTCGCCATGAGCTGGCAGCTGGCCCTCATTTTCCTGGCCGCCGCCGTGCCCATCATGGCTTACAGCTTCCGGTTCCGGACCCGCTTCAGCAGGGTGGCGCGCCGCGGCCAGGACCAGGCCGGCGACCTTGCCACCACCGTTGAGGAGTCCGTCCACGGGATTCGCGTCCTCAAGGCCTTCGGACGCAGCCGGGAAGCCCTTGAGAACTTCGAGGAACAAGCAGAAGAACTGCGCCAAACGGAGATCGACAAGGCGCGACAGCAGGCAACCTTCACCCTGGTGGTCACCCTGCTGCCCGAACTCGCCCTTGGCGCCGGACTGGTAGTGGGCGTGATGCTGTGCGCCAGCGGCCAGCTGAGCATCGGCGCGCTGGTGGCTTTCTTTGCTACGGCAGCCGTCATCGCCTCCCCCGTTGAGTTCTCCGGCATGCTGCTGGCCATGGCCCTGACCGCCAAAAGCGCCGTCGACCGTCACTTCGAAGTCATGGACACGGCCAACAGCATCACCAGTCCCCCGGAGCCCCGGCGGCCCAGCCAGCTCGCCGGCGCCCTCCGCTTCAACAGCGCCACCTTCGCCTTTGAAGACGCTCCGGACAAGCCGATCCTGAAGGAGATCAACCTTAACCTCCGGCCCGGCGAAACCATGGCCCTGGTAGGCATCACCGGAAGCGGCAAGAGCGCCCTGATCCAGCTCGTCCCCCGCCTGTATGACGTCACGGACGGCTCCATCACCATCGACGGCGTGGACCTGCGGGAATTCGACGTGGAGGAACTCCGCCGCATCGTCGGAGTCGCCTTCGAGGACACCACCCTGTTCTCCAGTTCGGTCCGCGACAACGTCCTCCTGGGCGCCCCGGTCCGCACCGAGGCGGTCCTCGAGGAGGCGCTGGACGTGGCCCAGGCGCACTTCGCCTACTCCTTGCCCGAGGGCCTGGACACCCTCATCGGCGAGGAAGGCCTCAGCCTGTCCGGCGGGCAGCGGCAGCGCATCGCCCTGGCCCGGGCCATCGCCGCACGCCCGCGTGTGCTGGTGCTGGACGATCCGCTGTCCGCCCTGGATGTCCACACCGAGGAACTTGTCGAAACACGGCTCCGCGCCGTGCTGAAAGACACCACCACTCTGATCGTGGCCCATCGGCCGTCCACGGTGGCGTTGGCAGACCGGGTGGCCCTGCTGGAAGAAGGCCGCATCACTGCCGTGGGTACCCATACAGAGCTTCTGGCGGACAACGACCACTACCGCTACGTCATCGCAAGCCTTGACCAGGAACCGCGAGACCTGGACTCCGAGCTGTCGGAACTCAAAGATGCCGGAATCCAGGCAGAGGAAGTGACCCGATGAGCACGGCAACCTTCGGTACCGCCAACGAAGACAACGCGCACCTGAGCAAAAGCGACAGCAAAGCCGTACGACGACGGTCGCTGGCACTGCTGCGTTCCCTCATCCGCCCTGTACGGCTGCGGTTCTGGCTGACCATAGCCACGGTGGTCCTCTCCCAGGCGGCCCGGGTGGCAGGTCCGGCACTGATCGCCTTTGGCATTGACCACGCACTGCCCGCCCTGCGGGCCGGTGACAACCTGCCCCTGGTGCTCACCGGCGTCGCCTACCTGCTTGCCGCAATTGCGACGGCGGGACTCACCGCCCTGTACGTGACGTCCACGGCGAGGTTGAGCCAGGCCATGCTGCTGGACCTGCGCCTCCGGGTCTTCCGGCACACCCAGCGGCTGAGCCTTGAGTTCCACGAGAAATACACGTCCGGCCGGATCATTGCCCGGCAGACCTCAGACCTGGAAGCCCTCCGTGAGCTTCTGGATTCCGGAGTCAGCTCACTGGCGTCCGGCCTGCTGTTTATGATCTTCACCGCGATTACCGTGTTCGCCCTTGACTGGCGCAGCGGCCTGCTGGTGCTGGCCGCGGGGGTGCCGATGTTTTTCCTGGCCCGCTGGTACCAGAAGCACTCCCAGATCGCGTTCCGTGAATCCCGGGTGGTGTCCGCCCGGCTGATCGTGCACTTCGTGGAAACTATGACCGGCATCCGGGCAGTGAAGGCGTTCCGCAAGGAGCGGGAGAATGCCCAGAGCTACGGGAAGCTCGCGGAGGACTACCGCCTCGCTACCGTCCGCTCCATCAACCTCAACGGGATTTTCCAGCCGGGACTGGTGCTGATCGGCAACGTCTGCGTTGCCGTGGTGCTGCTCTTCGGCGGATTCCGCGTCCTCACCGGCGATCTTGCGGTGGGTGTGCTGCTGGCGCTCATCCTCTCCACCAAAAGATTTTTCCAGCCCGTGGACCAGATGGCCATGTTTTACAACTCGTTCCAGAGCGCACAGGCAGCGCTGGAAAAGGTGTCCGGACTCCTTGAGGAGATTCCCACGGTCCGGCCGCCCGAGAATCCTGTGGCACTGAAGAGTGCCCAAGGGGCTATCGCCTTCAAGGATGTGGAATTCCGCTACGGGGACGGGCCGTTGATCGTCCCCCAGCTGAACCTGCACATCCCGGCGGGCCAAACCGTTGCCCTCGTGGGCCAGACGGGAGCCGGAAAATCCACGCTGGCGAAGTTGATCGCCCGGTTTTACGATGTGTCCTCCGGTTCCCTCACCCTTGATGGCGTGGATCTCCGCAGCCTTAGCACCACAGACCTGAGGCGGAACGTCGTCATGGTCACCCAGGAGGCTTTCCTGTTCAGCGGTTCGGTGGCAGACAACATTGCCCTGGGCCGGCCGGAAGCGTCCCGGGCCGAAATTGAGGAAGCAGCCAAGGCAGTCGGCGCGCACGAGTTCATCCTTGAGCTCCCGAAGGGCTACGACACGGATGTCAACAAGCGCGGCGGCCGGGTGTCCTCGGGCCAGCGCCAGCTCATCAGCTTCGCCAGGGCGTTCCTGGCCCGCCCGGCCGTGCTTATCCTGGATGAGGCAACGTCCTCGCTGGACATTCCTTCGGAGAGACTGGTGCAGACCGGCCTGGCCCGGCTCCTGGCTAATACAGATGCTGCCAGAAGGACCGCGCTGATCATCGCGCACCGGCTCTCCACCGTCGAGACGGCGGACCGGGTGCTGGTGGTACATGACGGCCGGATTGTTGAAGACGGTTCGCCGGCAGAACTCATCGACGGCGGCGGACGCTTCGCCGACCTGCACGGCGCCTGGAAGGACTCGCTGGTCTGACCGGCAGCGGCTGCTGCGGATTTCGCATCAGGGACCCGCATCGGCTATCCTTGTAAAGTTGCTTTTGCAGCGGATCGGGATGTAGCGCAGCTTGGTAGCGCGCTTCGTTCGGGACGAAGAGGTCGCAGGTTCAAATCCTGTCATCCCGACCAAACAGAAGAGGGTCTCCACACGGAGGCCCTCTTTTTGCATCGGCGACTGCCCGGCGCGACGGTAACTTTGCGGTAAAGGGAAAGGCCCCGGAGCAGATGCTCCAGGGCCTTCCCTCGCCTCCTGTTATGAGGAAAGCTATTAGACTGGGTTAGGCCAGTTGCCCGTGTACGTAATGTACGCGGTGTCCGTGCTCTTATCCTTTTTGACCGGCTCTGACACCGGGTTGGGCCAGTTGCCGGTGCGTGCACTGATGCTTGTGCCATCCGCCGGGGAACCGGCTGACAGTACGGCCGGAGCCGCAGCAGAGAAAGCCAGAGCCCCAGCTAAAGCGGCGGCGGCTGCAATCTTCTTCAACATATTAGTTCCTCTATACGAGTCGGATTCGTTACAAAGCCAGCACTGTCCTTGTTGACACCCATTGTAAAATGTTTTCCACAGGGACTGTCAAGCACGTGATTTAAAAAGGCTGTGCAGAAGAGGAGGAATCCCGTGGGCAACGGATTCGGCGAGAAGCTGCGCGCGGAGCGGCTCGAACGAGGACTGACACAGGCCGAACTGGGCAAGGACCTGTATTCACCCAGCTATATCTCACTGCTCGAGACAGGCCGGCGGGAACCCACGGCCGAGGTTATCGAGGAATTGGCCCGGCGGCTTGAGCTTGCACCTAAGGCGCTGGAAGCCTGGAGTCAACCCGTCACCGCCAGTGACGCTGAGTACGTCCTTGCGGGCCTCTACGCCCGGCAGGCTTGGGACCTCAGGGACTATCCATTGGCAGCAAGCCATGCAGCAACCGCAGCAAAATTGGCGCTTGAGGGCCGCAACACCAGCGCCTGGTGGAATATGACTTACATGCAGGCCGAATGTTTGTTAAGACACGGTGACTTGCAGGACTGCCAGCAGATTGTCGAGCGCCTGGTGGAGCATCCTATGGCCAGGGAGTCTGTAGGACTGGGCGTCCGTGCATTGCAGATGCTGTCCGCCGTGCTGCAACGGAAGGGCCAACTCTCAGCCGCTGTGGACCAGGCAATGGAAGCAACGAAGCTGGCGGAGCAAATGCCAACGAGTTCCACAGTCGTCACGGGCGCTTTGCGGGTCCTTATCGGCGTCTTGGCAGAAAGCGGCCGGCTGGATGAGGCCTGGAAATACTGCCGCCAGCTCATCTCCCAGGTAGATGAACATGCCATGGCGCAGCTTGCCGGCGAAGTAGCCTGGGTCGTGGGCAATGTCGCCTTCATGCGGCACGACTACACCGAGGGCGTCAAGCAACATGAACGGGCAGCGAAGCTCCTCTCCCCGGCCAACGACATCGAAATGTGGGCCAGGTTCAATAAAGCGTCCGCTGCGGTACGCCTTCAGTCCGGGATTGTTGAACCCGAGACACTGTCAGCAATCGAGCGCGCCGAACTAGCGTTCTCCATAGTGGGTGGTACAAAAAGCGATGAGTTGGAGGTTGCGTTCATCCGAGCGCGGTGGCTCTACCTGACGGGCGACATCGTTGCGGCTATCGAAAAGCTCCGTGAAATTCACGGGCAGCCTGATGCCCTCGCCAAGCACACAGCGGGCGAGGTTTCGCTCTTGCTCGGCAAATCACTCAAGGCGGCCGGTGAGTTGAACGAAGCAATGACCTTCCTTCATGAAGCGCAAAAAGCCTTCAGTTCAGCCGGAGCCCAGGACCTCGTCCAACAAGCCCTAGACGCGATCCTGGAGATAAGGCTGACTCAAGAAAGGGCGGCGGCAGGCGCCAAGGCCAGTTAGGCAGCACCATCCGCCGGGAGCAGCTGGGCTCCGTCCGGCGAAGGGATCAGGCGAACGTCCGCCCGGTCAGTTTCTCGAAGGCCTCCACGTAGCGGCTGCGCGTCCGGTCAACAACGTCAGCAGGCAGCGCCGGCGGAACGGTATCGGAAGCCTTGTCCCAGCCGGATTCAACCGATGTCAGCCAGTCCCGGACGTACTGCTTGTCATAGGACGGCTGCGCCTGTCCCGGCTGGTACGTAGCAGCGTCCCAGAACCGTGATGAATCAGGCGTCAGGACCTCATCGCCCAGGGTGATGGAGCCGGAGACGGCGTCGTAACCGAACTCCACCTTGGTGTCGGCGAGGATGATGCCCCGTTCGCGCGCAATCTCCTCGGCCTTGGTGTAAATCTCCAGGGTGAGCTGGCTCAGCCGCCCGGCGATGTCGTCGCCCACCATGGCCACGACGGCGTCATACGTGATGTTCTCGTCATGCTCGCCCACCTCGGCCTTGGCTGACGGGGTGAAGATGGCCCGCTCCAGGCGCGAACCGTCCACCAGGCCTTCGGGCAGCGGGATGCCGCACACTGTCCCGGCGGCGTTGTACTCCAGCAGGCCCGAGCCCGTGAGGTAGCCGCGGGCAATGCACTCCACCGGGAACATGTCCAGCTTCTTGCAGATCATTGCGCGGCCCTCCACGGCGGCCGGCACACCGTCCTCCACTGTTGAGGCCAGGACGTGGTGCTCAACGTCCAGCTGGTCGAACCACCACAGGCTCAGCTGGGTAAGGATCCGCCCCTTGTCCGGAATCTCGCTGGTGAGGACATGGTCGAAGGCACTGATCCGGTCACTGGCCACCACCAGCACGCAGTCCCGGCCCACCCGCTGCCGGACCGAATCGTCGGCCGGTTCGTAGAGGTCACGGACTTTGCCGGAGTAGACGTGCGTCCAGCCCGGCAGGTCCAGGGCAGTAGTTTTGAATCCGCGTGCTGCAGGATTGTCGCTCATGCTAAGCCTTCGCTTTCGTTACAGGCAGGGATCTGGTCGACGCGGACGGGACCTTGATCTCGCCACGGGCAGCCTTGCCACCGATGTCCGTCCGGAACTGCGAGCCTTCCAGCTGAACCAGCTCCACACCGTCGTATGCTCTTTCACGCGCTTCCACCAGGTCGCTGCCCAGCGCGACGACAGCGAGCACGCGGCCCCCGGCTGAAACCACTTTGCCGTACTCGTCAAAGGAGGTGCCTGCGTGGATCACGTGCACGCCTTCCAGCTCTTCCACCTTTTTCAGCCCGCGGATCCGGTCGCCGGTGCGTGGGGTGCCAGGGTAGTTCTCCGATGCGACGACGACTGCGACGGCTGTCTCCTTTGCCCAGCGCAGCTCTTCCGCCTTGTCCAGTTCGCCCTTAGCGGCTGCGAGCAGCAGGGCGCCGAGGGGCGTCTTGAGCCGGGCCAGCACGGCCTGGGTTTCGGGATCGCCGAAACGGACGTTGAATTCGATGACGCGGGTGCCGCGCGAAGTCAGCGCGAGCCCCACGAACAGCACGCCCACGAACGGGGTGCCGCGGCTGGCCATCTCGTTGACCGTGGGTTGGGCTACCCGGTCGATGACCTCCTGGACAAGGCCTTCAGGGGCCCACTCCAAGGGGGTGTACGCGCCCATTCCACCGGTGTTGGGCCCTTCGTCATTGTCGAAGATCCGCTTGAAGTCCTGGGCCGGTGACAGCGCCACCGTGTTGTGGCCGTCGCAGAAGACAAAGAGGGAGACCTCGGGACCGTCCAGGAACTCCTCGATGACCACCGAGCCGCCGGCGTCGAAGCAGGACTGCGCGTGCGCCATGGCTTCGTCCCGGTTCCTGGTGACCACCACACCCTTGCCGGCAGCGAGTCCGTCGTCCTTCACCACGTAGGGTGCGCCGAAGGTGTCCAGGGCAGAAGCCGCTTCCTCAGTGTTCGTGGCCACCATCGCCATGGCTGTGGGCACGCCGGCCTCCGCCATGATTTCCTTGGCAAACGCCTTTGACGCTTCGAGCTGCGCGGCCGCCTTGCTGGGACCGAAGACCGGAATGCCGGCTTCACGGACGGCGTCGGAGACTCCAGCTGCCAGCGGCGCTTCCGGGCCGACCACCACGAGGTCCACGGCCAGCCTGGTGGCAAGGGCGGCGACGGCGTCGGGATCGTTGCTGTTGATGTTGTAGGTGGGAACCAACTTGCTGATACCCGCATTGCCGGGAGCTGCGTGGACCTCGGACACGTTGGGATCGGCGAGCAGGGAGCGGACAATAGCGTGTTCGCGGCCTCCGGGGCCGATGACGAGTACCTTCACAGTCTCCAAGGGTACTTTGTGCACCCTGCCCGGTCCTAAGCTGTGTCAGTCCCGGAAAAACAATCCCCAGGCCGGTCCGCTCCGAACCTATGCCATGGAAAAGCTTCGGAACCGGCTCAAAAATCCCACCACCATGGCAGCGCTGGCAGGTATGGTGTCTGCCGCCGTCGTCCTGGCCGTGGCTGAGCTCGTGGGAGCCTTCTTCACCGCGCGCGCCACACCCTTGTTCGCGCTGGGTTCGACGTTCATTGACTTCACGCCGTCCTGGCTGAAGGATTTTGCGATCGCCACATTCGGCACTAATGACAAGGCCGCGCTCTTCGTGGGCATGGGCCTGACTATCGCCGTCCTGGCGTGCGTGCTGGGCGTGGTGGCATACAGGCGGTGGGCGTTGGGGGTTTTGGGGGTCCTGTTCATGGGTGCGGTGATTATTGCCAGTGTGCTGACCCGGGCAGGCGTGGGGCCTGCTGATGCTGTCCCTTCGCTGGTGGGGACACTCGCCGGCCTGGCCGCCCTGCGGTTCCTGATTGTGCTGCTGCGGAAGCCGGCGGTTCGGCCGGGGGTTGACGCTGACCTTGCCAGGGACGTCGCCGGGACCAGCCGCCGTCGCTTCTTCGCCGCAGCGGGGATTACCGCAGCCGCGGCCGGAATTGCCGCTGCCGGCGGCCGCCTCCTGAGTGCAGCCCGCAGCAACATCGCGCAGGCGCGGGACGCCTTGCAGCTTCCCGCACCGGCAAAGCCCGCTGCAGCGGTTTCGGCCGGAGTCCAGTCACCGGTGCCGGGCGTGGCCCCGTGGGTGACGCCCAACGGCGAGTTCTACCGCATTGACACGGCGCTCAGCGTCCCGGAGATCAATGCGGACGAGTGGGAGCTTCGCGTGCACGGGCTGGTGGAGGAAGAAGTCCGGCTCACGTTCCAGGACCTGCTCGACGCCGAGCTCATCGAATCGCACGTCACGCTCACCTGTGTATCCAACCCCGTGGGCGGGAATCTCGCGGGCAATGCCAAATGGCTGGGCCTGCCCATCCGCGAGGTGTTGAAGCGGGCAAAGCCGAAGGATGGGGCGGACATGGTGCTTTCAACCTCCATCGACGGCTTCAGCGCCTCCACCCCGCTCGAGGTCCTGCAGGACGACCGTGACGCCATGCTGGCCATCGGCATGAACGACGAGCCGCTCCCGCTCGAACACGGCTACCCGGTACGGATGGTGGTTCCGGGACTGTACGGGTTCGTCTCCGCGACCAAGTGGGTGGTGGACCTCGAAGTCACCAGGTTCGCAGACAACAGGGCCTACTGGACCGAGCGCGGATGGTCGGAGCGCGGACCCATCAAGACCATGGCCCGCGTGGACGTCCCCAAGTCCTTCGCGAAAGTCCCGGCCGGAAAGGTCGCCGTCGGCGGCACGGCCTGGGCCCAAACGCGCGGTATTACCAAGGTGGAGATCCAGATCGACAACGGGGACTGGGTGGCAGCTGACCTGTCCACCGAGGCATCCCTGGTGACGTGGCGCCAGTGGTCCTATGAGTGGGACGCCACACCCGGGCCCCATTACATCAAAGTCCGTGCCACGGACGGGTCCGGTGAGGTGCAGACGGACCAGCGGGCGGATCCCGTTCCGGACGGTGCCTCCGGCTGGCAGTCGGTCATGGTCACCGTGGAGTAGCCCGCCAACCGGCAGGCAGGCCCATAGACTGGCACCATGCCGCATAATCCGCACGCCACCTTCACCGTGGACTCCGCCGTCGAACTGGCCGTGATTGAGCGCAGCGGCTTCGTGGAGTCCCGCCACATCGGCTCCGCCGTCCTTCTGGCGGCGGACGGGACAGTGGTCACGGAGCTTGGCGACATCAACACCCCTATTTTCGCCAGGTCAGCCCTGAAGCCATTCCAGGCACTGGCCTCGATGCAGTCCGGGGTGCCCCTCCGCGGCGCCCAGGTTGCCCTCGCCTGCGCGAGCCATGTGGGTTCCCTGGACCATATGGACGTGGTGTCCGGGATGCTCAAGGCCGCCGGTGTACGGGAGGACCAACTGCAGTGCCCCGAGGCCTGGCCGCAGGATGAAACGGCGCGCAACTGGCTGGTGCGCTCCGAGCGCGGCAAGTCCAGGCTGGCGTTCAACTGTTCCGGCAAACACGCAGCTTTCCTGTGGGCCTGCACGGAAAACGGCTGGGACACCGACAGCTACCTGGAGCCCAACCACCCTCTGCAGCAGCGGGTCCGCACGGTTATCGAGGAGTACACGGGCGAGAAGATCGCGCACCTAGGGATCGACGGCTGCGGTGCGCCTGTGGCGGCGGTTTCCCTCAAGGGGCTGGCACGGGGTTTCTCCCAGTTGGCCAAGGCGCCCGGCGACCAAAGTTTCAGCGCCCGTGCCGCCACCATCGCGACGTCGATGCTTGATTACCCGTGGGCGGTCCAGGGCCTGGGTGAGGCCAACACCCTGGTGATGGACGAGCTGGAGGTCATCGCCAAGGTGGGTGCCGAAGGTGTCCTCGCCATGGCCACGCCGCAGGGTGTTTCCGTGGCCGTCAAGATACTGGACGGGAATACCAGGGCCACTTCCCTGGTGGCCCTGACGCTTCTCGCAGCGGCCGGCGCCGTGGAAATCCCGGGGGTTGCTAGCGTTTTGGAGAAAGTGGTGGAGCCGGTGCTGGGCGGCGGCCGTCCCGTGGGGCAGATCAGGCTGGGCCCGGCGGTTTCGGCGCTGCTGGATTGAGGAAAGTACCCACAGATTTTCCCGTGGTACCCGCGCTGATTCTGTCGCAAAGCCTTGGCGCGGTAGCCTGATGGCCGTCCCCAGATAACCCGCACCGTAAGAAAGCCGGAAACATGCCTGTTGCCCGCCGTCGGATCGATATCGAAGAGGGCGCCGCTGCGGTGGAGGCGTGGCGTAAGGCCGCGGAGCCGTCGTCGAACGTTCAGGTCCCGCGGGCACTTTTGGCCACGGCAGTGAGGTACACGCTTGAGGAAGTCACCGCGCGGGCGCCGGGCAATTCGGTGGAGGTGCGGGTCCCGCCCTTCGGCGTTACGCAGTGCGTGGAGGGGCCGCGGCACACGCGCGGCACCCCGCCGAACGTGATTGAGTGCGACGCCGCCACCTGGCTTGCGATGGTGACCGGCGAGTTGAGCTGGGGCGAGGCAGTGGCGGCGGGCAAGGTGGCCGCTTCAGGCCTGCGCGCGGACCTTTCGGCGCTCTTCCCCCTCTAGGGTTCAGCCGCGGCCGATAAACGGCATGCCCGCAGCCGTCACCACTACTGACCCCACGCTGGCAGAGGCCGGCATGTTGGCCATCATCAGCACTGCCCGGGCTGCATCCTCAACGGGAAAAGTGGGTTCAACCCGGCGGCTGCCATCCGCCTGGAGCGCCCCGTCCCCCACACCGATGGTGTCCATGATCTCCGTGGCCGTGTTGCCGATGTCGATCTGCCCGCAGGTGATGCCGTAGTCCCGGCCGTCCAGCTCGATGCTTTTAGTCAGTCCGGTCAGGGCGTGCTTCGTGACGGCATAAGCCACTGTCCGGGGCCGGGGCGAGTGCGCGGAGATGGAACCGTTGTTGATGATCCGGCCGCCCTGCGGATCCTGCGACTTCATGGCCCGCACGGCGGCCGCAGCACACAGCATCGAGCCGGTGAGGTTCACCGCCACGGTGGCATCCCAGTCGGCCAGCGAAATCTCGTCCACGCTGGCCGCCGGCCCAAAGATGCCGGCGTTGTTGAACAGCAGGTCCACCCGGCCCCACTGCCGGCGGGTGGCCTCGAAAAGCTGCTCGACGTCGTCGGGCCGGGTGACGTCGCAGGTCACCGGAAGTGCGTTTCGGTGGCCGTCGGCCGTCTCCACCAGTTGCTGTTCGCGCCGCCCGGCAAGGGCGACGGCGAAACCATCAGCCAGGAGGAGGCGGGCCACTGCCCGGCCGATGCCGGATCCTGCTCCAGTGACCACGGCAACGCGTTCGGGGGGCTGGGGTTGGTTCAAGCTCTTCTCCTCCTGGCCGCTGCGCAGCACCTTTGCCCCAATGTAAGGGGTTGCCGCCTACAGCGAAGCCGGCACGCCTGTGTTGTTGAGCGGCCAGCCTATGACGGTCTTGGGCCGCGGTGCAGCGTAGGTCCGGACTTTGGATGTGGACAAGCGCATGCGGACGAGGGATTCGGCGATGGCTACGGCGGACGCCACGCCGTCCACCACCGGGACGCCCGCACGTTGCCTGATCTGTTCGTCCAAGCCGGCCATGCCGCCGCAGCCAAGCACAATAACTTCCGCTTTGTCCTGGCTCACGGCCAGCATCGCCTGGTTGATGATGGCTTCCACTGCCCGTTCGGGTTCTTCCTCAAGTTCCAGGACTGCCATGCCGCTGGCCCGCACCGAGGCGCAGCGGGCATCCAGCCCGGCAAGCTTGAGTCGGTCCTCGATGAGCGGAACGGTCCGGTCCAGGGTGGTGACCACGGAGTACTTGTGGCCCAGGAACATGGCGGTGCTGGCTGCTGCCTCGGTGATGTCCACCACCGGAACGTCCAGCAACTCCTGCAGCCCTTCACGTCCGTGCTCCCCGTACCCTGCCTGTACTACAGCGTCGAACGGTTCCGGGTAACGGGTCACGGCATCCATTACGGCGATGGCGGCCAGGTAGCTTTCAAAGTTTCCTTCGCAGGAGTCCGCGCCGAACCGTGGCGTTATGCCAACGATTTCCGTGCCGGGGGCGGCGATGTTCCGGGCTGAGGCAGCGATGGAGTCCGTCATGGACGCGGTGGTGTTGACGTTCGCAACGAGTATGCGCATCGAAGTTTCCTTAGTCAGTGGGTGCTGGCGATGGCAATGGCCTCGCCGTCGCGGTCTTCCAGCCGCTGGGAGCGGTCCGCGATGAAGAAATACACAGCTGCTGCGATCCCTGCCGCAAAGAACCACGCGAAGGGTGCCGCTGCCGCCAGCGCCGGGACAAACGCAATCAGCAGCGCCACGACGGCTGCCGGCACCATGGCGATGATGGCGCGGGGGTTCACGCCGTTCCTGTAGTAGTAGGTTCCGGCCGGCGAGGCAGTGTAGAGCTCCGGAACGTTGACCCTGCCGCGGCGGATCAGCCAGTAATCAGCCATAACGACGCCGAACAGCGGGCCGAGGAGGGCGCCGAGGCCGCCCAGGAAGTACACGATGACCAAGGGGTTGTTGTAGAGGTTCCAAGGCAGGATGACCAGGCCTATAACGGCGCTGACGATGGCCGCCTTACGGAAGTTCAGCCGTCTGGGGAACAGGTTGGTCAGGGCGTAGACCGGGGCCACGAAGTTCGCCATGAGATTAACCGCGATGGTCAGGATCAGCAGGGCGAGGCAGGCCAGCACAAGGAAAAACGTATTGGGAATGGTCTGGACGATGTCGGACGGGCTTTGGATGATGGTGCCGTTGATTTTGAACTGCCCTCCGGCCATCACCACTACGATGGCGCCGAAGACGAGCATGTTGATGGGGATGCCCCAAAAATTTCCGCGCACAACAGCCTTTTTCGAGACGGCGGAGCGGGTGAAGTCACAGAAGTTCAGGACAAAGGTGCCGTAGATGGAAACCCATAGGGAGCCGCCGGCAAAGATGGTGAGCCACATCTCGGGCCCTTCGAGGGCGTTGTTGGAGGACCACGCGATGGCACCGCCGGCCTCGATGAATATCCAGACAGCGATGGCTGCCATGGTGGCCAGGATGACGGGACCCGCGAACGCCTCGTACTTGCGGATCATTTCCATGCCGAAACTGACGATGACCAGCTGGACGACCCAAAGGATGACGAACGCAATCCAGCCCAGGGTGGAGAGGCCCAGTATGGAGTCCTTGTCCATGGCGGCAAGGGGCGGAAACATCGCTACAAGCATGACGCGGAAGACGACCGAGGCGAGGTAGGTCTGGATGCCGAACCAGGCAATAGCCACGGCGCCGCGCAGGAGGGCGGCGATTTGGGCGCCCCTGATTCCGAAACTGATCCGGCTCATCACCGGGAACGGAACGCCGGTTTTCACGCCCATGAAGCCGGATAGATTCAGGAGGCCGAACAGCAGTGCTGCACCAATGGCGAGTGCCAGGAGGATCTGCCATCCCCCCAGGCCCAGGGCGAAGAGCCCAATGGCGAAGGCATAGTTGCCAAGGCTGTGCACGTCGTTGGCCCAGAGGGTGAAGATGCTGTAGCCCGACCAGCTGCGGCCGGCGCGCTTAGTGGGAGCAAGATCTACGTTATAAAGGGTGGGGCTGATGGCTTGGCCGGATGCTGCGCTGGCTGAGTCGCAGAGAGCTTCAACGCTAAGGGAAGGGTGGGCGGAGGCAACTGACGGCGCTGTCAGGTGTGGAGCTGCGTCGACGCCGACCGGCGGAGGGGTCTGCATAAGGGTCTCAATTCTGGGAGGATCCGCAGTGGTAAGGACGGCGCTAGGGGCCAGTCTTCTATTCCACATTGCGGAATCGAGATATTGAATGGTGAAATAAGAGTATGACCTGGGTCACCCTTGGTCAAGATGCCCCGACCTCCGCGCCGGTCACAATTGGTTGGCAGCGGTTCTTTGTTATCCGCGCGGCATTGGGAGGCCCTGTCGTGTTGACCGCGCATCCCCAACCGTCCTAATCTCGTATTGCAAGATTGTTTTCTCACAATATGAAAACAAGGGCCATTCGATGATGAAATGAGGCTCCCGTGGCTGCAGGAGAAGATACCTCCCATATCCTCAGCGGGTTGACTAACCAGCTGCCTGATCGTGATCCGGAAGAGACCGCCGAGTGGGTTGAGTCCCTGGATTCATTGATCAGGGAACAGGGTACCGAGCGTGCCCAATACATCATGCGGAGCCTGTTGCAGCGTGCCGGTGCGCAGAGCGTCGGGGTGCCGATGGTGACCACTACCGATTATGTGAACACGATCCCGGTGGACCAGGAAGCGGAGTTCCCGGGCAATGAGGAGTTCGAGCGCCGCTACCGGGCGTACATGCGCTGGAACGCTGCGGTGATGGTTCACCGTGCGCAGCGGGCGAACATCGGCGTGGGCGGGCACATTTCCACCTACGCCGGGGCCGCGACCCTGTACGAGGTCGGGTTTAACCACTTCTTCCGTGGCAAGGACCACCCCGGCGGCGGGGACCAGGTCTTCTTCCAGGGCCACGCCTCCCCCGGCATGTACGCCAGGGCGTTCATGGAAGGCCGGCTTTCGGAGGAGGACCTGGACGGGTTCCGGCAGGAAAAGTCCCGGGCCGGGCACGCCCTGTCCTCCTACCCGCACCCGCGCCTGATGCCGGACTTCTGGGAATTCCCCACCGTTTCCATGGGCATCGGGCCGATGAACGCGATCTACCAGGCCCAGTCCAACCGGTACCTGCACAACCGGGGCCTGAAGGACACCAGTGACCAGCAGGTCT